>NZ_JAQGLG010000077.1 GCF_028292965.1 Sphingomonas bacterium | reverse complement strand
GCGATGGTGGTCAATGTCGGCGACATGCTGCAGCGGCTGACCAACCATGTGCTGCCCTCGACGACGCACCGTGTGGTCAACCCGGTGCCCGAGCGGCGCGGCTTCTCGCGTTATTCGATGCCGTTCTTCCTCCACCCGGCGCCCGATTTCCTGATCGAGACGCTGCCGTCGACGATCACACCGGACAATCCCAACCGCTATCCGACGCCGATCACGGCGCACGACTATCTGCACGAGCGGCTGGTCGAGATCGGGCTGGTGAAGAAGTAACATCTTCTAGCTCCTCCCCGGCACGGGGAGGGGAACCGCCGACCGCAGGTCGGTGGTGGAGGGGGCTGACCGCGAGCGCTACGTTTGCGGCGATCCCCCTCCACCATCCTGTGGATGGTCCCCCTCCCCGTTCCGGGGAGGAATTTCTTGAACCGCCGCCGCCCTTCCGGCTAGGCGCGGCGGCATGAACGACACAACCCCTCTCCGCATCGCACTCGCTGGTCTCGGAACCGTCGGTGGCGGCGTCATTCGCCTGCTCGAGACCAATGGCGATCTGATCGCGCGGCGGGCCGGGCGGCGGATCGAGATCGTCGCGGTGTCGGCGCGTGATCGCAGCAAGGATCGCGGGGTCGATATCTCGGGGTTCGACTGGGTCGATGACACCACTGCGCTGGCGCATCACGACAAGGCCGATGTGGTGGTCGAGCTGGTCGGCGGGTCGGATGGCCCTGCCCTGACCCTGGCCCGGGCGACGCTTGGGGCGGGCAAGAGTTTCGTCACCGCCAACAAGGCGATGATCGCGCATCATGGGCTGGAGCTGGCGCGGGCCGCCGAGACCGCGCAGGTCGCGCTGAAATTCGAAGCGGCGGTCGCTGGCGGCGTGCCGGTGATCAAGGGGCTGCGCGAGGGTGCGGCGGCCAATGCGCTGTCGCGGGTGTACGGCATCCTCAACGGCACGTGCAATTTCATCCTCTCGACGATGGAGTCGGAAGGGCGCGACTTTGCCGAGGTGCTGGCCGAGGCGCAGGCCAAGGGTTTCGCCGAGGCCGATCCGAGCTTCGACATTGACGGCGTCGACGCGGCGCACAAGCTGTCGATCCTCGCCAGCCTGGCGTTCGGCACGCGGCCGGCGTTCGGCGATGTCGCGACCAGCGGGATCCGCCATGTGCTTGCCGCCGATATCGCCGAGGCCGCGGCTTTGGGGTATCGCATCCGCCTGCTCGGGCTGGCCGAGGATGGGCCGGGCGGGCTATTCCAGCGTGTCCATCCGCATCTCGTGCCGATGAGCCATCCGCTGGCGCATGTCACGGGCGCAACCAACGCGGTTGTCGCCGAGGGTAATTTCGTCGGGCGGCTGCTATTTCAGGGCGCCGGCGCCGGCGACGGACCGACCGCGAGCGCGGTGGTTGCCGACCTGATCGATATCGCGCGCGGCGAATTCGGCCCGGCCTTCGCCATGCCGGCCGACGCGCTGGCCGAACACACCGCCGCCGATAGCGGCGCACGGCGCGGTCGGGCCTATGTGCGCTTCATGGTGGCCGACAAGGTCGGCGTGCTGGCCGAGATCGCTGCGGCGATGCGCGACGCCGGCGTGTCGATCGAAAGCCTGATCCAGCGCGGCACGATGGCCGACGGCACAGTGCTGGTGGCGATCGTGACGCACGAAGGGCCGGAACGCGCGGTGGCGCAGGCGCTGGAGAAATTGCGCGGCTCGCAGAGCCTCACCGGTGCGCCGGTGTGGATGCATATCCTCGGCTAGGGTTCGATCCGCGAGGGCGGCGGCGGGGCATCGTCGAGCGGGATCGCGACGCGGTGCGATTTGTCGGGACGCTTGGCCAGCCCGCTCTTCACCGCACCGACCAATGCCGCGACGATCGGCACGATCGGCGGACCGAAACCGACCGTGCAGCCGCCCTGATGCGCGGCACACGGTGTCCCCTCGGCGGCGAGCGCGCCGCTGCCGGTGAGTTCGGGGTTGGACGCGACCGGGCCGTTGGGCGGGCCGCGCTCGTCGGGCAACGGCAGGCGTTGTTCCTGGTTGGGACGGGCGCACACCACCACATCCTTGCTGCCCTGCACCGGTGGTGGGCAGGCGGGCGTGGGATCGACCAGGATCGATATCCGTGCGGGCGGCGTGCCGTGTCCGGGATCGGGCGGCGTTGCGGGTGCGGGGCTCGCGACCTGGGCGAGAAGCAGAAGCAGGATCATGGCGCGAGAGGCCTTTCGCCGCCGGTGGTGATGCCGTGGCGCGTGCTCGCCGTCACGCCGGCCATACCGCAACCGACCTGGAAAAGGTTGTGCTCGCGACAATTATTGGTGCGCGCGAGCAAACGATAGCGCTCCGCCGGCACGCCTTCATTGGCGGGGTTGTCGCGGTCGATTTCGATCAGCGGCACGCGGTAACGGTCGGCGTGGCGCCGACCGCAGACCGTTACCTCGTTCGAATCAGTCGGCGCAGTGCATATTGGCGACACGCGCGTCGCCGCGCGCTCCTGCGCGAGCCAGGCGGCACTCGGGTCCGCCGCCAGCAGAAGGAGCCAGCCGAGCATCGTGCGGTCATAGCGTGGCACTGCGTCGGCCGGGAGCAGCCAGAAGCTATTTTTCTCAAAGGCTATTTTTCAACGTGCAGGATTTCCCTTGGCGGGTGAGTGCAGATGGTCTGGCCGATCAGCGCACAGCGAGTGCCGGTCTGTGCCAGCGCGTCCGCCTTGGCGGTGGGCGGCAGCGGCTCGGCGAGCGGCAGGCGATAGGGCGAACGCACCGTCGCGCACCGGCCGGTCGCGTTGTAACCACAGCCCGCGAGACGCAGGCGGGTATCGATCCGGTGCTTGCGCCGCACGACATCGCGCACGACGCGGCGATGAACGACATGGCGGACGGGGTGCGGCGCTGTGGCAGCCGCCGGCCCCGCCGCGGCGAGGAGCAGGCTCAGAACGATCATCGGCGACTTTCCCTGTTGCTTCCACCGCCAACCCGCGACGGGGGCGGATGGTTGCATTGCTCAGGCGAGCGGGGGCACGCCGAGTCGGGGCAGTTCGATCGCCGGGCAGCGGTCCATCACCACTTTGAGGCCGGCCGCCTCGGCGCGCGCGGCGGCTTCGTCGTTGGTCACGCCGAGCTGCATCCACACCGATTTGGCACCGGCGGCGATGGCCTGATCGACCGCCTCACCGGCCGCGGCGGAATTGCGGAAGATATCGACCATGTCGATCGGGTCGCCGAGTTGGGCGAGATCGCGGAACACGAATTCGCCGTGGAGATGCTCGCCGGTGATCTGCGGATTGACCGGGATGACGCGGTAGCCATGCGCCTGGAGCGTCGCCATGACACGATAGGACGGCCGGTCGGGCCGATCCGACGCCCCGACAAGCGCGATGGTGCGGGTCTGCTCGAGCAATGCCTTGATGTCGGCGTCGTTGGTGAGCGGCATGGCTGTCTCCGCAGTCTAGTTGTTACCGATCCAGTACAGCACGCGCTGCGCCACCGCGTTGAACGCCAGGGCCTCGGGAGCGTTCCCGGCAGCGGGCGGCGTGCCGGCGTCGGAGGCTTCGCGAATCGCGATGTCGAGCGGGATGCGGCCGAGAAAGTCGATCCCCAGCGCCGCGGCCGCGCTTTCCGCGCCGCCGCGGCCGAACGGATCCGAGACCTCGCCACAATGCGGGCATTGGTAACCGGCCATGTTCTCGATGAGGCCGATGATCGGGACGCCGGCCTTGACGAACAGGTCGATGGCGCGGCGCGCATCGATCAGCGCGAGATCCTGCGGGGTCGAGACGATCACCACGCCGGCCGGCTTGTGCTTCTGGATCATCGTCAACTGCACGTCGCCGGTGCCAGGCGGAAGATCGATCACCAGCGTGTCGGCCTGGCCCCAATCGGCATCGACCAGCTGGCCGAGCGCGCCGGCCGCCATCGGCCCGCGCCACGCGATCGCCTGACCCGGTTCGACCAGCTGGCCCATCGACAGCAGCGGCACGCCAAAAGGCGTGTCGACCGGCACGAGCAGCTTGTCGCGCGCGATCGGACGCGAGCCGACCACGCCGAGCAGGGTCGGCTGCGACGGGCCATAGATATCGGCGTCGACCATGCCGACGCGGCGGCCGAGTGTCTTTAGCGCGATGGCGAGATTGACCGAGACGGTCGATTTGCCAACCCCGCCCTTGCCGCTGGCGACGGCGATCGAGACGCGACGGCTGCGCGTGCTTGTCTGGGCGACGCGTACCGTTTCGATACCCGCGATACCCTCGGCCGCAGCACGGACAGCGTTTTCCAGCGCATCGCGTTCGGGTTGTTCGAGCCCGGTCACGTCGAGGATGACGGAGGCGCGTACGCCCTCGCGGCGCATGGTGGCGCGGGTGCCGGCAACGGCGGTGAGCGCGGACGAAAGGGCGGTATCGAGGGGGTCAATGTCGGTCATGGCGGCCAGATAGGGCCGGGAACGCCGCTTGCCACTGTTTTTCCCGTCGCGCCCTCTTATAAAGGACACATGACGATTTTTTCCGGCTGGCGCGCACGCATCGGCATCATGACTTCCGATGGGCCAAAAAATCCGTGGGGGCCGGGCAATGACCCGACCGGCGGCGATGGCGGCGACGGCAAAGGCAATGGGGGCGGCCCGCGCAACCCGTGGACGGTGCCTCCCGCCGGCAAACGCGGCACGCCCGGGCCGAGCGCGCTCGACGAACTGCTCCGCCGTGCGCGCGGCGGTGGTGGTGGTGGCGGTGGCCGCCCCGGCATCCCCGGCGCGCCGGGGCCGCGCGCCTTGTGGAGCATCGGCGTCGGGCTGGTCATCCTGGCTTGGCTGCTGCTGACCAGCATCCACCCGATCGGGCCGCAGCAGCGCGGCGTCGTGACGTGGTTCGGCAGTTATGCCGGCACACTGGAGCCCGGCATCGGCATCACCTTACCGGCACCGATCGCAGACGTGACGCGCGTCGATGTGCAGGCGATTCGCACCGAGAATTTTCCGGAAAGCGCGGATGCCGAGAATCTGACGCTGACCGGCGACCGCAACATCATCAACATGTCCTATTCGGTGCGCTGGAGCATCACCAGCCCGGAGGATTTCGTGTTCCAGATCGCCGAACCGCGCTCGACCGTGCGGGCCACCGCCGAGAGTGCGATGCGTGAGGCCGTCGCCAACATGTCGCTGGATGACGCGATCGGTGCGGGGCGCCCACGCATCGAGGCGCAGGTGCAGAACCGCATGCAGCAGATTCTCGACGAATATCATTCGGGCATCCATATCGACGGCGTCGCGGTCAACCGCGCGGTCGCGCCCGCCGCAGTCAGCGATGCCTTCAAGGACGTGACCGCCGCGACCACCGATGCCGTCGCCCTGCGCAACACGGCCGCCGGCTATGCCCAGCAGCTCATCGCCAAGGCAGAAGGCGAAGCCGGGCAATTCGACCGCGTTTATGTCCAATACAAGCTGGCCCCGGAGGTGACACGCCGGCGCATGTATTACGAGACGATGGAGGAAGTGCTGGGCAAGAGCGACAAGACAATCGTCGAGACGCCCGGCGTGCTGCCCTATCTCCCGCTCGGCGCCGGTCGGCGTGCGCCCGAACCCGCCGCCCAGCCGGGAGCCGCGAAATGAGCCGCAACCTTCTCCGCAACCCGATCTCGCTGGCGATCATGGCGCTGCTCGTGCTGATCCTGATCGGCAGCACGCTGACCATCGTGCCCGAGACGAGCCAGGCGGTGATCCTGCGCTTCGAACAGCCGGTGCGCACGATAAATGCCTATCAAAAGGGTGAGCGCTTCGGCAACACCGGCGCCGGGCTGATCATGCGCGTGCCATTCATCGACCGTATCGTATGGGTCGACAAGCGCATCCTCGACGTGGAACTCGACAACCAGCCGGTGCTGTCGTCCGACCAGTTGCCGCTCGAGGTGGATGCCTATGCGCGGTTCCGCGTGGTCGATCCGCTCAAGATGGTGGTCACCGCACGCAGCGAAGAGGGTGTCACCGCAGCACTCCAGCCGCTGCTCGCCAATTCGATCCGCAACGAGCTGGGCAACCAGCCGTCCGCCACCCTGCTCACGCCCGAGCGCGAAAGGGTGATGGAGAATATCCAGGCACGACTGCAGCGACTTGCCTCGCAATATGGCGTGGCGATCGTCGATGTGCGGATCAAACATGCCGACCTGCCCGAAGGCAGCCCGATGCAGAGCGCGCTGGACCGCATGAAGAGCGCGCGCAAGCAGCAGGCCACAACGATTCGCGCCCAGGGTTACCGCGATGCGCAGATCATCCGTGCCGATGCCGAGGCCAAGGCGGCGGCGATCTATGCCGCGAGTTTCAACAAGGACCCTGAATTCTACGATTTCTATCGGGCGATGCAGTCCTACCGCACGACGTTCAGCGGCACGGCCCAGCAGCCGGGCTCGACGTCGATCATCCTGTCGCCCGAGAATAGTTATCTGAGACAGTTCGTCGGCCGGAAGTAAGAAACCTTACAAGCTGTCGAACCGTTCATATTCAATCGCCGTTCAGCATCGCCGCGCGAAACAGGCACGGCAGCCCCCAGCGGCAGACGAGAGGAACAGACCCACGTGCGTTACGCCTATGCCATTACCGGTGCCCTTCTGCTCAGCGGCGCGGCCGCCGCTGTAACGCTCTCGCCTCCGGGCCAGACGGCCCAGAACGAGCCAGGCGCCATTGCCGCCACCGTCCCGCGCCCCGGCGCGCCGATGAGCTTTGCCGACATGGTCGCCAAGCTCCAGCCGGCGGTGGTCAACATTTCGACCAGCCAGCACATCCAGGTCCAGCAACAGGCCAATCCCTTCGCCGGCACGCCGTTCGGCGACCTGTTCGGCCAGTTGAACGGTCAGCAGGGTGACGGTAGCGGGAACGGCCAGCCACAGACGCGCGAGGCGCAGTCGCTCGGTTCGGGCTTCCTGATCTCGGCCGATGGTTACATCGTGACCAACAATCACGTCGTCGCTCCCGGTGCGAAGGGCGCGACGGTCGACTCGATCACCGTCATCATGATCGACCGCAAGGAGTATAAGGCCAAGCTGATCGGGCGCGACCCGACCTCGGATCTTGCCTTGCTCAAGATCGACGCCACCAACCTGCCCTATGTCCGCTTCGGCGATTCGGAGCATGCGCGGGTCGGCGACTGGGTGATCGCGATCGGCAACCCGTTCGGCATCGGCTCGACCGTGACTGCCGGCATCGTTTCGGCG
Organism: Sphingomonas bacterium; assembly: GCF_028292965.1. Taxonomy (GTDB): domain Bacteria; phylum Pseudomonadota; class Alphaproteobacteria; order Sphingomonadales; family Sphingomonadaceae; genus Sphingomonas. Next base: position 88,780 of record NZ_JAQGLG010000077.1, on the reverse strand, counting down.
CTGCACCGCGTCACCGGCGCCGGCGCCTATGACCGCTTCATCCAGACCGATGCGGCGATCAACCAGGGTAATAGCGGCGGCCCGATGTTCGACATGAACGGCAACGTCATCGGCATCAATTCGCAGATCTTCGCCGGCCAGTCGGGCGGCAATATCGGCATCGGCTTCGCCATTCCCGCCGGCGATGCCAAGCCGGTGATCGAAAAGCTGATGAGCGGCACCAAGATCGCGCGCGGTTATCTCGGTGTCGGCCCGCAGCCGATCGACGACGATATCGGCGCGGCGCTCAACCTGCCGAAGAACCATGGCGAGATCCTGCGTTCGATCGAGCCGGGTGAAGCCGCGGCCAAGGCCGGCCTGCAAGTTGGCGATGTCGTCGTCCGCGTCGGCGGCAAGGACGTCACGCCCGACCAGTCGCTGAGCTATCTCGTCGCGAACACGGCGCCGGGCACGCGCGTGCCGCTCGACGTGATCCGCAACGGCAAAGCGATGTCACTTACAGCGACAATCGGCACGCGGCCTTCGGAAGACCAGCTTGCCGCCATCGCCGGCGGCAACAATGGCGATGACGATGCGCTGGGCAATGGCGGGGACGATTCCAAGTCGCCGGGCCAAGCCTCGGCCAATGCGCTGGGCCTGTCGGTGCAGTCTCTGACGCCGCAGATCGCACGTTCGATCGGCGTCGATTCGACGGTGCGCGGCGTGGTCATCGCGTCGGTCGACCAGTCGACCGATGCCGGGCAGAAGCTGAAGCGCGGTGACGTGATCGTCGCGGCCAACGGCACCCAGACCACCACGCCGGCGCAACTCGGTGCGGTGGTTGCCGCCGCCAAGCAGGCGGGGCGCGACCAGGTCGCGTTGCTCGTCGTTCGCGCCAAGAGTCCGCCGGTGTTCGTCGGCATCAAGCTTCGCAAGTAGGCTGGTCTTAATCCACCCCAAACCCTAGAGTTTCGTCTCCCGCCGGTGCGCCGGCGGGAGACGGGCTTTCGGGAGTGGGCGTATGGCGGACGAGACGGGCATCTTCATCGGCAGCGGCGCGGGCGGCACGCCGCAGCTCCAGCTCGAGCTCAAGCGCGCCAACCGCCACGGTCTGATCGCCGGCGCGACCGGCACCGGCAAGACCGTCACCATCCAGGGCATCATCGACGGCCTGTCGCGCGACGGCGTGCCGTGCTTCGTCGCCGATGTGAAGGGTGACCTATCGGGCCTCGCCATGGCCGGCTCCCCCACCTCCAAGCTGCACGAGACCTTCGCCGCGCGCGCCAAGGAGATCGGCTATGACGGCTGGTCGTACAGCGACAATCCGGTGCAGTTCTGGGACCTGTTCGGCGAGCAGGGCCACCCGATCCGCACCACCGTCTCGGAGATGGGCCCTCTCCTCCTCTCCCGCCTGATGGACCTCAACGAGGTGCAGGAAGGCGTGCTGACCATCGCCTTCACCGTCGCCGACAAGGAAGAGCTGTTACTGCTCGACCTGGACGATCTCCAGGCGATGCTGGTCGATTGCGCCAATCGCGCGGACGAGCTGACCGTCACTTACGGCAACCTCACCAAGCAGTCGGTCGGCACGATCCAGCGCTCGCTGCTCCAGTTGCGCAGCCAGGGCGGCGAGCATTTCTTCGGCGAGCCGGCGCTGGCGATGGACGATTTCATCGGCCTCGACGACAAGGGCCGCGGCATCGTCAACATCCTCGCGGCCGACAAGCTGATGGCGAGCCCCAAACTCTATTCGACCTTCCTGTTGTGGCTGCTCAGCCAGCTGTTCGAGCACCTTCCCGAGGTCGGCGACCCCGACAAACCCAAGCTGTGCTTCTTCTTCGACGAGGCGCATCTGCTGTTCGACGACGCGCCCAAGGCGCTGCTCGACAAGATCGAACAGGTCGTGCGGCTGATCCGCTCAAAGGGCGTCGGCGTGTATTTCATCACCCAGAACCCGATCGACATCCCCGACAGCGTGGCGGGACAGCTCGGCAACCGCGTGCAGCACAAGCTCAATGCCTTCACCCCCCGCGACCAGAAGGCGGTGCAGGCGGCGGCCGATACCTTCCGCGCCAATCCGGGCGTCGATGTTTCGACCGCGATCACCGAATTGAAGGTCGGCGAGGCGCTGGTGTCGCTGCTCCAGCCCGATGGTGCCCCCGCCCCGGTGGTGCGCACGCTGATCAAGCCGCCGAGTTCGCGGGTCGGGCCGGTGACGCCGCAAGAGCGCGCGGTGATGATCCAGACCGACCCGATCGGCGACAAGTACGACAAGCTGCTCAACCGCGAATCCGCCGCTGAGCTGATCGGCGCCAAGACGCAGGAAGCCGCCGCTGCCGCCGCCGAGGTCGCGGCCAAGACCGACGCCGACAAGGCGGCCGCGGCGCAGGCCAAGGAAGATGCGCGCGCCGCCAAGGATGCCGAGCGTCAGCGGATCGCCGATCAGCGCGAGGCCGATCGTCAGGCACGGCTGCAGGCCCAGCAACAGGCCGCCGACGCGCGAGCCGCCGCTAACAGCCCGTGGAACCGCATGGCGACTTCCGCCGCGCGCTCGGCAAGCTCGGCGATCGGGCGACAGGTGGCCAATGAGGTTGCCAAGTCTGTGTTCGGATCATCGCGCGGTGCCGGGGCGGGCATCCTCGGCGGGCTGGTGCGCGGCGTGCTCGGCGGCCTGTTCAAGGGACGGTGACGGCGCGGCTCGCCTCGGTACAGGTCGGCCGCGTCGCGCCGCTGAGGCCGGAAGCGGTGCCGAGTGCTTTCATCAAGCGCGCAGTTGCCGGTGCGGTGAGCGTCGGCGCGCTCGGTCTCGATGGCGATGCGCAGGCGGACCTGACCGTGCATGGCGGGCCGGAAAAGGCAGTCTATGGCTATGCCGCCGACCATTATCCCGTCTGGGCGAGCGATTTCCCGATGCTCGCCGCGCGCTTTGTGCCCGGAAGCATGGGTGAGAATCTGACGGTCGTGGCGCTCAGTGAGGATGATATCTGCGTCGGCGACGTGCATGCGATCGGCACAGCGCTGTTGCAGGTGTGCCAGCCGCGCCAGCCCTGCTTCAAGCTGGCACTCGCCCTGGGCGAGCCGCGGCTGGGCAAGGCGATGGTTCGCAATGGTCGGTCGGGCTGGTATTATCGCGTGTTGCGCGACGGCGCGGTCACGGCGGGCGACGAGCTACGGCTGGCGGAGCGGCCCAATCCGAATTTCGCCTTTTCCCGGCTGGTGACGATCGTCAATTTGGGCGGTGCGACGATGGCGGAAATGCGGGTGATGGCTGAGATGCCTGGTATCGCCAGCCGTATTGCCGCGAAGGCGCGTGCGGCGCTGGCGAACTGACGTCGGCGGAACGAAAGCGCATGCGGATCGTCATCGTCGGATGTCATTCCGATCGCTGATAGCCAACCGGCGCGTGCATTGGGTTGTCGGCGTCGCGTTCGTTATACTGTTGTCGCTGCTCATTATCCTCGCGACCTTTCCCTGGGGAATGTTGCGCGAGACGGCGGTGCGGCGCGCAAGCGAACAGTTCGGGCGCCCGGTGACGATCGGCCGGATCGAGCGGCTCGACAGCTTCTCCTTCACCCCGACCATCGCGATCCATGATGTCAGCGTGCCGCAGGCCGCCTGGGCGGGCAAAGGCGAACTGGCGCGGATCGCGACGGCGCGGGTGCGTTTTTCGGCCTGGGCACTGCTGATCGGGCGGTTCGCGCCGCAATCGGTGGAAATCGACGGGCTGCGCCTGTCGCTGGCGCGCGATGCGCAGCGGCGCGTGAACTGGCGCAAGCACGGCGCGGGTGGCGACGACGACGATTCGCCGGCCCGGCTCGAGCATTTCGTGCTGCGCGACGCGCGCGTGACCTATCGCGACGCCTTCCAGCAGCGCAGTTTCGACCTGACCCTGTCATCCGATGCGGAAGGCTTCCGCGTCGGTGGCGTCGGAACGGTGCGCGGCCAACCGGTCAGCATCACCGCGCACGGGCCGGTGATCGTTACAAATGGCAAGCCCTGGGCTTTCGGTGCGACGATCGACGGGCCGGCGCTGACGATGAAGGCGACCGGCATGATGGATGCGCCGCTCGACATGCGCCACCTGACGATCGACGTGAGCGCGCGCGCCGACGATCTGAAGCTGATCGACGCGATCATCGAAGCCGGTCTAATCGGCACTCAGCCGGTCAGTCTGACCGCGCATGCCCGGCACGACGGGCACGACTGGAATGTCAGCAGCGTTGCCGGCAGCATCGGCCAGTCGGAGATTGCCGGCCATGTCACGGTCCGCAAGATGGATGGCCGGACCAGCCTCGACGGCGCGATCGTCGCCGAGCGGCTGCGCTTCGACGACTTCGCTTCGGATTCCGGGCTCGCCACGGCGCACGCGCTGAAGCAGGTGGAAGGACCCCGGCTGGTGCCCGATCTGCGCATCAACATGCGCAAGATCACGCATACCGACGGCACCATTACCTTCACGGTGCGGCGCCTGATCGATAACGGCGGGGCGCGCGCCTTTACCGGGATCAGCGGGCGCGTGACGCTCGATCATCAATTGCTGACAGTCGACCCGCTCACCTTCACGATGGTCAAGGGGACGATGAGCGGCACGCTGCGCGTCGACCAGCGCGGTGGGCGCGAAGTGCCGCTGGTGACGATCGACATGGCGATTCACGATTCGCGCCTGGGTGTGATCGCCGGTACGGCGGGCGGTGAGGTCGATGGCAGGTTCGACGGCCATGCGCGGCTGAGCGGACCGGGCAGCACGATTCGCGAGGCGGTCGGCAACAGCGATGGGCGGATCGGCGTCGTGGCGCGCGACGGGCGGCTGCCGGCGAAGATCGCCTCGATGATCGGCCTCGATGCCGGGCGCAGCCTATTCACCGGCGGAGACGAGGAAGCCGGGTTGCGCTGCGTCGCGCTGCGGCTCGACCTGCGGCAGGGAGTCGGCCGCGCCGATCCGTTCGTCATCGACACGACGCGGAGCCGCTCGGAAGGCACCGGCACGGTCACCTTCCCGTCGGAGGCCGTATCGCTCGACATGACCGGGCGCCCCAAGGACCGGATCGTGCTGCGCCTGCCGGGATCGTTGCACATTGGCGGTACGATCAAGCAGCCCGACGCCTTCGTCCCGCGCGAGGTGAAGTCGGTCGGCAATATCTTCAAGGCGATCGGCCGCGCGATCCGTGGCGACCAGGGGCCGCTGGCGACCGATGCCGATTGCGCGGGGCTCGCGCGGCGGGTGCTGGAATAGCGGCGAAATCGCTGTGTTACGTTCAGCTTGAATGTGCCACCTAGGGACCATGAGCCAGACCAAAACGACCACCACCGCCGAACTCACGCTGCGCGGCATCCTGCTTGGCGGCGTCATCACGCTGCTGTTCACCGCGGCGAACGTCTATCTCGGCCTGAAGGTCGGGCTGACCTTCGCCACCTCGATCCCCGCCGCGGTCATCTCGATGGCGATCCTGCGCATGTTCAAGGACACGACGATCCTCGAGAACAACATCGTCCAGACGGTGGCGAGCGCCGCGGGCACATTGGCGGCGATCATCTTCGTGCTGCCGGGGCTGATCATGATCGGTTGGTGGCAGAACTTCCCCTATGTCGAGACGGCGGCGATCACCGCGACGGGCGGCATTCTCGGGGTGATGTTCTCGGTTCCGCTGCGCCGCGCGCTGGTGGTCGATACCGACCTCCCCTATCCGGAGGGCCGCGCCGCCGCCGAGGTGCTGCAGGTCGGCTCTGCGGCGGGTGGCAGCGCGGAGAACAGCCGCGGCCTGTGGGTGATCATCTGGAGCAGCCTCGCCTCGGCCGGCTTCGCGATCCTTACCCAAACCAAACTCGTCGCCACGGAAGCGGCCTTGTGGTTTCGCGCAGGCGCTGGCGCGACCGGCATTTCGGGCGGGCTGTCATTTGCCCTGCTGGGAGTCGGGCACCTCGTCGGCCTGTCCGTCGGCCTCGCCATGGCGCTCGGGATGGTGATGGGCTGGTGGGTTTTGCTGCCATATCTAACGGCGCACCACGTGTTGCCGGGCACCGCGGAAGTCTGGGCCAACACGATCTTCCGTCAGGATGTGCGCTTTTTCGGTGCCGGCGTGATCGGTGTCGCCGCCATCTGGACGTTGCTGAAGATCGCCGGTCCGGTGGTCGGCGGCGTCCGCTCGGCCATGGCCTCGAGCGCGGCGCGTGGTGCGGGTCAGACCGTGGCCCTGGAAGAGCGCGACCTGCCGGTGTCGATCGTCGCCGTCGTCTCGCTCGCCGTGCTGGTGCCGATTGCGTGGCTGTTGTGGGAAGTGCTCTCGGGCGGGCCGCTACAAGGCTCGGCGATCCTGCTGATCGCCGGCGGCCTTGTGTTCGTGCTGGTGATCGGGCTGATGATCGCGGCGGTGTGCGGTTATATGGCGGGACTGATCGGCGCGTCCAATTCGCCGGTGTCGGGGATCGGCATCCTCTCGGTGCTCGCTGCCTCGCTGATGCTGGTCGGCCTGTTCGGACGCGAGGGCAGCGCCGATGCCGCGCAGAGTATGATAGCCTATGCGCTGATCGTCACCGGTGTGGTGTTCGGGGTCGCGACCATCTCGAACGACAATCTGCAGGATCTCAAGACCGGGCAATTGGTCGGCGCGACGCCGTGGAAGCAGCAGGTCGCGCTGGTGATCGGCGTGATATTCGGTTCGCTGATCATCCCACCGGTGCTCAATGTGCTGAACCACAGCTTCGGTTTCGTCGGAGCACCGGGCGCGGGGCCCAACGCGCTCGCGGCGCCGCAGGCAGGTCTGATCTCGGCCCTTGCCAAGGGTGTGATCAGCGGCAATGCCAACTGGCCGATGATCGAGCTGGGCATCGGCGTCGGCATCGTGCTGGTCGCGCTCGACGAGCTGCTGGGCAGCATGAAGAAGTTCCGCCTGCCGCCGCTTGCCGTCGGCATCGGCATCTATCTGCCGATGAGCGTGATCCTGCCGACAGTGGTGGGATCGGTGTTCGGCTGGTTCTACGATCGCTGGGCCGATGGTACGCGCGATGCGGAATTCGCCAAGCGCATCGGCGTGTTGACCGCGACGGGCATGATCGTCGGCGAAAGCCTGTGGGGCGTGGCCTTCGCAATCATCGTCTATCTGGCGGACAGCGATTCACCGATTGCCCTGGTCGGTGCGGGCTTCACGCCTTACGCGCTGATCGGCGGCACGATCCTGTTCTTCGCGCTGACCGCCCTGCTCTACCGCTATGCGCGGCGGAGCATCACGTCAACGCGGTGAGCAGGGTCGGAATGTCAAAAAACGCGAACGCCACCGAGCTGTCCGCCACGCCATAGGGCACGAACAGCTTGTTGCCGTGGCGTAGCGGGCCGCAGGTATAGACGACATTGGGCACATAACCCTCGCGGTCCTGATCGGCGGCGGCGAGGATCGGGTCTCGCGTGCGGCCGATCACCTTGGATGGATCATCCTTGTCGAGCAGCACCGCGCCGATCGAATATTTGCGCATCGCGCCGACGCCGTGCGTCAGCAGCAGCCAGCCCTCGTCCAGCTCGATCGGCGAGCCGCAATTGCCGATCTGCACCAGTTCCCAAGGGAATTTCGGAGTGAGCAGCTTCTCGCCCTCTTCCCAGTGCAGCAGCGTGTCGGATTGCAGCAAGAAGACATTCTCGCCGTCCTGCCGGCCGATCATCATGTACTTGCCATTCACCTTCCGCGGAAACAGGGCCATGCCTTTGTTGCGCGCGGCCGGGCCGGTCATCGGCACCAGATCGAAGGCGCGGAAATCGCGCGTGCGCATCAGCTCCGACTGGATCACCGACCCGTTATAGGCGGTGTAGGTGCCGAGCCATTCGATGCTGCCGTCATCATGGGTGAATTGGACGAGGCGGAGATCCTCGAGCCCCTTGGACTGGGCCGCAGTGATCGGGAAGATCACGGTGCCGGACAGCGTCGAATCGCGGTGGCGATAGACCGTGATCGGCCCTTCCGGGATATGCTCCTCGTCCTCGTCGATCGTGTCGGTCGCGGTGGCGAAGGGCGGTTCCGGCGCAAGCTTCAATTCATTCTTGTCGGTGATGATGCCCTCGCGGAAAGCTACCGAGGAGATATGCCCCTCGCCCACCGAACGCAGCGACATCAGGATACGCATCGAGCCTTGGGGCATGCCCGACTGGTCGAAATGCGGCACCGCGCTGGGGTTCATCAGCGCGGCGGCGGCATAGCTGTATTCGTGGCAGAAATATGCACCGATCAGCTGGCGTTTCTCGTCGCCGATCTCGCTGCCATCCAGCTTCAGCTGCGCCTCGATCTCGTCATAGCGCGTCATGAACACGCGGCGCGTCTGCCAGTGGCGCGCCTCGAAATCCTTGAGCACGATTTCGAGCTGGGCGCGCGTGTCGCTCACGCTCATCGCCATTACTTCCGAGACCAGCCGTTCGGTGCGGCTGCCGCCGTTTCCCGCCCAGGCGAGGTGGAACGGGCGCACCACGACGCGCGACGGATCGGCATATAAACGCAGGGCGTGCTGGAAAAACTCGATCAACGGTCTTGCCTCGCTTGGCTGTCGCACATCAGCGACGTTCCGAGCGAGGCTAGGCAACGGCGCGCGACGTCCCTGCCACGGCTGTCGACCGGTTTGAAAGCCCCGAAATGGCGACAGAGGCTAATTGCAGCGCGAGAATCGACTCCGCGCCCTGATTTCGGTTCAAACCAATCGGCGTGAGCCCATCGAAACAGCCGCCATCCTGCGCGGTGGCAAGCGGCAGATCGTGATCGTTGCGGCCGAGATACCAGCGATAGGCACGCATCGCCTCATCGACCCAGCGCCGGTCACCGGTGGCGTCGAATGCCGCTTCGCAGGCGTCGATCGTCGCCTGCGCCTCGAGCGGCTGCTGGTCGAACGGGAGCGGATCGGCATAGGGTCGGCCGAAGCTCTCGGTACCGACGGCGCGGAAGCGCCCGTCCGGACCGGTCTGCTGCGAGGCGATCCAGTCGAGCGCGTCGCACCCGCAATCGATCAGATCCTGCCGGCTCAGCGCGATGCCGGCGCGGATCAGCGCCTCGGGCAGGCGGGCATTGTCATAAGCCAGCACGATTTCGAACCAGCGCCATTCCGGCCGCCTCGCGCGTTCCAGCAAGCTCATCAACTCGCTCGAAAAGCGCGTCAGGATATGCGTCGCCAGCGTGTGGCCGGGATGTGCGCCGAGCATCGCCGAAGCACCGAGCATGGCAAAGGCGTGTGAGCGCGGCGAGCCGAGGTCCAGCGCGAGGCTCGCCGTCTCGTCGAACAGGCGCCGCGCCCAGTCACGATGCTTGGCGAGGCTGGTGTCGCGTGCAGTGACGCCGAGCGCCCAAAGCGCACGGCCGTTGGAATCCTCCGAGCCGGTGTCCTCGCACCACGTCCGGTCGAAATTCATGAAATTGCGAAAGCGCCGCGTGTCCGGGTTCCAGGCATATTGCACGAACGCGGCATAGACCGTCATCCACTTGTCTCGCGCGACCTCGTCCATGCCCGGTAGCCGCGCGGTCAGCATCAGCGCGCGGGCATTATCGTCGATGCAATAGCCATGGCGGCGATCGGGAATCGACAGGATGGCGTGCTGGAACATGCCGGTGGCGTCGCTCATCCGCTCGACGGCGGCGAAATCGGGCGCGAGCGCGCGGAAAGAGGGCGCGGTGGCAATACGGCGCGGCTTGGCCGCAACCATCGCGACGATCTCCTCCATCGCTGTGTCGGCGAGGCGCGACCAGACCATCGTGCGGCCACGCGCATAGGCACGCCGCGACAGCGCCAATCGGGCATCGTCATCAGCGAGCAGCCTGCCGATGGCTCGGGCGAAGCCGGCACTATCACCGAAATCGACCAGCACACCGTGCCCGTCGGCGAGGATCTCGGCCGCGTGGACATAAGGCGTCGAAACCACTGGTTTGCCCAGTCCGACGGCATAGGACAGCGTGCCCGAGGTGATCTGCGCCGGGTTGGTATAGGGCGTCGCGTAGACGTCGGCGGCCTGGAGATAGTCGAGCAAATCCTCATGCTCGACGAACGCGTCGACGAACGCGACGTGGTCGGCGACGCCCAGTGCCTCGGCCTGCGCCTCTAGCCGATCGCGATAGGCCTCGCCCTCGTGCGCGACGAGATTCGGGTGGGTCGCGCCGAGCACGATGTAGAGTGAGTCGGGATTGTCGGCGACGATCGCAGGCATCGCCTCGATCATCGTCTCGATGCCCTTGCCCGGGGCGAGCAGGCCGAAGGTCAGGATCGTCTTGCGCCCCTCCCAGCCGAAGCGCTGCTTGAAGCCGGCGGTGTCGAGGAGAGCGCGGTCGGGCACACCGTGCGGGATGGTCAGGATGGCGCGCGGGTTGGCGCTGTAGACACGCTGGAGGATTTCCCGGCCGCGCTCTGCCATCACCACGACGCGCGAAGCACGGCGCAGCAGCGCCTCCATCACGCGGCGCTGATCGGCATTGGGCTGTTCGAGCACGGTATGCAGCGTGACGATCAGCGGCAGCGAGATGCGGTCGAGCAAAGCAAGGATATGCTCGCCTGCCGTGCCGCCGAAAATGCCATATTCGTGCTGCAGCCACACCGCCTGGGCGCCACTCGCCTCGATCGCGCGGGCGGCGTCGATATAGGCCAGGCGGTCCTGTTCGGGAATCGCGCGGGTCACAGCCGGCGGATAATCATAACGGCCGGGGTGATCGTCCATCGCATAGACATCGACAATCATGTCGGTGAAGCGCTCACGCAACGCGGTGAAAGTGTCTGTCGTATATGTTGCAAGGCCGCATTTCCTGGGGAGGAAATTGCCGATCAATGCCAGATGATCGATTGCCGTGGGTTCTCGCGTCAGACGCGTCATTGCCATTTCCTTGCACATTTCCGTGGCCTGGGCGGCCGAATCTTCTCTCCCTGAACGGACTGCCAGGAATATGGTTGCGCGTTTGCTGCACTGCAACAAGAAAATCGCGCTAATCTCGATCAATGGTGCCGCGATTACGGCCGGGGTGGCTGGTTCCCCGATCGTTCGTGTCGCGCGGCTCGACGTCATGCCGCGCGAGCGGTAGGGCTGGAGGCGATGAGCAACAACGACAAACCTCGCGCCGACGCGACCCGCGTCGTCTCCGCCGGACGGCGCAAGGAATGGACCGCGGGCGTGGTCAACACGCCGGTGTGGCGCGCCTCGACCATATTGTACGATACCGTCGCCGAAATGCGCGAGCGGGTCGGCGAGACGCATCACCGGCTGTTCTACGGGCGGCGCGGTACGCCGACGCAATGGTCGCTGGCCGAGGCGCTGACCGAGCTCGAGCCGGGCGCGGAGGGCACCTTCCTCTACCCCTCTGGCGTCGCGGCCATCGCCGCCGCCCTGCTATCGGTGTTGTCGCCGGGCGACGAACTGCTGCTGGTGGACAGCGCCTATGATCCGACCCGGTCGATGGCGAGCGGTCTGCTCAAGCGCATGGGCATCAAGACGCGCTTCTACGATCCGCTGATCGGCGCCGGTATCGCCGACCTGATCGGTGAAGACACCAAGGCAATCTTCCTCGAAAGCCCCGGCAGCCTAACCTTCGAGGTGCAGGACGTGCCGGCGATCGTCACCGCCGCCAGGGCGCGTGGCGTGACGACCCTGCTCGACAATACCTGGGCGACGCCGCTGCTGTTCCCGGCGATCGCGCACGGCGTGGACCTGACGATCCTCGCCTGCACCAAATATGTCGTCGGCCATAGCGACGTGATGCTCGGCTCGGTCACCGCCGCGCCGGGACATTTCACGCGACTGCGCGACACCAGCTTCCAGCTCGGCCAGGTCGCCAGCCCCGACGATGCCTGGCTCGGCGCACGAGGGCTCCGGACGATGGCGATCAGGTTGCAGCAGCATCAGGCGAGCGCACTCAAGATCGCGCATTGGCTGAAGGAGCAAGCCGAGGTTGCGGCGGTGCTGCATCCTGCCCTGCCCGACTGCCCGGGCCACGAGCATTTCGCGCGCGATTTCAAAGGCTCGTCCGGGCTGTTTTCTTTCGTGCTGCAAGGCGGCAGCGACGATGCACGGTCGGCCCTGATCGATGGCCTGGAGCTGTTCGGCATCGGCTATAGCTGGGGCGGGTTCGAAAGCCTCGCCATCCCGACCGACCCGCAGCGCTATCGCAGCGTCACGCGCCGCGCCGATGCCGGGCCCGTGGTGCGCCTGCAGATCGGACTGGAGGACGCCGACGACCTGATCGCCGATCTCGCCGCAGGGCTCGCGCGCTTCCGCGCGGCATCGTGAGCCCGCTGCTGGACTGGCTGCGCACCCAGGGCTTGAGCGGCATCCCGCGCGAGCAGTGGATCGCGACGGCGATCGCCGGATCGCTGGTGCTCGTCGCGCTGGTCGCCGGTGTGTTGGCGCAGCGCTTCATCGGCCAGCCGCTGTCGCGAACCTGGAAGAGCAAGCTGACCGGTCACGCCGAAGGCCTGGGCGCGCGCCTGCCGGGGATCGTGCGACACGGCACCGCCGCGCTGATCCTCGCCGTGCTGATCAATATCGACAACTGGCCGCCGATCGCCGCCGCGCCGATCGGCCTCGCGCTAGGCGCCGCGACGGCGATGGCGGCACTCACCATCTTGCGTGGCCTGGGCCTTCCGCGCTGGATGGCTTGGCTGGTGGCCGTGGCGCTGTTCGTGGCGTTGTTCAGCCATGCCGTGGGCGGACTGCACCCGATCACCACGACGCTGGAGCGAATCGGTTTCGATATCGGCCGGCGCCGCTTCTCGATGCTGTCGTTGCTCACCATCCTGATCACGATCATCGCGCTCTATGCACTGGTGCGGCTGGCCAATCGCATCGTCGCACACTGGATCGGCCAGTCGCGCGGGCTCGACGCGACGCAGAAACTGCTGTCGCAGAAGCTCGCCGCGATCGTCGCGGTGGTCCTCGCCTTCTTCGTCGGTGTCGACGTGCTCGACATCGACCTGACAACCTTCGCGGTCTTCTCCGGCGCGCTCGGCCTGGCGATCGGCTTTGGCCTGCAGAAGACCGTCGGCAATCTGATCGCCGGGATCATCCTGTTGATGGACCGCTCGATCAAGCCGGGCGACGTAATCGTCGTCGGCGACAAGGATGTCGGCTGGGTCAACAAGATCGGCGTGCGCGCCGTCTCGGTGATCACGCGCGACGGCAAGGAGCATCTGATTCCGAACGAGAATCTGATGACCCAGCCGGTCGAGAACTGGTCCTATACCGACCGCAACGTGCGCGTGCGCGTACCGGTCGGGATCAGCTATAGCGCCGACCTGAAACTCGCCCAGGAGTTGATGCTGCGTGCGGCAACGGAGAGCCCCCGCGTGCTCAACTCGCCCAAGCCCAATGTCTGGCTCACCGCGTTCGGCGACAGCGCGATCGAGCACGAGATACTGGTGTGGATCAGCGACCCCGAAGGGGGCGTCGGCAATGTCCGCTCGGACGTGCTAAACCGGCTATGGTGGCTGTTCAAGGAGCATGGCATCGGCCTGCCCTTCCCGCAGCGCGACGTGCATCTGCACACTGCACCTTCGGAAAACGGGTCGCTGACCCGACACACTGTTGCGCGATCGCAACAGCTGTAGGGCCGTTTCGGGTCGGCACACCGAATTTTGTTGTGCGATGCAGCACATTTCGGCAATCTTACATCGCGGTCGGGAACATCGTGCGGGAGGGCAACCTCCGACAGACACGGACTCCGGCCCGCGCAGGCGGGGACGTGCATTCCATTCGGAAGGAAACCGATGCGCTTCTCCACTCTCTCGCTCGGCGGGCTCATGCTCGTCGCCACCGCCGCTCCCGCGTTCGCTGATGATGCGGCGCCTCCCCCAGCCATCACCATCTCGGGTGGTGCAACCGTCGTCAGCGACTATCGCTTCCGCGGCGTCTCGCAGACCGACAAGAACTTCGCCGTCCAGGGCACCTTCACCATCGCCCATGAATCCGGCCTGTACTTCACGGTCTGGGGCTCGTCGGTCGACAGCTATGTGATCGCTTCCAGCGTGAGCCACCAGGAAATTGACATCATCGGCGGCTACAAGAAGGCCTTTGGCGGCACGACGCTCGATGTCGGCGTGCTCTATTACTTCTACCCGAAGACCAAGCTCATCCCCGGCGATACGGCCTCGTCTGACTTCTTCGAGCCTTATGTCTCGTTGGCCCACACCTTCGGCCCGGTGACGGCCAAGGCAACCGTCAACTATGCCTTCAAGCAAAAGGCCACGGGTGCTACGCAGGGATTGGTTCCGGAGCCCAAGAAGGACAACGTCTATCTCGCCGGCGACCTGTCGGCGGCGATTCCCGGTACGCCGCTCAGCCTGACCGGTCACCTCGGCCACACCTGGGGCTCGGGCTGGCTCGCGGTCGATTCCACCGGCAAGAAGGGCTACACCGACTGGGCAGTTGGCGCGGCGGTGACGTACAAGGCACTCACCCTGGGTGTCAGCTACGTCGATACCGACGCCGATTTCCGTAACGGCTTCACCAACCACAAGATCAGCAACGGCGGTGTCGTCGCGACGCTCGGCGTGGCCTTCTGATCCAACCTTGCGGGCGGGGAGCGATCCCCGCCCGCGACGAACAAAAAAAGCGCGCCGCGATCGGGATGATCGCGGCGCGCTTTTTGTTATGCCCGCAGGCGAAAGGATCAGGGCGTCGGCGTCGAGGCGCGGGCGTTCTGGCCGTCGCCTTCCGGCGCCGCGATCACGTCGCGCGTCGTCGTACCCTTGTCGACCACGTTGGTGGCGGGGTCACCGACCGACGAGCGAATGCCAGGATCGGCATCGGTGCCGACCGCGCCTAGCGTGGCGTTCTCACCGCTGCTGCGCGCCGCCGGGCCGCCGAACAGCGCGTCGAGCGCCTGGGCCTGCGCACCGGTATCGTTGGTGCGTGCCGCGCCGGGCTTGGGCGGAACCAGCGCGAAGTCGGGCGGGATCACCAAAGGCGCCTGGCGCGCGACGGCGAATTCGTCCGGACCGCCCTTGCCGAAGCCGCGATGGCCGCAGCCGGACAGCAGAACGACGAGGCCAAGCCCCGCGGCGATCGGTACAACTTTACGCATTGGAATTCTCCACAGATGCTCGTGCCCGCGACTTATCGCGCACGAGGAGAGCGCGGACGAGCAGGACGAGCACCCCCATCGTAATGAAGGCGTCGCCGAGATTAAAGACCAAAAACGGCTGCCACCCACCGAAGTGCAGGTCGGCATAGTCGATCACGTAACCGAGCCGGATGCGATCGATGATATTGCCCAGCGCGCCGCCCAGCACCATGCCGAGCGCGAACTGGTCCTGGCGGTTCTTTTCGTTGAACATCCAGTAGAGCACGCCCGCCGCGATCACGCCGGTCAGCAACACCAGCCCCCAGCGCATCGTCTCGGTATCGGCATGCAGCAGGCCGAGCGACACTCCGCGATTGGCGACATATTGCAGGTTGAAGATCGGCAGGAAGTAACGCGAATCACCGAGGTTATGCAGGCCGAGCGGCCCGGTGATCCACAGCTTCACCGCCTGATCGACGATCACGAACAGGACCGCGATGGCGAAGCCGATTTTGGGCAGGCGGTTCATGCGGCGACAACCTTGGCGCAGCGGGCATCGAGCGCGCCATCTTCCGCCACATCGGGCAGATGGCGCCAGCAACGGCCGCATTTATGGAAGTTCGTGCGGGTGACGGTGATGGCCTCGCCCTCGGTCACCTTTGCGACGATGAAGATCTCCGCCAGCGCCTCGGGCGACAGCGGCGAGTGCGGCACCACCACCTCGGCCTCGAGGCTGGAACGCACGATCTTGTCGCGGCGCAGCGGCTCGATCGCCTCGGTGACCTGCTGGCGTAGTACGCGGACATCGGACCAGGCGGTCGAGATCGCGTCGTCGCCCGGCAGCGCCAGCAGTTCGGGCCAGGTCAGGAAATGCACCGAGCCATCTTCGCTCGGATAACGCGCCTGCCACACTTCTTCGGCGGTAAAGCACAGGATCGGCGCGGCGTAACGCACCAGCGCATGAAACAGTAGGTCGAGCACGGTGCGATAGGCGCGGCGCTTCATATCGCCCGGCGCGTCGCAATAGAGCGAGTCCTTGCGGATATCGAAGAAGAACGCCGACAGGTCTTCCTGCGCGAAATCGGTCAGCAGGCGCAGATAGCGGTTGAACTCGTAATTCTCGGTCGCCGCTTTCAACTCGACATCGAGCTTGCCGAGCAGATGGAGCACATACAGCTCCAGCTCGGGCATGTGATGCGTGTCGACCTTCTCGGCATCGGTGAAGCCGTCGAGCGCACCGAGCAGATAACGGAAGGTATTGCGCAGCTTGCGATAGGCATCGGAGGTCGTGCCGAGCACTTCCTTGCCGATCTTCACATCCTCGAAATAGTCGGTCTGCGCGACCCACATGCGCAGGATATCGGCGCCGCTCTCGGCGATGATCTTCAAGGGATCGACGACATTGCCGAGCGACTTGGACATCTTGCGCCCCTGCCCGTCGAGCGCGAAGCCGTGCGTCAGCACCGCGTCGTAGGGCGCACGGCCGCGCGTGCCGGCGCTTTCGAGCAGCGACGACTGGAACCAGCCGCGATGCTGGTCCGACCCTTCGAGATAGAGGTTGGCGCGCGTGCCTTCACCGTAACGTGCCTCGATCACAAAGGCGTGGGTCGAGCCGCTGTCGAACCACACATCGAGGATGTCATTGATCACCTCGTAGTCTGCGAGATCATATTTGTCGCCGAGCAGCGCCTGATGGTCGGCCGCGAACCACGCGTCCGCGCCAGCCGCCTTGAACGCCTCGACGATACGATCATTCACAGCTTTATCATTGAGATAGCGTCCGGTCCTGCGATCGACGTAGAGCGCGATCGGCACGCCCCAGGCGCGCTGGCGGCTGATCACCCAGTCGGGGCGCTGCTCGACCATCGCGCGGATGCGGTTCTGGCTGCGCGACGGCACCCAGCGCGTCCGCTCGATCGCATCGAGCGCGACCTCGCGCAACGTCGGCGCATTGCCGGCGGCGAAACCAAGCGTGCCGATCCCGCCATCGGTGGCAAGCTGCGGCACCGCGACCATTTCGCCGCCGCTATGCTGGTCCATCGGGATGAACCATTGCGGCGTGGCGCGAAAGATCACCTTGGCCTTGGAGCGCCAGCTATGCGGATAGCTGTGCGCGAAATCGTCCGACGCGGCGAGTAAGGCGCCGGCGGCGCGCAGGTCGCTGCAGATCGGCCCGTCCGATGCGACGAACTTCTTGTTGATGACGCTGCCCTGCCCGCCCAGCCACAGCCAGTCGGCGCGGTACATGCCGCCGCCATCGACCGCGAACACCGGATCGATGCCATGCGCCTTGCACAGCTCGAAATCGTCCTCGCCATGGTCGGGCGCCATGTGGACGAGGCCGGTGCCGGCGTCGGTGGTGACGAAGTCGCCGGACAGGAACGGGCGCGGCTTGGCGAAGAAGCCGCCGAGGGTGTGCATTGGGTGACGCGCGACGGCGCCGGCGAGTTGGGCGCCGGTCACGATGCCTTCAATATGGCCACCCAACCAATCTTGCGCAGCCCCCGTCTCGCGCTCCAACTGAGACTTGATACGCGCCAGGAACGACGGAACCAAATCTTCAGCGACCAGCACGCGTCCAAATCTGAAGCGCTTTGGATGCATACCACCATATTTATCCAGCGTCAGGCGAACGATGGCATAGTTGATGTCTGGCCCGTAGCTCAGCGCCTGGTTCACCGGGATCGTCCACGGCGTAGTCGTCCAGATTACTGCTCGAATCCCAACTTCATCGATTATTTTTTGTAGTTCGGGCGCGTTCGGCGCCTCTGTGATCTCGAAGGCGACGTCGATCTGGGTCGACACCACATCCTCATATTCGACCTCGGCCTCGGCCAGTGCGGTCTTTTCGACCGGCGACCACATCACCGGCTTGGCACCACGATAGAGCTGGCCGGTCTCGGCGAATTTCAAGAGCTCGCCGACGATCGCCGCCTCGGCCTCGAACTTCATGGTGAGGTACGGGTCTTCCCAGTCGCCCATCACCCCAAGCCGCTCGAATTGCGGGCGCTGCACCGCGACCCATTTCTCGGCATAGGCGCGGCATTCGGCGCGGAACTGCGCGACCGGCACCTGGTCCTTGTCGAGCTTCTTGGCGCGATAGGCTTCCTCGACCTTCCACTCGATCGGCAGGCCGTGGCAATCCCAGCCCGGCACGTACGGCGCGTCCTTGCCGAGCAAGGACTGGCTGCGGACGATGATGTCCTTCAGCACCTTGTTCATCGCATGGCCCATATGGATGTCGCCATTGGCGTAGGGCGGGCCGTCATGCAGGATGAAACGCTCCGCGCCGGCGCGCTGCTCGCGCAGCCGGTCATACACGCCGATCTTGCCCCAGCGCGCCAGAATCGCCGGCTCCTTGGCGGCGAGACCGGCTTTCATCGGAAAGTCGGTCACCGGCAGGAACACGGTGTCACGGTAATCGGCGGCGGGGGCGGTGGTGTCGGTCATAAGTGGGCGCGGCTTAGACGAGAGAGTGGGGCGTTTCTAGGGCAGTGGTGCGAGACTTAATCCCCTCTCCCTTTGGGAGAGGGGCAAGGCGCGAAGCGCCGCGGGGTGAGGGCAGCGCGTGAGGTGAGAAAACTGCCCTCACCCTTCCGCGCCTACGGCGCTCCCTCCCTCTCCCACAGGGAGAGAGAATTTCACCAGTTCCACACCATGCCGATTTCGCTGAACGGCTTCGGCTCCCTTGGCGGGATGGTCGCGTCGTTGAGCCTGACCTGCCAGAAACCGACATCGACCCAGCGCCCGGCCTTGTACCCCGCCTCGCGCAGGATGCCGGTGCTGCGAAAGCCGACCGATTCGTGCAGCCGGATCATATGATCGTTGGGCAAGGCGATGACGCTGATCGCATGGGTGAAGCCCTGCGCCCGCACCGTATCGATCAGCGCGTCGTAAAGTTGCCGGCCATTGCCGCGCCCCTGCGTACCTTGCGCGAGATAGACGCCGGTCTCGATGGTGTACTGATAGGCCGGCCGGTCGCGAAACTTGGTGGCATAGGCATAGCCGAGCACCGCCCCGCTTTCGCCTTCGGTCACCACCAGCCAGGGATAATAACCGTCCGACGCCGCCATGCGCGAGCGCATCGTGCGCTCGTCGGGTGCCTTGAGTTCGAACGACACCGTCGCGCCCTCGACATAGGGCTTGTAGATCGCCGCGATCTCGGCGGCATCCTCCGGCGTCGCCGGGCGAACCGCGATCACCATCCGAAGCGCGCCAGCAGGACGTCCATCAAGCGGACATCGGCGTTGCTCGGGGCGGCACCGCCAAGCCCACCGCATTCGAGGCAACGCGCCTGCACCGCGGCACCCGTGCCGATGCGCCGCACCTCGCCCAAGGCGCTCGCGAACATCGCGCGACGCTCGGCGGCGACGCGGGTGAAGGCGTCCTCGGCCGGCGCGGTGCTGTCATCATTATCGTCATCGTCCCGCGCCAGCCCGGCGAGGAAGCGGGCGAGCCGGCCCGGCTTCTTTTCGAGATATTCGATATGCGTGTCCTCGACCTTCAGCCCGGCCCGCTTCGCCGCCTCGGCGACTGCGTCCTGCAGGCCGCCGAACCGGTCGACCAGCCCGAGCTGGTGCGCCGTGCCGCCATCCCACACCCGGCCCTGGCCGATCTCATCGACCCGCGCCGGGGTCAGATGCCGCGCCTGCGAAACGCGCGTGACGAACTGGCGATAGCCATTCTCGATCCCCGCCTGGAAGATCGCGTCGGTCGCCGGGTTGGTGCCGGCATAGATATCCGGCTGGCCCGAGATCGGCGTGGTCTTCACACCGTCGGCGGTAATGCCGATCTTCTTCAGCGTGCCTTCGAAGGTCGGGATGATGCCGAAGATGCCGATCGATCCGGTGATGGTGGTCGGCTCGGCGAAGATCACATCGCCGGCGGTCGACACCCAATATCCGCCCGAGGCGGCGAGGCCGCCCATCGACACCACGATCGGCAGCTTCTGCGCGCGCGCCTCGAGGATCGCCATGCGCATATCTTCGGACGCCAGCGCCGAACCGCCCGGCGAATCGACCCGCACGACCAGCGCCTTGAGCTTTTTCTTGCCGAGCGCATCGAGCACCGCCTTGGCCACCGTGTCCGATCCGGCATTGCCGCCGGTCGATTTGCCGTCGATGATGTCGCCGGCGATGGTCAGCACGCCGATCGCATCGCCACCGGTCGGCAGCGGATTGGCTGCAACATAGGCATCGTAGCCGATCGTGTGGAAGGTGCCCGGCGCCTTGTTGTCGTCATGCCCGGCGATCGTCGCGACACGCTTACCGAACTCCAGCCGCGTGCCGAGCTTGTCGACGATCCCGGCGTCGAGATTGGCCTGTGCGATATTGCCCTGCGCCGCGACGACGACCTTGTCGGGTTGGGTCAGGAAATCGGCAATCTTCGCCTTGGGCCGTGCCTTGCCGATCGCTTCCTTCCACTGGCCGAACAGCACATTATAGAGAACCTGTACCTCCTCCTTGGCCTCGGGCGAGGCCTCGGCGCGAGTATAGGGCTCGACATAGGATTTGTACTTGCCGACGCGGTAGACGTGCGCATTGACGCCGAGCTTGTCGATCAGGCCCTTGTAATAGAGCTGCGACCCGCCCGGGCCCATGAACAGCGTACCCGCCATCGCGCTTTCCCACACTTCGCTCGCATTGGCGGCGAGGCGATAGCCGGCATCGGTATAGGTCGTAGCATAGGCCAGCACCGGCTTGCCGGCGGCGCGAACGCGGCCGATCGCGTCGGCAACCTCGTTGAGCGCGGCAGGATAGCCGCCGCCGAACGAATCCAGATCGAGCACCACGACCTTGACCTGACTATCGTCCTTCGCCTTGTCGAGCGCGCGGACCACGTCGCGCAGGCGGAATTCATGGCCGGCATCGCCGCGACCGGTCAGCGATGAGAAGGGGTCGACTTCGGCCGGCTGTTCGACGATCCGGCCGTCGAGCCTGAGCAGCAAGGCGCCGTCGCGGATCGAGGTCGGCCCCGGCTTGGCCGACAGCACAGCGAACAACAGGCCGAAAAAGATCAGCATCGCGATCAGCACCAGGCCGTCCTTGATGCCGACAAGGACCTTCCAAGCGCCCCGAACCAGATTCACAAGCCATTCCCCTGCTCTCGCGGATGAGGCTTCTCGCTAGAGCAAGCCGCCGCATGAGTAAATCACCGTGGTATTCGCGCAACACAGGCAAAGGCCGGGCAATGTGGCACTTTGGCACGGCAAGGCTATAGCGCCGCGCATGGCCGACTTCGCCACCCCGACGCCGCTGACCGGACCGATCGCGCCCCGCCACCGCGCCGAACTCGGCGCGCTGCTGCGCCTCGCGATGCCATTGGTCGGCGCGAATCTGCTGCAGATGGCGGTCTATGCGATCGACGTGGTGTTCGTCGCACGCCTGACGACGGTCGAACTGGCCGCCTCGACGCTCGGCGTGTTTCTCTACGGCCTGATGCTGTGGGCGCTGCTTGGCCTGACCACCGCCTGCGCGCCGATCATTGCCGCCGAACTGGGCGCGCGGCGCCATGCGGTGCGCGAGGTGCGGCGTTCGTTCCGCATGGCGATGTGGCTCGCCGCGCTCGCCGCGCTGCCCGCGATCCTGCTGCTCGCGCATGGCGAGACGATCCTGCGCTTCAGCGGGCAGAATGCCGATGTCGCGCGCCGCGCCGGCGCGTTCCTCGACATCCTGCTGTTCGCGCTGATCCCGGCGATCTTCGCCGGCGTGATGCGCACCGCCGCGGCGGCGCTCGGCCGGCCGGGCTGGGCGCTCGGCGTCACCGCCATGGCGCTGGGATTCGGCGCACTGGGCAACTGGCTGCTGGTGTTCGGCCATGGCGGATTCCCGGCGCTCGGCCTGGAAGGCTCGGCGATCGCCAGCGTCGTCACCACTGTCGCCATGATGCTGGCCTACACCGCCATCCTGCTGCTCGACCCGAAGCTGCGCCGTTACCATCTGCTCGGGCGCTGGTGGCGGCCGGAATGGTCGCGGCTGCGCGAGATCGTCAAGCTCGGCGTGCCGATCGCCTCCACGTTCGTGCTGGAGGGCGCCCTGTTCGGCGGCGCGGCGATCCTGATGGGGCTGATCGGCGTCAACGAGGTCGCCGCACATGCCATCGCGCTCAACATCGCCGCGCTGACCTTCCAGATCCCGCTCGGCGTGGCACAGGCCGCGACGATCCGCGTCGGCATGGCGTTCGGCGCGCGCGACCGGGATGCGGTGGGGCGCGCCGGCCGCGTCGCGCTGGGCGTCGGCATCGGCATCATGGGGCTCACCGCGCTGCTGATCTTCAGCGTGCCGCGCCTGTTCGTCGGCGCCTATCTCGATGTCGCGGCGCCGGCCAACGCGGTGGTCGTGGCGCTGGCACTGCAATATCTCGTCGTCGCGGCGGTATTCCAGCTGGTCGATGGCGCGCAGGCAGTCGCTGCGGGCGTGCTGCGCGGCGTGCAGGACACGCGCGTGCCGATGCTGATCGCAGCCTTCGGTTACTGGGTCGCCGGGTTCGGCACCGCGATCTTCCTCGGCTTTCGCGTCGGCTGGCAGGGTGTCGGCATCTGGATCGGCCTGGCGGTCGGATTGTTGGTCGTCTCGGCGTTGTTGCTGTGGCGCTGGCATGCGCGGGAGCGCCTCGGCCTGGTGCGCTGGCCAACCGCCTGACCTGTTAACCGCTAAATTTGTCGCACAGACCGTTGACGACTCGCCTCGCGCTGCACATATGCACGCCGCTGGCACTCACCGTGCGTGAGTGCTAACAACGCATCATATCGATGAATCAGTAGGGCAAACGCGCATGATCTTTCGTGCATTGCACGACCGGGTCCTCGTTCGCCGCTTCGAGGCTGACGAGAAGACCGCGGGCGGGTTCATCATCCCCGACACCGCCAAGGAAAAGCCGCAGGAAGGCGAAGTCGTCGCCGCCGGCACCGGCGCCCGCAACGAAGCCGGTGAAGTCCACCCGCTCGAAGTGAAGGCCGGTGACAAGGTCCTGTTCGGCAAATGGTCCGGCACCGAGGTCAAGATCGACGGTGAAGACCTGCTGATCATGAAGGAATCCGACATCCTTGGGATCGTCGGCTAACCTGACGAATCTGCTGAGCCGTGCTCCTGCGGAAGCAGGAGCCCAGAGCCAGGCAACGCAACATATTTAACCCTGGATTCCTGCTTTCGCAGGAATACGAGAAGAGAAAGGTAGCCAGCATGGCAGCCAAGGACGTAAAATTTTCCCGTGACGCGCGTGAGCGCATTCTCCGCGGCGTGGACATTCTCGCCGACGCGGTGAAGGTCACGCTCGGCCCCAAGGGCCGCAACGTCGTGATCGACAAGAGCTTCGGCGCACCGCGCATCACCAAGGACGGCGTCACCGTCGCCAAGGAGATCGAGCTCAAGGACAAGTTCGAGAACATGGGCGCGCAGATGCTGCGCGAAGTGGCCTCGAAGACCAACGACGTCGCCGGTGACGGCACCACCACCGCCACCGTGCTCGCCCAGGCGATCGTTCGCGAGGGCATGAAGTCGGTGGCCGCCGGCATGAACCCGATGGATCTGAAGCGCGGCATCGATCTCGCCGTGACCAAGGTCGTCGAGGACATCAAGTCGCGCTCGCGTCCGGTCTCGGGCTCGCGTGAAGTCGCCCAGGTCGGCATCATCTCGGCCAATGGCGACACCGTCGTCGGCGAGAAGATCGCCGAAGCGATGGACAAGGTCGGCAAGGAAGGCGTGATCACCGTCGAGGAAGCCAAGGGCCTTGAGTTCGAGCTCGACGTCGTCGAAGGCATGCAGTTCGACCGTGGCTATCTGTCGCCCTACTTCATCACCAACCCGGAGAAGATGTCGGTCGAGCTTCAGGATCCCTATATCCTGATCCACGAGAAGAAGCTGTCGAACCTGCAGGCGATGCTCCCGATCCTGGAAGCCGTCGTTCAGTCGGGTCGCCCGTTGCTGATCATCGCCGAGGACATCGAAGGCGAGGCTCTCGCTACGCTCGTCGTCAACAAGCTGCGCGGGGGCCTCAAGGTCGCCGCCGTCAAGGCGCCGGGCTTCGGCGATCGTCGCAAGGCGATGCTCGAGGACATCGCGATCCTGACCAAGGGCGAGATGATCTCGGAAGATCTCGGCATCAAGCTCGAGAACGTCACCGTCGGCATGCTTGGCACCGCCAAGCGCGTCACGATCGACAAGGACAACACGACCATCGTCGATGGCGCCGGTGATTCCGATGCGATCAAGGGCCGCACCGAGGCGATCCGTTCGCAGATCGAAAACACCACCAGCGACTATGACAAGGAGAAGCTCCAGGAGCGTCTCGCCAAGCTCGCCGGCGGCGTTGCCGTGATCAAGGTCGGTGGTTCGACTGAGGTCGAGGTCAAGGAGCGCAAGGACCGCGTCGACGATGCGCTGCACGCAACCCGCGCAGCCGTCGAAGAGGGTATCGTCCCCGGTGGCGGCACGGCGCTGCTGTACGCAACCAAGGCGCTCGAAGGCCTGACCGGTGCGAACGACGACCAGACCCGCGGCATCGATATCGTCCGCAAGGCGCTCTACGCGCCGGTCCGCCAGATCGCGCAGAATGCCGGTCATGACGGTGCGGTGATCTCGGGCAAGCTGCTCGACGGCAACGATCCGGACATGGGCTTCAACGCCCAGACCGACGTTTACGAGAACCTCGTCACGGCCGGCGTGATCGACCCGACCAAGGTCGTTCGCACCGCACTCCAGGACGCGGCCTCGGTCGCCGGCCTGCTCATCACCACCGAAGCGGCGGTGAGCGAACTGCCGGAAGACAAGCCCGCCATGCCCATGGGCGGCGGCGGCATGGGCGGCATGGGCGGCATGGACTTCTGATTTTCGACCGGGGCAGCGAAAGCTGCCCCGGACAGAAAATCAGAACGGCCGGCGGACTTCGGCCTCTCTGGCCGAAGTCTCGTCCGACGACAGCGCGGGCTTTGCCGGCGCCGCTTAGACAAGAAAGAAGGGCCGGTGGAGAAATCCACCGGCCCTTTCTTTTTCAGCCGAAGCGTAACACCTACAATTCTCCCCTCCCTGCAAGGGAGGGGCTGGGGGTGGGTGCCGCCGAGGCACTCGGCGGCCTCCGACAGAATGTGCTAGGCGACCTCCTCTACATTCCGCGATACCGCGTCGGCATCGCATCGGGTCGGCGTAGATGGCTCGCTGCGCTCGCCAACCCACCCCCGACCCTCCCTTGCAGGGAGGGACAAGAAGTAAGCCAACGCCCCCACCACCCGAACCATTGGCTTCCCACGCCTCTTCCTCCACAAGCGCACCCCATGCGTCAGCGCCTCCTCACCTGGATCCTCCCTTGGCTCGCCCTGAGCGCGGCCCTCTTCCTCGCCTGGATGAACCCGGGCATCCTCAACCCGACGCGTGTCGCCTGGCTGCTCGACGGCAACGATCACGGCGCCTCGGCCATTGGCATGGCCGCCTATCTGCGCTCCCCGCCGACCTGGCCATCGCTCAATACCACCCTGTTGATGGCCCCCGACGGCATCCCGCTCGCCCTGACCGACGGCAACCCGCTGCTCGGCTTGCTGTTACGCCCCTTCGCCTCGGTGCTGCCGCTCGGCGTGCAATATGTCGGCTGGTGGCTGCTGGCCTGCATCCTGCTCCACACCGGCTTTGCCGCGGCACTGCTGCGTCGCTTCACGCCCAACCCGATCGCCTGCTGGATCGGTACGGCGTTGCTGACGCTGATGCCGGTGCTTCTGGCGCGCTTCGGTCACGTCAATCTGTGCGCGCAATGGGTGATCCTGTGGGCGCTCTGGATCTATGTCGATCCTGCCAGGTCGGCGCGCCTCCTCTGGTGGGTGGCGGCGACCGTCGTCGCGCTGCTGATCCATCCCTATCTGACGGTGATAGTCGCCGCGATCTGGGCCAGCGCGATGCTGCGCGATCTGGCTGTGACGCGCGGCGGCGGGGCCCGCGCCGCGGTGATCGGCGATATCGGCACCGTCGCCGCTTCCGTGGTGCTTGTCCTGATGTTCCTCGGCACGGTGAACAAGGTGACCATGCCGGGCGGCGGCTATGGCCACTTCTCGATGTCCCTCGACGCACTGTGGAATCCCAATATCGGCACTTATTCCACCGTGCTGCCGGCCAGTTCGACCGAGCCGGCCCAGGCATTGGAAGGAATGAACTATCTCGGCCTCGGGCTGCTCGCGCTGCTCGCGATCGCGCTGTTTCACGCCGTCCGCCAGCGCGCCGAAATCCGCGGCGACGCCCTCATCCGGCGCCTCGCCTGGCTGTTGCCCGCCTTTGTCGTGCTGACGCTCGTCGCCATGGCGCCGCATCTCATCTGGCGCGGCGCGGTGATCGCCACCGTGCCACTGCCCGACTGGGTGCCGAAGCTGTTCGATCCGGTGCGCGCCGCCGGCCGGCTGTTCTGGCCCGTGCTTTATACGATCGCCTTCGTGGCGATCGTGGTGGTCGGCCGGATGCGGTTCGGCACCTGGCTGCTGGCTGGCGCGCTGCTGCTCCAGATCGGCGATATGTGGGCGGTGCTCGCCTCGGCGCGCGGCAGCGGAATATTGGCCGCGCAGACCAGCCCCTATCGCCTGACGCGCGATCCGCGCTGGGACGCGCTCATCGCACAGGCCGACATGATCGAGTTCGAACCTGCCGAGATACGGTTCAATCTGGAGCTGCTCGACGAGGTAACCTGGCGCGCGGTCATCGCCGGCAAGCCGGTGCGTTTTTACCACGCCTCGCGTGAACCCGTCGCGGTGCGTCAGCGACTGACCCGCGACAGTGTCGAATTCTCTTTGGGTCATATCGACCCCCATCGGCTCTATGTCCTGTTCGACACCCCGCCGCCGCCGATGGTCGCCGATCGGCTGCAGAAACTCGACGGCATATCGATCATCCCGCCGACGGCACCGCGCTGATATGCTGGCGGCGCATTGCCCCGGTCCATTTTCCGATGCTGGGGCGTTTGACCGGCAACGAGAGGAACACACCAATGAAACTCTATTACGCCCCCGGTGCCTGCAGCCTCGCCGACCATATCGCTCTCCACGAAGCCGGCCTGTCTTTCGACCATGAGAAGGTCGACCTGAAGGCGAAGAAGACCGAGAGCGGTGCCGACTTCACCGCGATCAACCCGAAGCGTTATGTCCCCGCGCTCACGCTCGATAGCGGCGAGACGCTATCCGAGAACATCGCAATCCTGGAGTGGATCACGCAACAGGCACCGCAACTCGCCCCAGGCGGCGCGATGGGCCGCACCCATCTGCTCGAGATGCTGGCCTATATCTCGACCGAGATTCACAAGAGCTTCAAGCCGTTCTTCGCCGGCGCCTCCGACGAGGACAAGGACAAGGCCGGCGCGATGATCACCAAACGGATGGGCTATCTCGCCGAGCGGCTGGACGGCGACTATCTGTTCGGCGCCGATGTCAGCGTCGCCGATGCCTATCTGTTCGTCATGACGCTGTGGGCGGGCAAGATGGGCGTCAGCGTTCCGGACAAGGTCGCCGCGCTGCGCGACCGCATGATGGCGCGGCCGGCTGTACGGACGGCGATGACGCATGAGGGGCTGATCAAAGCGTAGGAATATTCTCGATCACCCTAACCGTCATGCCGGACTTGTTCCGGCATCCACTGTTCCACAAACACAGCGATCGTTGCAGGTGCGGCACGGTGGACCCCGGAACAAGTCCGGGGTGACGAGGTGGATTGAACTCGCGCCTGACGATTACCGCCGGTGCAGCATGGCGACATCGCACCGGGCATAGCGTGCGCCGAATTCGGCCATGATGCCGGCGTCGTGCACGAAACCGTTCTTCTCGTAGAGATGCACCGCCGCCTGATTCTTGGCATTGCTCAGCAGATAGAGCCGGTCGCAGCCCAGTGCATAAGCGCGGTCGATCGTCGCGCGGAGCAGGAATTCGCCCGCCTTGCGCCCGCGCGCTGCGGCCGAGACGCCCATCTTGGTCAGCTCGAACTCGCGCTCGCCGGTTTTCCGCAGGGCGCAAGTGCCGATCACGCCGAGGCCCGGCGCGGTGACGAACAGGATCTCCCCGCCCGGAGCGATGATGCGCCCGCGCGGATCGCTCAGCACCTCGATATCGGCCGGCTCCAGCGAGAAGGTCGCCTCGATCCACTCGGCATTGATGCGGTAGAAATCCTCGGCAAGGTCATCGCTGAAGCGCCGGATCGCCAGCCCGCCCGATGGTCGCTGGTCGAGCGGCCGCTCGGCCAAGGCGTGTTCTGCCGCCGCGATTTGCCCAAGCATGGCATCGGCATCACATAGCTCCGCGACTGCCGCCCGCAATTGCGGCCACAGCACCGTCGCCGCCGTCTCGATAACCTCGCCGCCCCGTTCCGTCAGCGCGATCGTCTTATGCCGCTGATCGCGCCCACGCCGGCTCGTCTCGACCAGCCCCATCTCCACCAGCCGCGACAGGATACGCGTCACCGCCGGCTGGCTGATGCCGAGCAACTCCACCGCCTCGCCAACCGTCACCGGCCCATGGCGATGCAGCAAGGCGAGCAATGGCATCTGGCTCGGCTGCGTCGGCAGGCCGGCGTCCGCCGCCATGCGCTCCGCCCCGGCCTGCAACCGCTCCGCCAGCCGCTTCAAACGGCTGCCCAGCATCACCGCACCTTCAATCGCAATCGCATCGTACATTCGAACCTCCGCCAGTCAATATAACCTGCTATATAACACGTTATAGAGTCAAGGTGCCTTAGCGGGGCAAAACGCTCTTTTCTTTCATCGGGCCGCGAGGCAAACAGGCGCGTCCCTTTCTATCGAGGCTTGCCAATGACCGAACTGTCCCGCCGCGAGGCCCTGGCCGCCACCGCCCTCGTCTCGCTCGCCCTCACGGTGCCGGCCTGGGCTCAGGATAAGGCGACACCGAGCGATATGGCGGCGTGGGATCTCGGCGATCTTTATGCCGACGACGCGGCATGGGACGCCGCACGCAAGAAGGTGCTGGCCGACATTCCCGGCTTGCTCAAATATAAGGGCACGCTCGGCACGAGCGCCGACGCGCTCGCCGCCGCGCTGATCGCCCAGTCCGATCTCGGCCGCGTCGCCGGGCGGGTCTATACCTATATCAGTCTCAAGGCGGACGCCGATCTGCGCGTCTCGGCCAATCAGGAAAAGCAGGCCCAGGCGACCGATATGTTCACTGCGTTCGGCGAGGCGACCTCATGGGTCGCGCCCGAACTGCTGGCAATGGGGAAGGCGAAGATCGACGGCTTCCTCGCCGCCAACGCCGCGCTAAAATCACGCTTCGATTTCTATCTCGCCGACATCATCCGCCAGGCCGAGCACACTTTGTCGCCTGAAGGCGAGAACCTGCTCGCCGGCACTTCCTCGCCCTTCTCGGGATCGCGCGATATCCGCGAGCAACTCGTCGCCTCGGACATTCCCTGGCCGACCGTCACCCTGTCGACCGGCAAGCAGGTCCGCCTCGACGATCAGGCCTATACGCTCAACCGCGACGCGCCAAACCGCGCCGACCGCAAGCTGGTGTTCGACACTTTCTGGGCCGAATACGGGAAATTCCAGAGCTCGCTCGGCGCCGCCTATCTCAGCCATGTGAAGGCCGACATCTTCCGCAAGAAGGCGCGCAAATATCCGACGTCGCTCGCCATGTATCTGTCGGGCAGCAACATTCCCGAGACGGTGTACCGCTCGCTCGTCCGTGAAACCAACACCGGCCTGCCCCAGCTGCATCGCTATTTCGACCTGCGCCGGCGCATGCTCAAGCTGCCCGACATGGCCTATTACGACATCTATCCGCCGCTGGTGCAGCTCGACAAGAAGGTCACCGTGCCGGAGATGCGCACCACCGTGCTGCAGGCGCTGGCGCCGCTCGGCCCCGATTATGTCGCGACCCTGTCAAAGGCGACCGCTGCCAAGTGGATGGACCCCCTGCCCCGCCCAGGCAAGAAGTCGGGTGCCTATATGAACCCCGGCGCGGCCTATGACGTGCACCCCTATCTGCTGCTCAACCTGGGCGAGAATTATGAGGGCATGACGACCTATGCCCATGAATGGGGCCATGCCATGCACACCCTGTTCGCCAACAAGACGCAGATCTACGACAAGTCGGATTACCCGATCTTCCTCGCCGAGATCGCCTCGACCTGCAACGAGCAGCTGCTTGCCGCGTACATGGTCAAGCAGGCCAAGACGAAGGAAGAGAAACTCTTCTATCTCGGCCAGCAACTCGAAGGCATCCGCGGCACCTTCTACCGCCAGACCATGTTCGCCGAGTTCGAACTGGCGATCCACGACAAGGCCGAGGCCGGCGAAGGCCTGTCGGGCGAGAAACTCAGCGCGACCTATCTCGACCTGCTGCGCCGTTATCACGGCGAGAAGGTCATGGTGCCCGACACCTACGCCTCGGAATGGGCCTACATCCCCCATTTCTACACCAGCTTCTATGTCTATCAATATGCCACCTGCATCTCGGCAGCGTCCTATTTCGCGCGCTCGATCCTTAAGGGCGGCGCGAAGGAACGCGACAATTACCTGTCGGTGCTGAAGGCCGGCGGCTCGGATTATCCGGTCGACATCCTCAAGCGCGCCGGGCTCGATATGACCACTGGCGCGCCCTATCAGGCGGTGATCGCGACCTTCAAGGACACGCTCGACCAGGTCGAGGCGTTGATGGCCTGAAGCTCAGGCGGCGCGCTTCAGCAGGTCGAGCAGCCAATCGTCCGCAACCGCGTCGATCACCAGATGGACGCGGTCGGTGGTGCCGCGATTGGCGACGCTGTGCTTGTCGGACAGGCGCAGATACCAGGCCTCGCCCGGTGCCATCACCACCGGCACCCGGTTGACCATGAACTCGACCTGCGGGTTGGTAGTGATCGGCACATGGATTCGCGCCATGCCCCATTCGGCGGCGAGGTCACCATCGTCATGCTCCTTGATCATCGAGCCTGGGGTCAGCCGCATCAGCCGCACCGACCGCAGGGGGCAGCGGAATGCCGACAGCAACGCGCGGATATACGGCGTCTCGTCGAGCAACGGCCCATCCTCGAATTCGGTCGCACTCGGGTCCGAATAGATCATCATCACCGGATGGGTGGCGCCGGCCTTGCCGCGCAACGGCAGCACGTCCCACACCCCGTCGTAATTCTGTTTCACGAAATGCGCGATCCAGTTTCCGCGCACCACATGGTCGAGATCGGCGACCAGCCGCGCGGCGTCGAAGGCGAAGGGCAAGCGCACGCGATCGGGGATCGTCATGGGAGATTGTTCAAGCACGCCTGCCACGATAGGCGGTACGCGCAGTGGTGCAAGCCACCCGTCCGTCATCATCCAGGGAAATTCGGTGCAGCCAAGCGAAAGCCTCACCCCGATCGAACAACTCCGCGCGATGGTCTCGAAAGACACGGCGCTGCAGGACATGCTTGCCCCGCTCTATCTTCCGGAAGAGTTTAATGCCGCCGTGATTGCCGCCGCCGCAGATCAGGCGATCATGCTCGATGAGGACATGCTGTATCATGCGCTGAAGCCCGACCCGCTCGGCATAGCGCGGTGGAGCGGCGGCGACGCCACCAATGACGGCTATCCGCCCCGGCAATGGTTACCGACCGCCATCGTACCCACGCCTCAAGGTGCAGCGATAAGCTGGACGCATTTCGCGGGTGCGCCACTGCAGGAATCCTTCTTCGAAAGCTCGGCGCGCACCGCCGGTTGCCTGCCGATCAATCGGTTGCTGACCAAACGCTCGACGCTGCAGAGCCTGATCGATGCGCCCGTCCCGGACGATGCGCTGATGCCCGACGGTTTCATCTTCCACATGTCGCGCTGCGGCTCGACCCTGGCGGCACAGATGATCGCGGCGCTGCCGGGCTCGATCGTCGCCTCTGAAGCGGCCCCGATCGACGGCGCAGTCCAGCTCAACCACCAGATTCCGGGGCTGCCACTCGACATCCATGTGCGCGTCTTGCGCGCGGTCGTCGCCGCGCTCGGCCGCGACCGGGCGGGCGATGGGCGGCGCTATGTCATCAAGCTCGACGCCTGGCACATCAAGGCGCTGCCGCTGTTTCGCGCAGCCTTTCCCGATACGCCATGGGTGTTCATGTACCGCGATCCGCTCGAGGTCATGGTCTCCCAGAAGCGCCAGGCTGGAATGATGGCCGTGCCCGGCGAAATCCAGCAGGATACCTTCGCCGCCAACAGCGAAGATTCGGTGCTGGCTCATGGTGCCAATGTGCTGGGCCAGATCTGCCGAGCGGCCGTCGATGGCATGGCGAGCGGCGGCGGAATCCTGATCAACTACAACGAAATGCCGGACGCCGTGGCGGAACGCATGCTCCCGCATTTCGGTATGGCGATCGATGCGGCGGACCAGGCAGCGATGCAGGACGCCACCCGGCAGGACGTGAAGTCCAAGGAGCGGAAATTCGTCCCGGACGGGGCCGACAAGCGGGCGGAAGCGACGCCCGAGGTGCTGGCAGTGGTCGAGCAATATATGGCCGCGCCCTATGCTGAGCTCGAGGCTCTGCGGCTCGGCTAGCGCACTTCTTGCCGACAGGCGCGACTGACAAAATTCGGCCCGGCACAGCCCCGCCCGCAAGGCGCGGCCAGAGCCCTTCTGCACAGGGAATTATGTCAGGGGTATATGGCCTCCATCATCCCTTCATCGCGTCGATAAGCTTCTTGACGTCCTGCGACCGTCCGCGTGGCAGGATCAGGACATCATTGCCACTGGCCACGACGATCAGATCGGCCACCCCCAGTGTCGCCACGCGCAGACCATCGCTGCGGACCAGGCAATTGGTCGTTTCGAGCATCACGACATCGCCTACGACGCTGTTGCCGCCGTCGTCGCAATCGCTGATCGCATGCAGTGCGTCCCAGCTGCCGACGTCGCTCCACCCCATATTGACCGGCACCACCGCCACCCGCTCGGCCTTTTCCATCACGGCATAGTCGATCGAGTCCGCCGGTGCGGCGCCGAAGGCAGCCTCATCGGGGAAAATGCGCCGGCCATCGCGAACGGCGCTATCCATCGCCTGTTGGCAGGCGGCGAGCATGTCCGGCGCGTGCACCGCCAGCGCGCCGAGATAGATATCGGCGCGGAACAGGAAGATGCCGCCATTCCATGCATGGTCGCCGCCCGCCAGCATCGCCTCGGCGCGGTCGCGCGGCGGCTTCTCCACGAAGCTGACCACGCGGTGCACGCCGCCGGCGATCTCCTCGCCGATATGGATCCAGCCATAACCGGTCTCCGGCGCGTCGGCGGCGATGCCGAAGGTCACCAGCCAGCCCTGCTCGACCAGCGGCAGCGCGGCATGAATCGCGGCATGAAAGGCCGGGACATCGGATATCACATGGTCCGATGGCATCACCAGCAGCGGCGCATCGCCGCCACCCGCCGCGATCGCGGCAAGCGCGATCGCCGGCGCGGTGTTGCGCCCCACGGGCTCGAGGATCAGCGCCTGTGCCGCGGCGGCGACATCGCGCAACTGGCTCTCGACCATATCGGCATGGCGTGCATTGGCGACGACGATCGGCGCGGCGAAGCGCTCGCCATGCGCGCGCCGCGCGGTGAGTTGGAGCATGGTCTGTTCGGCGGTCAGCGCCAGCATCTGCTTTGGCCGCTCGGCCGTCGACATCGGCCACAACCGGGTACCCGATCCACCGGACAGAATGACGGGAACGATCGGCGCGGCAACGTCCATGCAAGCAACTCCTGTTATGGCCGCGATAGCCGCAGACCGTGGCAGTTGAAACTGCCCTGGATCAAGAGCGATCCGCCGCGTTCAACCTTTGTTTGTCAATTTCTGCGACATCCGAAGGCCAAGTGTCGGGATCCCTTACAATCCCGGGGCAGAAGGCTGGGTCGCAATGGTCAGGTTGTTCAAGCATTATATCCCGAACGCCGTGCTGCTGCTCGGCCTGCTCGACCTCGTGATGCTGATCACGGCCGGCGAGCTGGGCTGGACGACGCGCGCCGGACAGGTCGGCATGGCGATCCCGCCGATCGCGACCCGCGCCTGGCAGCTCGCCACCTTCGCTTTCAGCCTGATGACCGCGATGATCGCAGTCGGCGTGTACAGCGCCAACTCGCTGCAATCGCTGCGCATCGCCGCGGCGCGGCTGCTGGTCGCTATTTCGCTCGGCGTGATCGTCCAGGCGGTGATCTTCTTCATCGTGCCCGAACTGGCCTTCTGGCGCTCCAACCTGCTCTATTCGATGGGCTTTGCGGTCGTGCTGCTGTTCGCGCTGCGTATCCTGCTCGGCAAGCTGCTCGGCGGCCAGGCGTTCAAGCGCCGCATCGTCGTGCTCGGCGCCGGCGCCCGCGCCGCGCGCCTCAAGGCGCTGGCGCAACAGCCTGGATCGGCCTTCGTCGTGGTTGGCTATGTCTCGATGAGCGAAGCCAATCGCGTCATCCCCGAGGCAATCGCGCGTGATGCAATCTACAACCTCGCCGACCATGTCGTGCTTTTGAACGCCAGCGAAGTCGTACTCGCGCTGGAGGAACGCCGCAACGCGCTGCCGCTCAAGGATCTGCTGCGCATCAAGACCACCGGCGTGCACGTCAACGAGATATCGACCTTCCTCGAGCGAGAGACCGGCCGCGTCGACCTGCAGAGCGTCAATCCGAGCTGGCTGATCTTCTCCGATGGCTTCTCCTCGGGCCGCATGTTCTCCAGTGCGTTCAAGCGCTTGTTCGACATCTGCGTCAGCCTGTTGCTGCTGACGCTGGCATTGCCGGTGATCATGATCACCGCGATCGCCATCAAGTTCGAGAGCAAGGGCCCGGCCTTCTACCGCCAGCGCCGCGTCGGGCTGTTCGGCGAGGGTTTCGACTGCATCAAGCTGCGCTCGATGCGCCAGGACGCCGAAGTCGGCGGCAAGGCGGTCTGGGCAGAGAAGGACGACCCGCGCATCACCCGCGTCGGCCGCTTCATCCGCAAGACGCGGATCGACGAGCTGCCGCAATGCTGGAGCGTCCTGAAGGGCGAGATGAGCTTCGTCGGCCCGCGGCCTGAACGCCCGCAATTCGTCGACGACCTCGAACAGCAGCTCAATTATTATGCCGAGCGTCACATGGTGAAGCCCGGCATCACCGGCTGGGCTCAGATCAACTATCCCTATGGCGCGTCGATCGACGATTCGCGCCAGAAGCTCGAATACGACCTCTATTACGCCAAGAACTATTCGCCCTTCCTCGACCTGCTGATCATCCTGCAGACGATCCGCGTCGTGCTGTGGCCGGAAGGCGTGCGCTAGCGCCATGCCGATGACCTTGGTCCTGTGGAGCCATGCCCTCGCCGCCCTGCTGTTCGCAGGCGTGGCGCTGACGCGCCTCCGTGACGCGGGGACCGCGCTGCCACGGCTGACCTTCGTCCTCGCCCTCAGCGCCACCGCGCTGTGGGCGCTGGCAGTGGCTGGCATCGATGCCAGGGACCTAACCACCCGCGTGGCGGAATCGCTGCGCAATCTCGCCTGGCTCGGCTTCATGTTCGCCTTGGTGCGCCGCGACCAGGGCTCGCCCGAACGCCGCGCAGTGGCCATCATCTACGGGGTCGTCGCGGTGGTCATCACCGTCGGCATCGGCCTGACCATCGCCGACGGACTCGTCGGGCGCGACAGCGTCGCGTCGCTGGCCATGGCGTTGCTCGCGCTAAGGATGATGGTGGCGGTCAGCGCCCTGCTGCTGGTCCATCACCTTTACGTGACCGTCGCTCCGCGTTCGCGCGGCGGCATTCGCCTCGTGGTGATCGCACTGGCAGCGATGTGGAGCGTCGATCTGCTGCTTTACGCCGCAGCCTATCTCATCGGTAGCTGGCCGAGTGCTCTACTCGCCGGTCGCGGCGTGGTGATGGCGCTCGCCGCGCCGTTGTTCGCGGTGGCGGTGCAGCGCAACGGCGACTGGACGTTGCAGGTGTCGCGCACAGTGGCGTGGCAGACACTCTCGCTCGCCGCGACGCTGCTCTATGCCGGCGCGATGCTGCTCGCGACCAGCGCGATCTCCAGCGTCGGCGGCGGCAATGCGCGGCTGTTCCAGGTTGCTTTCGTCATCGGCTCGACCACCGCGGTGCTGACGATCCTGTCGTCCACTTGGGTACGTGCCTGGGCAAAGGTCAAGCTGGCCAAACATTTCTTCCGCCACCGCTATGACTATCGCGCGGAGTGGGTGCGCTTCACTGAAACGCTCGGCAAGCCCGACGATGCCGCGCCACTCGACGAACGCATCGTCAAGGCCGTCGCCGACCTGACCGACTCACCCGCCGGCCTGTTGCTGGTGCCCGACGGCACCGGCCTGGGCATCGGCGCAGCATGGAACTGGGATCGTACCGCCTTGCCCGGCGCCGGCGCCGAGGAAGTGCTGGCGCGTTATCTGGAGACCGGCGGGCGCATCATCGAACTCGACGCGGTGCGCAGCGAGCAGGCCGAACCGATCGAACTGGCGAGCGTGCCGCAATGGATGCTCGACACCGACGCCTGGGCGCTGGTGCCGCTCGCCCATCTGGGCCGCTTGCAGGGCGCGATCCTGCTCGCCCGCCCGCCGATCGACCGCGCGCTCGACTGGGAGGATTTCGACCTGCTGCGTATCGCCGGTCGCCAGGTCGCCAGCTACCTCGCCGAGGCCCGTGCGCAGGAAGCGCTGGCCGATGCGCAACGCTTCGACGAGTTCAATCGCCGTTTCGCCTTCATCATGCACGACATCAAGAATCTGGTGAGCCAGTTGACCCTTGTCGCGCGCAACGCGGAGCGCCACGCCGACAATCCCGAATTCCGCGCCGACATGGTCGCCACCTTGCAGGATTCGGTCGGCCGGATGAACGACCTGCTCGCTCGGCTGTCGCAGCATCATGGCGGCCGCGCCGAGGCACTTCGCGCGGTCGAGCTTCTCCCGCTTGCCGAGCGGGTCGCGGCGCGGCGCCGTGCGCAGCATCCGATCGCGGTGATCGGCGACCGCGCGGCGCTGGCGCTGGCCGACCCGGTCCGGCTCGAGCAGTTGCTCGGCCACCTCGTGCAGAATGCCGTCGAAGCGAGCGCGTCGGCCGACCCGGTGACCATTTCCATCACAGGTGGCGCCGACCGCACGACGATCGAGGTGATCGACCAGGGGTGCGGCATGTCCCCGGCCTTCCTGCGCGATCAGCTGTTCAAGCCGTTCGTGTCGACCAAGTCGGGCGGCTTCGGTATCGGCGCGTTCGAGGCCCGCCAGCTCGCCGAGGCGATGGGCGGCAACGTCGCCGTCACCAGCCGCGAGGGCGAAGGCACGCATTTCCGCGTCACCCTCGCCGCCGCGAACAGCCATGTCCTTGCCGTTGGAGAAGCCGCGTGAGCGAGCAGCTAGCCCCACGCCCGAAGTTGCTGATCATCGAGGACGATGCCGGCCTGCAGCGCCAGTTGCGCTGGGCTTATGACGGTTATGACGTGGTCATCGCCGGCGACCGGGCAAGCGCAATCGACGCTTTGCGCGCAGACGAGCCGGCCGTGGTCACGCTCGACCTCGGCCTGCCGCCCGACCCCGATGGCGTCAGCGAGGGCTTCGCAACGCTCGCAGAAATCCTTGCGCTCAAGCCGGACACCAAAGTGATCGTCGCCTCGGGCCACGGCGCCCGCGAAAGCGCGTTGCGCGCCATCGCCGAAGGGGCCTGGGATTTCTATCACAAGCCGATCGACATCGACGCACTCGGCCTGATCGTCTCGCGCGCCTTCCACGTCCACGCGCTGGAGACGGAGAATCGCCGCCTCGCCGAGCGCGACGGCGGCACCGCCTTGGGCGGGCTGATCACCGCGGCACCCGAAATGGCCAAGGTTACCCGCACCATCGAGCGCGTCGCCAATGCCGATGTCTCGGTGATGCTGCTCGGCGCGAGCGGCACCGGTAAGGAATTGCTTGCCCGCGGCCTGCACGATTCCTCGCCACGTGCGCGCGGCAGCTTCGTCGCGATCAACTGCGCGGCGATCCCCGAGACCTTGCTCGAAAGCGAGCTGTTCGGCCATGAAAAGGGCGCCTTCACCGGCGCGGTCAAGACCACCGAGGGCAAGATCGAACAGGCCCATGGCGGCACGCTGTTCCTCGACGAGATCGGCGACGTGCCGCTACCGCTTCAGGTCAAGCTGTTGCGCTTCCTGCAGGAACGCGTGATCGAGCGGATCGGCGGGCGAAAGCCGATCGCGGTGGACACGCGTATCGTCTGCGCGACGCATCAGGATGTCGATGCGATGGTCGCCGACGGGCGTTTCCGCGAGGACCTTTATTACCGCCTCGCCGAGATCGTCATACGCATACCTTCGCTGGCCGAGCGCAGCGGCGACGCGGTGCTGCTCGCCCAGCATTTCCTCAAGAAATATGCCAAGACGATGCACTCGGCGGTCACCGGCCTGTCGCCCGATGCGCGCGCGGCGATCGATGCCTGGGGCTGGCCCGGCAATGTCCGCGAGCTGGAGAACCGCATGAAGCGCGCGGTGATCATGGCCGAGGGCAAGCTGGTCACCGCGGTAGACCTCGATCTTGCGC
Source organism: Sphingomonas bacterium (assembly GCF_028292965.1). GTDB lineage: Bacteria > Pseudomonadota > Alphaproteobacteria > Sphingomonadales > Sphingomonadaceae > Sphingomonas. Next base: position 50,350 of record NZ_JAQGLG010000077.1, on the reverse strand, counting down.
CTTCGACCGGTGGCGAAATGCCGCTCAACCTGCGTGCCGCGCGCGAAAGCGCCGACCGCTCCGCGATCCGCCATGCGCTCGCCCGTGCCGACGGTAACATTTCCAATACCGCCAAGCTGCTAGGGGTGAGCCGCCCGACCCTGTACGACCTGTTGAAGAGCTATGATCTCCATGCCTGACGCTCGTTCCACAACCCGACGCAGCCCGCGCACCCTGCGCCGGTTCGCCCTTGTCGCCGTCCTTGCGCTCGGCACCGTTACTGCCGTGGCGGTCAATGTTGCCCGGCCCGCGCGCGCCAGCGGCGCAAGCGCGCGCACCGAGCTGATCGAGAGCCTCGGCCTGCTCAATGCCGGAAACTACAGCGCCGCGCGTACCCATGCGATCGCCGCGACAAGGGCCGATCCGGCCTGGGGTCTCGCCCATGCCGTCCTCGCCCGCGCCTATCTCGCGCTCGGTGACGGGGTTGCGGCAGAGGGCGAACTGGGTCGCGCGACCCAGGCCGGTTTCGACGGGAAGCGCGCGCACCAACTCGATGCCCATGCCTGGCTGTTACAGGGCGACACCGATCGTGCGCTCGCCGAGGCGGGCAAGGCCGATCCGAAATTCGGCGGCTACGCGCTGCGTATCGCGGCCCGCGCCATGGCCGCCAAGGGCGACCTGCCCGGCGCGCAGGCGACGCTCGCCACCGTGCTCGCCGCCGATACGCGCAACAGCTATGCCTGGAGCGACCTCGGGCGCGTGCGCTACACCGCCGGCGATGTTGCAGGCGCGATCGACGCCGCGACCAAGGCGACCGATCTCGACCGCAACAATGTCGAGGCGCTGGTGCTGCGCGGCGAACTGGTGCGTGACCAATATGGCCTGCTCGCCGCCCTGCCGTGGTTCGAGGCCGCGCTGAAGCATGACGCTTATTACCACCCGGCGCTGATCGAATATGCCGCCACGCTCGGCGATGTCGGGCGCAATGTCGACATGCTCGATGCCACCCGCCGCGCGCTCGCCGCGCGACCGGGGAGCCCGCAGGCGCTGTACCTCCAGGCCGTGCTCGCGGCGCGCGCCGGCAATTACGATCTCGCCCGCACGCTGATGCAGAAGACCGGCGGCAAGATCGATCATCTGCCCGGTGCCCTGCTGCTCGACGGCATGCTCGAATATCAGAGTGGCGATTACGAGCAGGCGATCGGTACGTGGCGCGAGTTGGTCGGTCGCCAGCCGTTCAATCTCGACGGCCGGCGCATGCTCGGCGCGGCGTTGCTGCGCTCGGGCGATGCGCGTGGCGCGCTCGACGTGCTGCGCCCGCTGGCCCTGCGCGGCGATGCCGACAGCTATACCCTCTCGCTGGTCGGCCGCGCCTTCGAGCGCACCGGCGAGCGCGACTGGGCCGCGAAATATCTCGATCGCTCGGCCTGGCCGACCCTCGCCGGCGCGACGCCGTTCGGCACCGACGACAGCCTGCCCCAGCTTGCCGCCGCCTCGGACAAGGGTCCCGACGATCCCGTCGCCCGGGTCGGGTACCTCAAGGGCCTGGTCGATGCCGGCGACACCACCACCGCGTTCAACCAGGCGCAGGCGCTGGCCCGCACCTATCCCGGCGCGCCCGCCGCGCATCTCGCGGTTGGCGATGTGCTGATGGTGATGGGCCGTTTCGACGACGCCGCCACCGCCTATCGCCGCGCCGCCGATCTGCGCTTCGACGAGGCGACGATGCTGCGCGCGGTCGATGCGCTCGATCACGCTCATCGCACGGCCGAGGCGACCAATGTCCTGTCGCTCTATCTCTCGCAAAACCCGCAGAGCATCCCGGCGCAGCGCCTCGTCGCGCATCGCCAGATGATCGGCGGCGACTGGGACGCGGCGATCGACACGCTGGAGCAGTTGCGCAGCCGGATCGGCAATCGCGACGTCTCGCTGCTCTCCGAACTGGCCTATGCCTATACCGGCAATGACGACCCCGATGCGGGTGTGGTGTTCGCCAGGGCGGCCTATCACCTTGCACCGATGAACCCGGCCGCGACCGACAGCTATGGCTGGGCGCTGTACCAGCAAGGCAAGGGCGATCTTGCGCTGCAACTGCTCGAAAAGGCCGGCTCGATCGCCCCCGATAATGCGATGGTGCGCTGGCACCTCGGCCAGGCGCAGGCGGATAGCGGCCGCAATGCGCTGGCGGCGGGGAACATTCGTTCGGCGCTGGCGGACCCGATGTTCACCGACCGGGCCGCAGCAGCGGCGTTGCTCAGGACGCTTTAACCCCCACACCGTCATGCTGAACTTGTTTCAGCATCCATGCGCGATCATAGGCGGCAAATACGCGGCCAGTGGTCGCACATGGACCCTGAAACAAGTTCAGGGTGACGGAGTGTGGGTTGACCGATCCTCTAGAACGCATCGCCGCCGCCCTCGAACGGATCGCGCCGCCGGCACCTGCACCGGCCGACCCGCTTGCCCATGCCGCCTATGTCTGGCGCGGTACTGCGCTCGCCGCCGCGCGCGATTTCACGCCGCTGCCGCTCGACCGCCTGCAGGGCATCGACGAACAGAAGGCCGCGCTGGTCGCCAATCTCGAACGGCTGGCGGCCGGCGCGGCAGCACATGACGTGCTGCTGTGGGGTGCGCGCGGCACGGGCAAATCGGCGCTGGTCAAGAGTTCGGTCGGCGCGGTGCAGACTGGCGGCGGCGCGATGGCTCTGATCGAGGTGGCGACCCACAAGCTCGACACACTCCCTGCGCTGTTCGCCGAACTATCCCCCCTGCCCCGCGCCTTCGCCCTGTTCGTCGACGATCTCGGCTTCGATGCTGCAAGCGATGCGCGGGCGTTGCGCTCGATGCTCGAAGGCGGCGCCGAGGCGCGGCCCGACAATGCCCGGCTTATCGTCACCTCCAATCGCCGCCATCTCATCCCGCGCGACATTGCCGAGCAATCGAGCGCGATCAACCCGCGCGATTCGATCGATGACAATCTCGCTTTGGCCGACCGTTTCGGCCTGAGCCTCGGCTTCCATGTCGTCGATCAGCCTGCCTATCTCGCCATCGTCCGGGCCTATACCGAGGCACACGAACTACCCTTCGACGCGACCGATGCTGTCGGCTGGGCGACACGGCGCGGTGGCCGCTCGGGCCGGGTGGCGTGGCATTATGTCGTCGATCTCGCCGGTCGGCACGGCAAGAAACTGCAATCGCACTGATCCCGATCAGCTAAAGGCAAATTAGGTCCGGGTCGCACTTGACTTGGCATCGCTTCGGACGGTTGTTCGGGCCATGGCTCGCCTCGGAGAATTCGACCTCGCCGACCGCCTCGCGCCGCTGGTGCCGCGCTGGGTGACGCAATTGTGCGTGGCATTGCTCTGTGCCGGCGGGGCGGCATTGGTTCGCGCCGGCCTTGATGGTTTAGCGCCGGGCAGCGCCCCGTTCGCGCTGGTCTTTCCCGCGGTGATGATGGCGACCCTGTTCGGGCGCTGGTTCGCCGGGCTTGTCACGGCCGCGCTGACGATCGGCTATGCCTGGTTTTATCTCTACCCGATCACCGGCTCGTTCACCTTCGCCAACCGTGCCGGCGCGATCAATGTCGCGGTGGTGATTTTCGCGACGCTGATCACTATCGCGATCGGCGAGATCTTCTCGCGCGCGGTGCGCCGCGCCACCCAGGAGCGCGATCGCGAAATCGCCGATCGCGACCTGTTCCTCGCCGAATTCGACCACCGCGTGAAGAACAACTTCACCATCGTCACCGGTCTGCTCGACATGCAGCGCCGCCGCGCCTCCGACCCCGCGACGGTCGAGGCGCTCGGCGCCGCGCTGACGCGGGTCGAGAGCATCGGCCGCGCGCATCGGCATCTCTATCGCAGCGGCCAGCCCGGACTGGTCGAAATGCGGGATTATCTCGGCGATCTGTGCGCGACCTTGGCCGACGCATTGTTGCTGCGCGGCGGCGTGGTGCTGGAGTGCGACGCCGCCGAGGGCGCATTGTCGCGAGACCGCGCGGTCTCGATCGGGCTGGTGATCAACGAACTCGTCACCAATGCCGCCAAGCATGCCTTTAACGGGCGCGAAACGGGCATGATCGCCGTCGCTTTCGGGCGACGGCCAGGCGGTTGGTTGTTGACCGTCAGCGACAATGGTTCGGGCATCGACAAAAAGGCGAGGCCCAGCGCCGATGGCGGACTCGGCTCACGCCTGATCGAGGCGTTCGCGCGTCAGGCCGGCGGCACGATCAGCGTGGATAGCGATCGCACGGGGACGATCGCGACGTTGCTGCTAATCGCCTGACGCATTGGTGAAGTCCGGCGAGGCCAGAGAAAGGTCGCGCGCGCTATGGAGTACCCGCACGATCTCAACGACCCCTTCGTTCACGCGATACAAGATCAGATAGGCGCCCATCGGAACCGAATGCGCAGTGGGGTGAATATCCGGGCGCCGCGTGCCGCTCGATGGAAAGTCGGCCAAGCGACGCGTTGCGGTCGCTATCCGGGCAACGATCTGGTCTGCCGCATCGGGATTGTCCTGCGCGATATAGTCCCAGACAGCGTCGAGATCGGCGATGGCCGCAGGCAGTCGCCGAATGGCAAACGTCATTGCTTGGCAGTCGCCATCCGCTCGCGGCCGCGTCGCGCGATATCCTCCGGATCGAAGTCACCGGCGACCGCGGGTCCGCTCGCAACGCCATCATCCCACAAACGGCGCAAGACTGCGACGTCGTTTGTCAGACGCTGCCCCTTCCACAGACGTAAGGCCTCGCGAATTACCTCACTGGTGGTAGCATAGTCACCGCTGGCGACCGCTTGATCAACAGAGACGGCCATCTCTTCGGTAAGCGCGATGCTGATTTTGCGAATGGCACCCATGACAGCTACTTGGTATTACTATTTCATACCAGACCCAGCGCTGCTCCACAATCAGGCCTGCCCTTCGACCATCTCCGCCAGTTCGAGCCAGCGCAGTTCCGCCGCTTCCTTCTCGTCCCTTGCCGCGCCGATCGATCGGGTCAACCGGTCGAAGGCGCCGGGGTCGCGCGCATAAAGGCCGGGGTCGTGCATCGCCGCTTCGTCGCGCGCAATCGCCGCGTCGAGTTGCTCGATCCGTGCCGGCAGCGTGTCGTAATCGCGCTGGTCCTTGTAGGTCAGCTTGACCTTGGCGGCGGGCGGCGGTGGCGCGGCGGGTGCCGGCACGGCCGCCTTTTTCGGCGCGGTGCGCGTTTTGCGCCGCTTGACCCAGTCCTCATAACCACCCGCCACGACATCGACATCGCCCGAGCCGTCGAGGCCAAGCGTCACCGTCACGGTGCGGTCGAGAAAGTCGCGGTCATGGCTGACGATCAGCACGGTGCCGTCATAATCCGCGATCACTTCCTGCAGCAGGTCGAGCGTTTCCAGGTCGAGATCGTTGGTCGGCTCGTCGAGCACCAGCAGGTTGGAATGCCGGGCGAACTCGCGCGCCAGCAACAGGCGCGAGCGCTCGCCACCCGACAGCGTGCCGATCTTGGCATCGACCAGCCCGGGCTCAAACAGGAACTCCTTGAGGTAACCGATGATGTGCTTCTTGATGCCGAGCACCTCGATCCAGTCGCCGCCATTGGTCAGCACGTCGCGCACGGTCTTTTCCGGTGCCATCAGGCTGCGCTGCTGGTCGATCACCACGCCGTTCAGCGTCTTGGCCAGCTTGATCGTGCCGCTGTCGGGCGCCAGTTCGCCGGTCAGCAGCTTCAGCAGCGTCGTCTTGCCCGCGCCGTTCGCGCCGACGATGCCGATGCGGTCGCCGCGCGTCACGCGCAAGGTGAGATCGCGGATGATGGTGCGATCACCGAAATTCTTCGACACGCCCTTCACGTCGATCACCACCTTGGTGCGCGCATCGTCGCTGGCGGTGACGAGGTTGGCGGTGCCCTGCGGCCCGAGCATCGCGGCGCGTTCGGCGCGCATGTCCTTCAACTTGTGCAGTCGGCCCTGGTTGCGCTTGCGCCGACCGGTCACGCCGCGCAGCAGCCAATGCTCCTCGATCTTGAGCTTGGCGTCGAGCCGCTGCGCGTTGCGCTCCTCCTCGGCATAGACCTGTTCGGTCCACGCCTCGAAGCCACCGAATCCGATCTCGGCGCGGCGGATATTGCCGCGGTCGAGCCACAGCGTCTGCTTGGTCAGTCGCGTCAGGAAGGTACGGTCATGGCTGATCGCGATGAACGCGCCCTTGAACCGCCCAAGCCAGTCCTCGAGCCAGTCGATCGCGGCGATATCGAGATGGTTGGTCGGCTCGTCCAGCAGCAGCACATCGGGGTTCATTGCCAGCGCGCGGACGATCGCGGCGCGGCGCCGCTCGCCGCCCGAAGCCTTGGCCGCCTCGCGTTTCAGGTCGATACCGAGCTGGCCGGCGATCGCCTCCGCCTCATGGCGCAGCGGCGCATCGTCGCCGCTGAGCACATAATCCTCCAGCGTCGCAAAGGCGGTCAGCACCGGCTCCTGCTCCAGCATCACCACGCGCGTACCGGGCACGATCGTGCGGCGGCCTTCATCGGCCTCGATCGTCGCGGCGATCGCCTTGAGCAGCGTCGTCTTGCCCGCGCCATTGCGCCCGATCAGCGCCAGTCGGTCACGCGCGCCGATATGCAGGTCGAGATGGCGGAACAGCCAGCCCGAACCCTGAATGATGCCAAGGTCTTCGTACGAAAGAATAGGTGCCGCCATGCCGGGCCACCTAGGGTGCCTGCTGCGCTGCGGCAAGTTGCGGTTACCTGACAGGCTCATTCACAGGCTGTTCAAGCCCCGCTCCCTATGCGATTGCCCATGAAGATGCTGGTTTCCCTGTTGTTGACCGCGCTCGCCGCGATCGTTCCGCCGGTGGCGGAAGGTCAGCCCGTGCAGCGCCGCGGCGATGCGCAGGAAGCGTTCGACGGTCGTCAGCGCGGCGCGTTGCTGCCGCTGCGCGAGATCGAGGGCCGTGTGCTGCCGCAGATGCGGGGCGCACAATATCTCGGCTTCGACTTCGAACCGGAGAGCGGGATTTACACGCTCAAGTTCCTGCGCAATGGATCGGTGATCTGGATCGCGGTCGATGGCCATACCGGTCATATCGTCGGCCGCGCCGGCGGCTGAAGCCGGCCCAAGCACAATAAGGGGAGTATCGCATGCGCGTTCTGATCGTCGAGGACGAACCCAATCTCGGCCAGCAGCTGAAGAACACGCTGGAGGGCGCGGGCTATGCCGTCGACCTCGCCACCGATGGCGAGGAAGGGCATTTCCTCGGCTCGACCGAAAGCTATGATGCCGTGGTGCTCGATCTCGGCCTGCCCGAGATTGACGGCCTGACCGTGCTCGACCGTTGGCGCAAGGAAGGCCGCACCCATCCCGTGCTGGTGCTGACCGCGCGTGACAGCTGGTCGGACAAGGTGGCCGGGCTCGATGCCGGCGCCGACGATTATGTCGCCAAGCCGTTCCAGTCGGAGGAGCTGATCGCTCGGCTGCGCGCGCTGATCCGCCGCGCCTCGGGCAATGCCTCGTCCGAACTGACCGCCGGCGACGTCCGTCTCGACACCCGATCGGGCAAGGTCACTTTGGCCGGCGAGCCGGTCAAGCTGACCGCGCAGGAATATAAGCTGCTCAGCTATCTGCTCCATCACAAGGGCAAGGTGGTCAGCCGCACCGAATTGATCGAGCATATCTACGATCAGGATTTCGATCGCGATTCCAATACGATCGAAGTGTTTGTTACGCGCATCCGCAAGAAGCTCGGTCAGGATGTGATCACGACGATCCGTGGTCTGGGCTATAGCCTCGAAGACCCTGATGCCTGATGGTCGAGCGACCGGTGGCTGATATCGACGCGCCGGTCGAACTGGCCGATCCTCCAACCACGCCCGTTCCCGCGCCACCACCGGTGACGCGGACGACCGGTTCATTGTCGCGCCGCATGATCCTGATCGCCGCGGCATGGATCCTGCTCCTGCTGAGCGGCGGCGGCTTCGCGCTCGACAGCGTGCTGCGTGGCGCGGTGACGCGCAATTTCGACGACCAGCTCGATTATGTGCTCACCGCTCTGATTGTCTCGGCCGAAATCGGCCCCGACGGCGAAGTGATCAACAATCGCGAACCGGCGGACCAGCGCTTTCTCGAACCCTATTCTGGCCTCTACTGGCAGGTCTCCGCAAAGCAGGGCGATCCCTATCGTTCGCGTTCGTTATGGGACCGGCGCCTGGCTTATGGCGGTGCTCATACCGATCTCGGCGTCCATGCCTATGACAGCGACCAGTTCGTCAGCCATGGCCAGGCCGGCGCCACCGCTTCCAGCCGCGAGAAGCTGAAGAGCGCGGCGAGCGGCGTGATCGACGATCTGCGCGGCCTGATCGGCGTGACGGACAGCGACACCGCGCCCAACGAAGGCGAGAAGCTGCGCATCCTCGAGCGTGACGTGAAGCTGCCGGGTTCGGACGTGCGCTGGCGCTTCCAGGTGGCGCAGAGCCGCGAGGGCCTCGACGCGCAGATCGCTACCTTGCGCCGTACTTTGGTGCGCAGTTTCGTGCTGCTCGCCTTCGGGCTGATCGTGATGGCCGGGCTGCAGACCTTTTACGGGCTGTGGCCGCTGCGCAAGGTGCGCGAGGAAATCGCCCGGATGCGCGCCGGCAAGTCGCGCGCGGTCGAGCGGGCAATGCCGATCGAGGTTGCGCCGCTGGTCGAGGAATTGAACGCGCTGATCGAGCATAATGAGAAGCAGGCCGAGGAGGCGCGGCGCCATGCCGGCAATCTCGCCCATGCGCTCAAGACGCCGCTGACCGTGATCATGAACGCGGCCACCGCCCAGTCGGACGATCTCGGCGAGACGGTGATCCGTGAGGCGCGCACGATGCGCCGCCAGGTCGACCATCATCTCGCCCGCGCCCGCGCCGTCGGCCGGCGCGGCTCGGCGCACAGCCGCGCCGATGTCTGGCCGAGCCTCGAATCAGTCGAGCGCGCGGTCTCGCGGCTCTATCGCCATGTCCGCATCGACGCCGACGGGCCGAAGAATCTGCAGGTCCATGTCGAACGGCAGGATCTCGATGAGATGCTCGGCAATCTCATCGAGAATGCCGCGAAATATGGCGGCGGCAGCGTGTTCGTCACGGTTGGCGCGCATTCGGGCTTTGTCGAGTTTCAGGTCGAGGATGACGGGCCGGGTATCCCCGAGGAGGAGCGCAGCCGCATCTTCGATCGCGGCGTGCGGCTCGATACCGGCAAGCCGGGGACCGGGCTGGGGCTCGCGATCGTGCGCGACGTGGCGGAGATCTATGAGGGCACGGTCAGCCTCGAAGAGAGCGAGGATCTCGGGGGATTGCTGGTGCGGCTGAGGTTGCCGGCGGCGAACTAAATCCTCCCCGGCACGGGGAGGGGGACCACGACGTGAAGCGGCGTGGTGGAGGGGGATCGCCGCGAACGCACCACCTGCGGCACGCCCCCACCACCATCCTTCGGATGGTCCCCCTCCCCGTGCCGGGGAGGATCAAGAATCACGCGGCGACCTTCAGCTCCCGCATCACATCGGCGGTAATCGCGAGGCTACGCTTGCGCGCGCCATGATCGTAGATCGCGCTGGCAATCATCAGCTCGTCCACCCCGGTGCGCTCGATGAAAGCGGCGATCTCGCGCGCGACCTTGGCGGGGCCGCCGACCGCCGAGCATTGCAGCACATGGTTGAGAATCGCGCTGCCCTGCGCACCGAGGCTCTCGCGATAACCGGCGACCGGCGGCGGCAGCTGGCGCGGATTGCCGGTGCGCAACGCGACGAACGACTGGGCCTGCGAGCTGGCCAGCAGTTCCGCCTCTTCGTCGCTGTCGGCGGCAAAGATGTTGAAGCCGGCCATCATATGCGGCCTGGCCAGCGCCAGCGAGGGCCGGAAGTCACGGCGATAGATCGCCACCGCCTGATCCAGCGCGTCGGGCGCGAAATGCGAGGCGAAGGCGAAGGGCAGGCCCAAAGCGGCGGCGAGTTGCGCGCCGAACAGGCTCGACCCGAGAATCCACAGATCGACCTTGGCTCCTGCGCCCGGGGTGGCGCGGATGCCGGTCTGGCCGTCATCGGCGAAATAGCTTTGCAGTTCCATCACATCGCGCGGGAAGGCGTTGGCGTCGCTGTCGAGCGTCCGCCTGATCGCCTGGGCGACGCGCTGGTCGGAACCCGGCGCACGCCCGAGGCCGAGATCGATCCGCCCGGGGAACAGCGCGTCGAGCGTGCCGAACTGCTCGGCGATCACCAACGGCGCGTGGTTGGGCAGCATGATCCCGCCGGCGCCGACGCGGATGTGCCGCGTCGCGGCGGCAACATGCCCGATCACCACCGAGGTCGCCGCGCTGGCGATCCCCGCCATGCCGTGATGCTCGGCGACCCAATAGCGGGTGAAGCCCAGCTTTTCCGCATGCGCGGCGAGATCGGCGGCGTTGGCCAGCGCCTGGCCGACGCTGCCTCCTTCGATAACGGGGACGAGATCGAGCAGCGAATAAGCGGTCATGTTCCGACAGATGGGATCGCGCGACCGCTTCCGCCAGACCCTAGAACACCGCCGACCAGCGCAAGGTCGCGCCGACATCGTCGGGCAGCGCGGCGAAATTGCCCGGATCGCGGCGGTAGAACATGTTGGTCTGCAGATCGCCCCACAGGAAGGGCAGCGAATAGCGCCCCTCCATATCGATCTCGTGGCCAGTGGGCGCGAGGTTGAGTATCTGCGTCGCCCAGTCGGTCACCGCGCCGGTGGCATAGTCGTAATCGGTCGGCAGCCGCAGCGCGATGCCGCCGCGCGTTACACGCAGCGGCTGGGCGATGCGCAGGCCGAAATGATCGCTTCTGCCGAACAGCCCCTCCCCGGCAATATCGGCGGCATAGGCATTGGTGTGGATCATCCCGCCGCCACCCACGCCGCTGCGCAGCGCAGCGATGGTCCAGCCCTTGCGCAGCGATCCGCCGATCGACCAGCGCACGCCGAGATCGATGCGTGCGGCGACGTCGAGGAAATATGTTGTCGCGCGCGTGCCGCCCAACCCGTCGCTGAACCGCGCACCGAGCAATGTGTTATATTCCGCCAACCGCGTGCCCGACAGCGCCGCCTGGAGCGGCCCGAAGCGCCGATCGACGACGAGTGCCGCCTTTTCATAACCGTAACGCTGATAATGGTCGCGCACCGCCGGCAGCGCCTCGGCGTCCCGGCTCAGCGCCGCGCCGGTCTCGATCGCGGCGGTGACGCCCCATGTGCCGAACAGCTGACGCATCGCCGCCGAGCCGCGCACCTGACTGTCGAAGCCGAGATTGTGCGTCGGGTCCTGCGCGACGAGAAACGCCGGATCCGCCCGGCCGGCGAGCCGCGCCGACAAGGTCGCGCCGCTTTCCGCAAAGCCCAGCGCGAAGCTCGCCGTCGAACCGAGCCGTTGCATCACGATCCCGGCGATGGTCCGCGCCCGCTCGGCCTGGTCTGCGCTCAACATGGTACGCTGGACCAGTGCCCCACCGCGCGTCGGGGCGACGGTCAGGGCGACGCTGGTGTTGCCGAAATCCGACGAATAGTTCCGCGTCCGCGCCTGCAACGCCCCGACCAGATTGCGCGACGGGCTGGCGCGGATGATCGTGCCGGCAAGATCCATCGTATAGGCGCGCGAGAAGCTGTCGAGGATCACGGTGTTGAGCGCGCCCTGCCGCGCGTCTCCCATCGGTGCCGACAATGTGCCGTTGATGCCGAGCGACACCTGCGCCGACGTGCCGGCGATCGAGGTCGCCCCCAGCGGCGCGAACGCCTTGGTCAGATCGAGCACGCCCTGGCCGAACACCGCATCGGCCCCGGCCGCGCCGGCATCGCGCGCCGACTGGAACAGGATGCTGACGATCTGCGCGCCGGTCAGGTTGGGGAAAGCCTGGGCGAGCAGCGCCACCGCACCGGCGATCTGCGGCGCGGCGAACGACGTGCCGCTCCACAGGAACGGAACATTGTTGTTGTCGGGCGCACGCACGCTTTCGCCGACCGCGGCAAGATAGTGCACGATGCTGTTGCCGGCCTTGTCGCTGAAGCTCGACAGGACATCGGCGCCCGGCGTGCGCGAATCATTCGCGCCCACTGAGCCGGCGATGATCACCAGCCCGCGCGCCACGCTGTTGTTCGCCACCTGGGCAAAGGGATCTGGGTCGGTGGTGCCGTCATTGCCGGCCGAAATGACGATGATCACCCCGGCTGCGGTGGCCCGGTTAATCGCGTTGATCACCGGCGACCCTGCTGCGGATCCGCCGAGCGAGATGTTGATCACCCGCGCGCCGGCACCCACGGCGAGATCGATGCCGCGGCCGATCGCGAGATCGCCGAACTCGCAACCGCTCTTGCCAGCGGTTGTCGTGGTGGCACAGCTGCCGGGATCGTCGGCGCGCGCGATCACCAGGGTCGAATCGAAGGAAATACCGTGCGTGCCGGCATCGTTGCGCCGCCCGGCGATGGTGAAGGCCACGGCGGTGCCGTGTCCGCCCTCGTCATCGACCGTGGTGCCGCCGGCGACATTGGCCGAGGCCGGGTCGATGCGGGTGCCGAATTCGGCGCTCTGCAGGTCGATCCCGCTGTCGATGACCCCGACCTTGATGCCGAGGCCGGTCGAACCCTTGCTGTATGCCGCCAGCGCGTTGGCCGACACGGCACCGGCCGTCGCGCGATATTCCGCCGTGTCATAGGAAGAAGGGGTCGGCGTTGGCGTGGGGGTCGGAGTGGGCGTCGGAGTAGGCGTGGGTGTCGGAGCGGGTGCCGGGGTCGGTGTGGGCGTGTTGGCGACGCCGCCACCGCCGCCACCGCAGCCGCCGACCATGATGAACCCCGCCAGCGCCGTCGCGCGGAGCAGATTGCTACCCAAACCCCTGTTCATGATAATCCATCCCCCAGTCGAGTACGCGGCGCGGGGTGTTTTCCCTGGCAGATCGCCCCCCTGACGCCACACGCGTACCCCAAAACCTTAGCTTCCTTGCCCGTGGCGCCGGCCACGCCTAAGGCCCCACACCATGCTCGCGCGTCTCGACCATGTCCGCAACTGGATTTTCGATCTCGACAACACGCTGTACCCGGCGAGTGCGAACCTGTTTGCCCGCATCGACGCCAGGATGACGGCCTATATCGCCGATCGTTTCGATTTCGATAAGGCCGCCGCGCATCGCCTTCAGAAGCAATATTTTTTAGCGCACGGTACGACATTGGCCGGGCTGATGACCGAGCATCATGTCGATCCGCACGCCTTCCTCGCCTTCGTCCATGATATCGAGATGGACGTGCTGGAGGAAAACGCCCCGCTCGCCGCCGCGATCGGCCGGCTGCCGGGGCGCAAGATCGTCTTCACCAACGCCGACACGCCTTATGCGGGGCGCGTGCTCGACCGGCTCGGCCTGACCGCCAGCTTCGAGGCGATCCACGATATCCACGCCATGGACCTGAAACCGAAGCCGCAGGCCTCGGCCTATGCCGGCCTGTGCGCCGCGTTCGGCATCGCGCCCGAGCAGAGCCTGTTCGTCGAGGATATGGCGCGCAACCTCGCGCCGGCCAAGGCGATCGGCATGACCACGGTGTGGGTCGACAACGGCTCGGAACAGGCCACCGACACCGACCGTAGTTACATCGATTTTATCACCCACGACATCCGGCACTGGCTGGAAGACATATTGGAGGCCGTATGAGCCAGGACCTGGAACGCATCATCGACAACGCCTGGGAAGATCGCGACGCGATTGGGCTGACTACCGGTGGCGAGATCCGTCTCTCGGTCGATCGTGCGTTGGCGCTGCTCGATGCCGGCGAGGCGCGTGTTGCCGAGCCCGATGGCGCGGGCAGCTGGCGCGTCAACCAATGGCTCAAGAAAGCGGTGCTGCTGTCCTTCCGTCTCAACGACAATACGTTGATCGATAACGGCCCCGGCGCCGGCCACTGGTGGGACAAGGTGCCGTCCAAATTCACCGGCTGGGGCGAAGCCGACTTCCGCAGCGGCGGTTTTCGCGCTGTCCCCGGCAGCATCGTCCGCCGCGGCGCCTTCATCGGCAAGGGCGCGGTGCTGATGCCGAGTTTCGTCAATATCGGCGCCTGGGTCGGCGAAGGCACGATGGTCGACACATGGGCGACGGTCGGCAGCTGCGCGCAGATCGGCAAGAACGTTCATCTCTCGGGCGGTGCCGGCATCGGCGGCGTGCTCGAGCCGCTCCAGGCCAATCCGGTGATCATCGGCGACGGCGCGTTCATCGGCGCCCGCGCCGAGGTGGCGGAGGGCGTGCGTGTCGGCGAGGGCGCGGTGCTGTCGATGGGCGTCTATCTCGGCGCCTCGACCAAGATCATCGACCGGGCGACCGGAGAGATCTTCATCGGCGAAGTCCCGCCTTATGCGGTGGTCGTCCCCGGCAGCACCGGCGGCGGCGAAGGCAAGCCGAGCCTCTATTGCGCGGTGATCGTCAAGCGCGTCGACGCCCAGACCCGCTCCAAGACCGCGATCAACGAACTGCTGCGCGACTGATGCTACGGGGCGCCCACCCCGTCGAAACTACTGTTCTCCTGCGAAAGCAGGAGCCCAGGGTTGCAAGCGGAGCGCTTATGGCCTTGGGTTCCTGCGTTCGCAGGAACACACCTGTTTGGTTGGCGCCTGTATTCCTGCTGCTAGGCGCTGCACAGGCACCAGCAGAGATTCCGGTGATGCCGGCGCAGGTCATCACCACGCTGCCCCACGATAACGGCGCTTTCACCGAAGGCCTGTTCTACCGCGACGGCTATTTCTGGGAGAGCACCGGCGAGATCGGTCGCTCGTCGATCCGCAAGGTCAGGCCCGAAACCGGCAAGGTCGTCCAGCGCACCACCATCTACCCTCCCTATTTCGGCGAGGGCATCGTCGCCATCGGGCAGGAGATCATCAGCCTGACCTGGCGCCAGGGCGTCGGCTTTCGCTGGTCGATCGACACGCTGCGCCGCCGCGGCAGCTTTCATTATCCCGGCGAAGGCTGGGCGCTGACCACAGACGGTACTTCGGTGATCATGTCCGACGGCACCGCCTCGCTGCGTTTCCTCGATCCGGTCACGCTGAAGGAACGGCACCGCCTGCCCGTTACCGCCGACGGCATCGCGATCGACCAGCTCAACGAGCTGGAATATGTCGATGGCGAGATCCTCGCCAATGTCTGGCGCACCAACCGCATCGCCCGCATCGACCCCACCACCGGCCATGTCGTCGGCTGGATCGACGTCAGCGCGCTGGCCGACACCGTCCATCTCGACGATCCCGACGCAGTCGCCAACGGCATCGCCTGGGACAAGGTTCATCGCCGGCTGTTCGTGACGGGCAAATACTGGCCGACTATGTTCGAAATCGCCCCGCCCAAGGGGCCGTGACGCGCCGCCGCCTCGACCCCATTGTCTCGACAATTTCACACACCGCGCCTAACGCGCGCCCAAAGATAAACAGGATGCCTTCCCACATGACCACCACCGCCGCACCAAGCCAGGTTCTTGACCGCGTTCTCGTCCTCGAAATGGTCCGTGTGACCGAAGCGGCGGCGATTGCTGCTGCAAAGCTGGTCGGGCGCGGCGACGAGAAGGCGGCCGATGCCGCCGCGGTCGAGGCGATGCGCGAGGCGCTCAACGAGTTGTACATGGACGGCACCGTGGTGATCGGCGAAGGCGAGCGCGACGAGGCACCGATGCTGTACATCGGCGAGAAGGTCGGTTCCGCGATCGGCACCGGGCCAAAGATCGACATCGCGCTCGATCCGCTCGAGGGCACGACGATCACCGCCAAGGCCGGCCCCAACGCGCTCGCCGTGCTGGCGATCGCCGACCAGGGCGGCCTGCTCAACGCTCCCGACGTGTACATGGACAAGATCGCCGTCGGCCCAGGTCTGCCCGACAATATCATCGACCTCGACAAGACGCCGACCGAGAACATCAACGCGGTGGCCAAGGCCAAGGGCGTCCAGCCCAACGAGATCATCGCCTGCGTGCTCGATCGCCCGCGCCACGAGGCGCTGATCGCCGAGCTGCGCGCGATCGGCTGCGGCGTGATGCTGATCGGCGACGGCGACGTCGCCGGCGTCATCGCCACCACCAACCCCGACACCACGATCGACATCTATATGGGCTCGGGCGGCGCGCCGGAGGGCGTGCTAGCCTGTGCCGCGCTGCGCTGCGTCGGTGGGCAGTTCAAGGGGCGGCTGATCTTCCGCAACGAGGATGAGCGCGCCCGCGCCCGCAAATGGGGCATCGAAGACCTCGACAAGCAGTACGACCTGACTGAGCTGGCCAAGGGCGACTGCATCTTCGCCGCGACCGGGGTGACCGACGGCTCGCTGCTCGGCGGCGTGAAGCGCAAGGGCGGCATCATGACCACCAGCAGCGTGGTGATGCGCGCCAGCTCGGGCACAGTGCGCTGGGTCAAGGGTGAGCACCGCATCGGGTAACGAATGCACGCCGGCATCTCGCCGTTACGTGCCATTCACCCTATATGCGTATCGAGGATGCAGAAGCGGCGCGGGATCGACTCCCGAACGTCGCGCCGCCTGAACTGGATTCGTGAATATCATGGCCGCCGACCCGTTGCCCATTACCACAGCCGCCGATCACGACGGCGACATCGTCTACCCGTCGGCGATCCCCTTCCTGCTGGTCCATCTCGGCTGCGTGGCGGCGATCTGGAGCGGCGTGACCTGGCCGTCGCTCGCCCTGTGCATCGGCCTCTACTGGCTGCGCATGTTCGGTGTGACGGCGGGCTATCACCGCTATTTCTCGCATCGCTCCTACGCGACCGGCCGCGTGTTCCAGTTCATCCTCGCCCTTATCGCGCAGAGCAGCGCCCAGCGCAGCGTCTTGTGGTGGGCTGCCAAGCACCGCCATCACCATCTCCATTCGGACACGGTGCGCGACGTCCATTCGCCGCGCCATACCGGCTTCCTGTACAGCCATGTCGGCTGGATCTTCGCGCGGCGCCATGATGCAACCGACCTCAGCCGGATCGCCGATTTCGCGCGCTATCCCGAACTGGCCTGGCTGCAGCGGTTCGAGATCCTGCCCGCCTTCATCCTCGCCATCTCCTGTTTCCTCGCCGCCGGCTGGCCTGGCCTGGTGGTCGGGTTCTTCTGGAGCACGGTGCTGGTCTATCACGGCACCTTCATGATCAACTCGCTGGCGCATGTGCAGGGCAGCCGGCGCTATGTGACCGGCGACGATTCACGCAACAACCCGCTGCTCGCGCTGATCACCATGGGCGAAGGGTGGCACAACAATCACCATGCCTGCCCGAGCAGCGCGCGCCAGGGCTTCCGCTGGTGGGAAGCCGATATGACCTTCTATCTGCTGCGGCTGCTCGCGCTGGTCGGTATCGTCCGCGATCTCAAGGCCCCGCCCGCCCGCGTGCTGAGCAACGAGCAGCAACTCGGCATCCGGGTCGTGCAGCGCACCGCCGAGCAACTCGCCGCGCGCTTCGATCCCGAACGGATCGCCACCGCCGTCGCCGCCGCACTTCACGCGATCGATCTGTCCGCACTGCAACAGAGCCTCGCCGAGGCACGCGGCCGCACCGTCGAGACGCTGGCCGGCCTCAATCTGCCGCATCTGCCGAGCCGCGCCGACCTGCTCGTCCAGGCCCGCGCGATGTTCGCGCGGACGCCTTCCTTCGACGAGATCGTCGATCGCGGCCATGCGCTGCTGTTCGCTGCGATCGGCGACCATCTCCTGACGGCGGCGCCGTCCCGCGCCATCCCGGCGCGATTGCAATAAACGCAATCGCTTGCTGTTTACTTCGCACTTGCAGCATTTCATTTTGCAACGCACATAGAGGGTGCCTTTCAGGCATCCTCTCCTAAAACTTTCATAGCCAGTCCCTCCGGGGGCTGGCTTTTTTTCTGTCTCGATCGCCTCAGCGCGAGGCGCGCGCGCTGACCAGCCGCAGCCAGGGCGCCGCATGAAAGACGCTCATCAGAGCATACATCGGCACCATGCCGCCGAGCGACGAACCACCATGCGCTGCCGAGCATAGCAGATCCGTCGCACCGGGGCCGAGTGTCGCCGTGAGCAGCGCCATGGTGGCGAAGACCGGCGTGGCGGCGAGGCTGAGCCACGCCGCTGTACCCGTCGTGCCGCCGCTACGCATTGTCATGCTTGCGGAACGCCGCTTCGCCGGCACTCGACACCTCGACCCACTTCTTGTCGGGTTCGGCCTCGGCCTCGTAATTGTCGTGCCAATTCCACCATTTATAGGTCGGCGTCTGGGGATAGCCCTCGGGCGAATCCTCCCACACTTCCTGCCGCCCGAGCGCGGTGATATCGAGATAGCTCCACGTCGTGCCCATCGCCTCGTCGCCGCGGCTGTTGATGAATCCGGTGCGGAAGATGCGGTCGCCGTCATGGATGAAGGCGTTATGGCCATGCCATTCGTCGACCCCGAAATCCGCGTCGAAGCCGTCGGTGATCGTGTACCAGGGCATATCCCAGCCCTTTCGTGCCTTCAGCCCAGCGATGTCCGCCTGCGGCGCACGCGAGGCGTAGGCCAGCGTGGTGTCTCGCGCATTGAGATGCGCGAGATGCGCGACCTGATCGGCACCGAACGAACAGCCGCGACAGGCATTGTCCGGCCAGCCGAACACGCCGGGCTCGAAGAATGCGCGGTAGACGATCAACTGACGCCGCCCCTCGAACAGGTCGAGCAGGCTCACCTTCCCCGTCGGACCCTCGAAGCTGTAATTCTTCTCCACCGCCATCCACGGGAGGCGCCGCCGTTCGGCGGCGAGCGCGTCGCGCGCGCGGGCCTGAGCCTTTTCCTTCACCAGCAATTGCGCATGTGCGGCACCCCATTCGTCCGGCGACACGAGGGCGGGATGCGCTGCGGGAAAGTCACCCTGCATGGTTCTGCTCCTGCTCGCCGGCGATCGCGCCGATGGCGGGAACGACCTGCATCCAGCCACCGCTCATGCCGCGATAGGCGCTGTCGTTGCGGGGCGTGACGAAGCCCGAATGGACGAGGCGCAGCCTTGTGCCGCCCTCGACCTTCTCCAGCGTGAAGCTGACCTTGGTGTCGAGCTTCGAACCATAAGCGCCGTCGTTGCTCTCATGCCCGCCGACCCAGGAATAGACGAAGCGCTCGTTAGGGACGACGTCGAGCACCTCGCAATGGATCACGCCGTCCCATTCACCGGCCGGCGTCGTCTGATAGGTGAAGCGATTGCCCAGCACGGCATCGAAACCCGATGGCGCCATGCGCAGCCAGCGGCCCATCAGCCCGCCCGATGTCAGCGTCTTCCAGATGATCTCGGGGGCGTGAGGGAAGACCTCATCGACCACGATCTGCTGGGTACGGCTTTGCAATATGGCGTCGTTCACGGGTCGATCTCCTCCAAAAGGGTACGCAAATTGTCCAACCGCTCACGCCAGAAGACTTCATAAAAGCTCAACCAGTCGAACAGCGGCGCGAGCCCTTCCGGCTGCGCGCGGTAGAAAACGTTGCGCCCCTGCGGACGCTCGACGACCAGCCCCGCGCCCTTCAGCGCCTTGAGGTGCTGCGACACGGCACCCTGGGTCACCCCGCTGGCGCGGGTCAGCTCGGCGACATTGATCTCCCGCGACCGCGCGATCCGCTCGAATACCGCCCGGCGGGTCGGATCGGCGAGAGCGCGCATGACAGTATCGATGGGGACGGCCTGGATCATGCGAGTCACATTAGCCTTGGCTAATTGATTAGTCAATGCTAATGTATCTAGACAGAACCTGCGTGCATATGCCGGCCTCACCATATGTGTTGCGTGTGCGGCCAGTCTTCCGCAGGTTCGGCCGCCCGCCCCACCCGCAGCAAGGAAGATCGCCATGGCACGACGGCTCTCCCCCTGGCTCCTGCTGACCTTGCTGCTGGCCAACCCGGCCAGCGCCGGCGAGCGCGCCTTCGGCAAGGCGCTCGACGCGTTCCGCACGCTCCACCGCGACGAGATGCGCAAAGGCGGCATTGCCGGCAGCAGCTTCTATGTCGTGCGCGACGGCCGCATCGTCGTCGCCGATCATCGCGGTCTGCAGGATGCCGACGCCAATGTACCGGTCGATGCGCAGACCATCTATCACTGGGCGTCGATCACCAAGACGATGACCGGCATCGCCATCATGCAGCTGCGCGACCGCGGCCTGCTCAACCTCGACGATCCGATCGTCCGCTACGTGCCCGAACTCGCCAAGGTGCATGACCCGTTCGGCGACCCCGGCGCGATCACCCTCCGCCAGTTGATGAGCCACAGCGCCGGCTTCGGCGGCGCGACCTGGCGCTGGCGCGACCGCGAATGGCAGCCGTTCGAGCCACCGGGCTGGGCGCAACTGGCGGCGATGATCCCCTATACCGAGGTGAAGTACAAACCCGGCTCGCGCTTCAGCTATTCCAACCCCGGCATCGTCTATCTCGGCCAGGTGATCGAGCGGCTCTCGGGCGAGGATTTCGAGGTCTATATCGACAAGAACATCCTGCGTCCGCTCGGCATGCACGAAAGCTATTTCGACCGTACGCCGCCTTTCCTGCTGCCGCACCGCTCACACAGCTATTACATCCACGACGGCAAGCGCGTGCCCGCGCGGTTCGACGCCGATACCGGCGTGACGGTGTCGAACGGCGGGCTCAATGCCCCGCTGCCAGACATGGCCAAATACGTCGCCTTCCTGCTCGGCGACCCGGCGCGCGCGGCCGACTACGACCTGGTCCTCAAGCGATCCTCGCTCGACGAGATGTGGAAGCCGCAAATCTCCGCCGGCGAGGATTACACCCAGGGCCGGATGGCCAGCACGACATATAGCGGCCTGTCCTTCTTCCTCGACGCGACCGACGGCATCCACATCATCGGCCACAATGGCGACCAGAACGGCTTCCGCGCCTATCTCAGCCTGTGCCCGGACCAGCACATGGGCAGCCTGCTCACCTTCAATACCGAGACGCGCGAGGTCGAGAACAGCCCCGCGAACCGCAACATGCCGGAGTCGCGCATCGCGCTGGCCACGGACAGCCTGTGCAAGGCGATGGCCGAGCCGGGGAAGTAGCGGTGCTTACCAGTGTAGGAGGGAACCCCGCCGCCTCCACAAAACCATCGTCACCCTGAATTGTTTAGCGCCACGCCGTTCAAAAAATGGGCACCACCCCGGCGAAGGCCGGGGCCCAGTTGGGGAACGGCGGTAAATGGAGGTTGCCCCCTGTTATTTCTGCCTTCCCAACTGGGCCCCGGCCTTCGCCGGGGTGGTATTTCTTTTTTTGTTTGAATGGATAAGCGGCAACCAGTTCAGCATGACGACGGGTTAAACGACAGCGCTCCTACCGCGCGCGCAACAACTGCCCCGACTTGCCCACCCGCTTGCCGCCCTCGAACGCAGCCTCGCCATTGACCATCACCAGATCGAACCCCTCGGCCATGGCAAATGGATCGACATAGGTCGACCGCGCCTTCACCTTCGCCGGATCGAACACTAGCAGATCAGCCCGCGCACCAATCCGGATCACCCCGCGATCCGGCAACCGCAGCGTCTGCGCCGGAAAGCCGGTCGCCTTGCGCACCATTTCCTCGATCGTCATCTTCCGGTCGCGCACGACATATTCCTCGACCAGCTTTGCAAAGGTACCGGTCGCGCGCGGATGCCGCATGCCCGGCCCGCCATCGGTCGAGAACGACACGTTCGGGTCGACCAGCAAGGTATCCTGCAACACCTTGTCCATCGTGAAGTGCGCGCCCGATCCACCCTCAGGCCCGAGTTTGATCAGCAGGTCGGCGTAATGCATCCCCTCCGCCTGCGCCGCCTGGGCCAGCGTCTTGCCGGCATAAGGACGGCTGCCGATCAGCAGCGCCTCCGGCCCGCCACGTCGCGTCATCCGCGCGATCAGATAATCGCGCAATTCCGCCCGCCGCCTCGCCAGCACCCCGGCATAATCGGTCGGCGGCAGCGCCCATTTCGGGAACAGGATCGCGATGCCGGTATAGCCGGCTTCATAAGGATATTCGTCGGCGGTGAGGTCGACCCCGCGGGCGCGGATCGCGGCCATGAAAGCGAGCAGTTCCTGCGCGCGCTTCCCGCCTTTGCCGAATACCGATTTGAGATGCGAGACATGCGGCCGCGCCGGCAGCGACGACGTCACCAGCTCGTTGATCGACGCCTCGATCTCGTCGTCATTCTCCGACCGCATATGGCTCATGCAGACGCCGCCATAACGCGCGACGACCTTGCCGAGATTGCTGAGTTCGGCTGTCTCGGAATAGATGCCCGGCACATATTCGAGCCCATAAGAGATGCCGAAGGCGCCCAGCCGCAATTCGCGATCGAGCTGCGCCGCCATCCGCGCGAGGCCCGCCGCGTCGAGGTGATGCACCGAATCCGCCACCCCTGCCGCGCGCCGCAGCGTGCCATGCCCCGCCAGCAACGCGACGTTGACGTCGATCGCCGCGCGATCCACCGCGTCCATCCAGCTTTTCGGGTCGAGATCCTTGCCGATCCGCGGCCCCTCGCCGTCCTGCCCCAGCGTGATCGTGGTGACGCCCATTGCGAGGAACGCCTCATACGAATCCTCCAGTGGGTCGCCATGGCTGTGCATGTCGATGAAACCGGGCGCGAGCACCCGCCCTTCCCCGGCAACGACCCGACCAGCCGAAACCGTCCCCCGATCGGCCGGCGCCATGATCCGCGCGATGCGCCCGCCCGTCACGAGCACATCGGCGAGCCGCCCCGGCGCACCCGTCCCATCGACCAGCATCACCTCGCGGAACAGCGTCGACCGCCCAACCGGCGCGCCCGCCCGGATCGGCCAGCTCGCCAACCCACCGCTCGCGATCGTCCCTGCAATCAGTTGCCGTCGCGTCGGGTGGGACATGATTTCTCCGTGTTGCCTTGCGGTCTTCACGGACAGGCTACGCCGATCCGGCGAGGCTGGCGCATAGCTTGCGGGGAATCAGCCATAGACGCGCAGCATGGTAGCGGCTGCGAGATTACCGTCGAATGGGGTGAGCGGTCGGGGCGGCTGGTATTGGCCGGAAGCTGTTCGCAGCTTCTGTCGGTGTTCGTCTAAACGGCCGGCAGCTTGCCCTGACTTGGCATTGATCCGAAGGATCACGCGGTCGTACGGACAGGTGCGCCACAAGAGGCAAATCATCTTGAATCCGCCGCATCGCGTTCCCAATCTTGCTTCGGCCCTCGGGTCGTTGAGTAATAGCGACAGGAAAGGAGGATCGTCGTGTCGCAAGCTTCTTCCCGTTTCACTGACCCTTTCGACGTCGCACGCCACCCCAACCTCGAGCCTGAGGTGAAGCGTGCGATCCTTGCTTCATGGGCATCCGACGCCGCGGCGGTCCCAGACCAGCCGGCGTTGCGCCGCCCGGCTGATGTCGAGCGTCCGGTGCCGGTCGACGACGTTCTCGCCGCGTTGCGCGCGCTGGACGACGGAGCATTGCCCAGGACGAGGCATTGATCATGGTTGCGGTCGCGACATCGCCTCCGCCCCGCAGTTCATCGGAGGCCTGATGCGCAGCCCGGCGCGGCGCTGGCGCGAGCGCGGCGGTCGCACTGTCCGCCTCGCGCTGGCCTTTGACGACATCATGGAGATCGCGCTGGCGCTGCTGGGCCTCGCGCCAGCGGAGTTGGATGCGCTCGGCTGGACCTTTGCCGATCGCAAGCGGCTGCTCGACCATTTCCTGGCGTCGGGGAAGGCGGCGCAACGCAATGACCCCGCAACCCTCTCCGATACGCGTCTCGAACTGCGATTGCCGCTCCGCGATGTCCGGCGGCTGCGAACCTTCGTCCACCGCGAGCTGCCGAAAGCGGCGAGCAATGCGGCGCTGCTCGATCGGCTCGGCGCGATCCTCGACGGGCTGTCCTGAGGGCGCGCGCGCTCAGTGCAGGAAGGGCGCGCGTTCGAGGCCATCAAAGACGAACTGGATCGCAAGCCCCGCGAGTAGCACGCCGGAGATGCGCCGAACCACGTCGGCGCCTGTTGCGCCAAGCAACGCCACAAGACGCTCGGCGGTTCGCATCGCGCCGTAGGTGAGGCCGACGCAGACCATGATCATCGCGATTACGCCTGCGGCTTCGATCCAGCCTTCCGTGCGCCCCATCAACAGGACGGTAGCCGACAAGCTGCCGGGGCCGGCAATGAGCGGAAAGGCCAGGGGGAAAACGGCGATGTCGCCCGGACGCTCGGCATCGCGGCGCTCGCCTTCACTGATCGACGACAGGCCCGGGCCCGAGAAGGTCAGGCTGAGCGCCTGGAGGAAAAGCAGCAGCCCACCGGCAACCCGGAACGCCGGCAGCGAGACATGGAGCAGGTCGAGCGTGATATTGCCGCCGATCGCGAACAGCAACAGGACCAGCCCGGCAATCCCGCATGATCGGATGGCGAGGGTCAGGCGCTCACTGCGGTGGATGCCCGCCGTCAGGCTGGCGAAGATGACCGCTGTCTCGATCGGCCCGATCGTGACCAGCAGCGTGACGAAACTCGAGAGAACGCTTGGGGAAACGTGCATGGCGCAGGCGACATTGGCAGGGGCGGAAGCGGCACGCAGGCCGCTTCCGTATAGTGTCAGGCGGTCGGCCCCCTATCCGGGCCTTCCATGGCCGGGGTCGGGGTAACCTTCGTCGGAGCTGGAACCGAAGGGTGAACCGGTGCTTCCGCGCGCGCTGCCGTGTTCAGCGCCTCCGACCTGCAATCGCCCGAGTTGCTCAAGATGACCTTGGGCTTCCGGCCGGAGCCATAGGACGTCACCTCGATGCTGCGATCGCACCTGCTGTTCCCGTTTGTCGAGAAGAACCGGTAATGAATTGCACCTGCCGGCAGCTTGTCGGACCCGGCAAGGTCGAGCATGCCGTCGCGGGAGATCGGCGCGGCCTGGAGTGCGCTGACCACATGGATCATCGCTCCAGCCTGTCGATCGATTTCGGCAGCGATTCTGTCGAACGCACCAAAAGGCGCGTTATCGAACCCATCGACGAAGCCGGCCGGAAGGGCGCGCGGCACAGTCGCGATCGAAATCCGGGGCGCAACGTCCCCCTCATATTCGATGCTGGCGACCGAGCCGTCCGGCAGGCCGACGTTCAGCCGATGCATGTCATGATTGGCGGCAAGCACGGCGCCGGCGACAGCAAGTGCGGCCCCGCCGGCCAGAACGGCAGTACCGGGTTTACGCATATTTCGTCCTTTCGCTGCTGATCGAGAGCCGGGCGCCACAGCGGCAGGCCGTTCTCCGATGACCCAGCCGCTGCGCGCGGGACCGGCGCAGCCTAGAGCATCATGTCATCATGCTCTAAGCGCTCGCCCGGTCGCGAAGGTCAGGCCCGGGGCGGAAACCCCGGGCCCTCCCATCATGCCGCGTTGGCATTGACCGGAATGCGGCGGACATTCTCGTTCGCGGCTTCGGTTTTGGGCAGAACCACGGTCAGCACGCCATTCTCGAACGACGCAGTCGCGCGGTCACGGTCTATGCCGTTGGGCAGGCCGATGCGCCGCTCGAAGCGGCCATAGCTGCGCTCGGAATAGCCGCGATTGCGGTCCTCGACCTGGGAGTGCTTTTCGCCGCGGAGCGTCAGCACGCCTTCTTCGAGCGAGATATCGACATCCTTTTCGCCCAAGCCGGGCAATTCGGCGGTGACGCGGATGTCATGGTCGCTTTCGCCCAACTCGACGCGTGGCCATGCCGCGCCGGGGCCGGTATTGCCGAACGCCGGCATATCGAACCCGCGGAAAACATCGTCGAACAGCCGGTTCATCTCACGATGAAGCGACAGAAGCGGATGCTCGGCGCGCTCACGCTGCTCGCCGCTGACGGGTGCCGGGAGCCGGTTCTCCTGCCGACTCCAGGGGATCAGATCACGAATAGCCATGGGTCATCTCTCCTTTCCTGGCTTGAGTTGGTGTGGCTCACCGGCCGCCGCCCCCGTGGGCGGCGCCGATGAACCGGTCAGGCCGCCTCGCGGCTTTGGTCGGTCGGCCCCGCGATCCGGTCATTGGCGGGAGTGCCACCTCCGATCTCGATCTTGCGCGGCCTCATGGCCTCCGGAACGACCCGTTTCAGCTCGATGCTGAGCAGGCCGTTTTCGAACCGGGCGCTCCCCGCCTCGATGAAGTCGGCGAGCTGGAAGCGACGCTCGAAGGGCCGCGCGGCGATGCCACGGTGCAAATACTCGCCCCGATCCTGGTCGTCGGCGCGCTTGCCCGTAACCGTGAGCTGGTTCTGCTGGGCGACCACCTCGATCTCGTCCGGACGGAAGCCGGCCACCGCGAGCGTGATGCAGAAGCTGTCCTCGCCATCGCGCATGATATCGAACGGCGGATAGCCGTCGGCGGCGTCGGTCCGCGCGTTGGTTTCGAGCAGGTCGAACAGCCGGTCGAAGCCGACCGTGGAACGGCGGTACGGGGTGAAGTCGAAATTGGTTCTCATTTCCAAATCCTCCATGTGAAGCGATCTGGGCATGAAAAGCGCGGGTATGCAGCCGGCGCTCTCATTGTCCCACCGGACCCGGAAAATGGCGCCCGGCGAGCGAAAAGGTAGGTTCGGGTTTTTGACGGTTCAAGAGGTCCGGGGCATATCAGCTGCGGAAAATCAAACATACATCGACAAAGCCGGATAGGTGATGCGGACGGTAGAGGACCACAGTTCTCGTTGCCTGGGCACATCTGCGACCCACCGCATCACCTCAACTAGCTTGAAATCGCGACCGGACGATGTCGTGAAGCGATTTCGGCGATGTGCCGGCAGCGCGATGAACAAGCCGCGCGTCCAATTACGGCCCGCGCGTGCGCAGCGCCTCCGTCCAGTTCAGCTTATTCCATCGCCTCGCCTATATAGGCGCCATAAGCCTCCGCCTCCTCACGCGCCTTTTCACATTCGCTCATCATGCCGCTCCATCACCGCCCGAGCCGCGCGCGCCCCCCCCCCCCCCCCCACCGCGCGCGGCCGGCGTGATTCAACCACGCTGGCCGGGCGCGCATGGTGGCACCCGGATCATTCCGCCCCGTGAATCGCCGATATGTTGAACAAGTTGAATCGACTTCGCCTGCCCGCCACCGTGCCCGCCCCTGCCCGGCCGGCCGCGCTCCCTGCCCCCCGCAAAACTCTCTCCTGCTTTTGTCGAGCAGGGGAGTGTGGGCGCAGGCCACTGAAATTCCTACAGTAAATTCCCCAAAAAGCAGCCCGAGCAGGGGAGATTTTCGCCGCTCTGTCGGGCCGGGCCGGCCCCATTGCATGACAGAAATTTTATTGATACCGGTGTCATCGGAGACGCACGACGCAGAGTCGGCAAATATAGGGGGAGGTTAAGATGACATCGGTCAATCGCGCATGGCTGGGGCACAGCACGGCTCGTTTTGTTATAGCTTTGAGCATCTTGGCGCCGGTCCCGGCGGCAATGGCGGCCGAACCGGCGGCGCCCGCCGCCCCCGCCGCTGCGTCGGATCAGCCCGCGGCGGAGCCCGAAAACACCAGCAACGACGTCGTTGTCACCGGTTACCGTTCCTCGCTCGCCAGCGCGCTCGGCCAGAAGCGCGCCTCGAACCAGATCATCGACGCGATCTCCGCCGAGGACATCGCCAACTTCCCCGACGCAAACCTCGCCGAGTCGATCCAGCGCCTGCCCGGCGTGTCGATCGACCGCGACAATGGCGAGGGCCGCTCGATCACCGTGCGTGGTCTCGGCGGCGACTTCCAGCAGGTCCGCCTCAACGGCGCCGATGCGCTCAGCGTCTCCGGCGGCAACCAGTCCGACTCGGGCGCCAACCGCTCGCGCGGCTTCGACTTCAACACCTTCGCCTCCGAACTGTTCGGCGGCATCACGGTGACCAAGTCGACCGCCGCCTCGAACGACGAGGGCGCGCTCGGCGCGATCATCGATCTCACCACCGGCCGTCCGCTCGCGAACAAGAAGAACCGTTATGCACTCGGGCTCGAGGGCGAATATCGCGAGAACGGCAAGACCTATAACCCGCGCCTCACCGCGCTGATCTCGCAGCACATCACCGACAATTTCGCGATCATGGGCACCATCGCCTATCAGCGCGAGCGCCAGTCGATCGACGCCTATCGCCGCAATCCCGGCCAGTTCGAATATGCCTATCGCAATTCGCAACTCAACGGCGTCACCCCCAACACCTATGGCTTCGCGCGCCCGTCCAACCTGGGCACCGGCGCGACCTTCGGCTCGGATCCGGCGGCCTATGCCCTGGTCACACCGACCACCATCATCCCGGCGCTGGCCTCGATCACCCATCAGGATCTGAGCTATCAGCGCCTCGGCGCGACCGCGACTATGCAATGGCGCCCGACCGAGCATACCGAGATCATCGTCGACGGTGTCTATTCGCGCTACAAGCAGGACAGCACGGTCAGCGGCATCACCACGATCGGCCTCAACCGCAACGGCACCAATGCCGGCGTCGCGCAGAACACGCTGCGCGCCATCGGCACCGCCAATGGTCTCGCCGACCGCGTCGCGCTCTATCCCAGCTGCACGGCGAGCGCGACGCTCGATTGCGGCGGCACCACCCTCGTGCCCGGCATGCGCACCAGCTTTAACCCCAACAATCTGCAGCCGTTCGATTATTACAATTCGGTCGGCTCGCCCGGCTACATCGCGAACGCCAACCAGATCGCCTATTACAACGAGCTGATCGGCCGCCCCAACACCATCATCCGCGCCGCCGACGTCAATTCTGCGGGCCAGGCCGATTACCTGCTGCTCGACAATGTCGACTGGCGCAGCTCGTCGGATTCGCAAAGCGGCACCACGACCTTCAAGCAGCTGACGATCAACCTCAAACAGGATTTGGGAGAACGCCTGCATTTCACCGGCACCGGCGGTTATTCGGAATCGAGCTTTTACGGCCGGGGTTTCCTCACCGAATTCAATGCGATCGACAAGAACGGCTTCGTCTATGACGAGCGTGGCGGCGGCAAGATGCCGTTGTTCAACCCCGGCTTCGACGTCGCCAACCCGGCCAACTGGTCGCTGGTCAAGGGCCTGTCGACGATCCGCGCGCTGAGCGATGACGTGCGCAACTCGTTCCGCGTCGCGCGCGGCAATTTGACCTGGGATGTCAGCGACCAGTTCAAGCTGCTCGCCGGCGCGACCTGGAAACAGTTCCGCTATTTCAGCCTGCAGGGGCGCAACAACACCACGATCGAGGCGATCAACCCGACCCTGGCAGAGGCAGGGCTCAACATCACCCAGCTCGGCCGTACGGTCAGCTTCGGCCAGGGGCTCAACGTCCCGGCGGGCACGCCGACCAGCATGTATGTTCCCGACCTGCAGAAATTCATCAACGCCTTCGGCATCGACTGCAACTGCATCAACAAATATTCGGATTACCAGCTGGTGCAGGACGGGCGCCAGGCCAATCAGGTGCGCGAGACCGATCTGTCGGGCTTTGTCGAGGCAGATTGGGATGCCACGCTGTTCGGCCTGCCCTTCCGCGGCAATGTCGGCGTGCGCGTCGCCAGAACCAGGATCAACTCGACCGGCTCGGTCGGCGGCGCCGGCAACGGCGTGCTCGGCGTGGTGGTGACGGCGCAGAACGAATATACCGACGTGCTGCCCTCGACCAATCTGGTATTCGAGGTCGCGCCCAACTTCCTCGTCCGCTTCGCCGCGTCGAAGGTCATCGCGCGGCCGCAGCTCTCCTCGCTGACGCCGGGCACCACCTCGTTCCCGACCGGCCTCAGCGCGACCGGCGCGGCGCCCGCGGTCACGGTCGGCAATCCCTATCTCAAGCCGTTCCGCGCAACCAATCTCGATCTCAGCTTCGAACGCTATTTCGGCAGGAACGGCCTGATCTCGGTCGCGATCTTCCTCAAGAAACTCGACAATTTCCCGCAACAGACCGCCGGCGAAGTGCCGCTGTCGTCTGTCTACGATCCCGCGACCTATCAGCTCGTGCTCGCCTCGATCACCAGCCCGACTCTGCTTGCCTATACCCAGGCCGATGGCGTCTATGCTGTGCGCCAGTTCACCGACGCGCCGGGCGGCGTGATCAAGGGGCTGGAGATCAACGTCCAGTCCAATTTCAGCTTCCTGCCCGCGCCATTCGACAATTTCGGCATGACCGCCAACTATACCCACATCTCGTCGCGGCTCAGTTATCTGACCGGCTCGACGCTGGCGACGGTGCAGGGCCAGGCCGGCTCGACCGCGGGCAACAGCTATGCCGACGCGCCGTTCCTCAACACCTCGCCCGACGCGTTCAACGCCACTTTCTATTATGAGGACAAGAAGTTCTCGGCGCGCGTCTCGACCGCCTACCGCACCCAGTATGTCAACAAATTCCCGCTCGCGACCGGCACCTGCAGCGTCGGCACCACCACCAGTGCGGGCGCGGCGTGCAACTCGCCGGTCGTCGCCGACTTCGGCTACACCGGCAACACCTTCAACCTCGATTTCTCGATGAGCTACGCGCTGACCAGCTACGCCAAACTGTCGCTGGAGGGCCGCAACATGACCAACGCACCGCAATATCGCACCATGTACGCCGCCAACCCGCTCAGCTCGGTCTATGCCGGGACCGGGCGGATCATTACCGCCGGCCTGCGGTTGGTGTTCTGATCGGGGCGGGGAATAAGGAAGCGCGCACGCGCCGCAAAATAACCGTCGTGCCGGACTTGTTCCGGCATCCACCGTGCCGCCAGCGCACTAGCCTGTGCGCACGCGGCGCCGTGGACCCCGGAACAAGTCCGGGGTGACGGGGTAAGTCAATTGATGGAGCTCCCCCGTGACCCTGCGCCTCACCCGGCTCACTGCCCCCCTCCTGCTCCTCCTCGCCACACCAGCCACCGCGCAGGACCGCCGCACCGTCACCGAACCAACCCTGCCCACCACCGCCTGCGTCACCCTCCAGCCCGGCCAAGGCAACCAGGCCCGCGAGGTCCAGCAGGCACTCGACAAGTGCAAGGGCCACACGGTCAAACTCGCCGCCGGCCGCTACGACAGCGGCCCGCTCGAGTTCCCGATCGATACGACGCTGTGGCTCGACAAGGGCGCGCTGCTCAGCGCCATCCCCGACCCGCGCCTGTTCGACGACGGCACCGGCGCGTGCGGCACGATCGACCAGCGCGGCCACGCCTGCCGCCCGCTGATCCACATCGCCGACGCCAGCAACACATCGATCGTCGGTGATGGCGAGATCGACGGCAATGGCGGCCAGCCCATGATCGGCAAGACCGAAACCTGGTGGCAACTCGCCCGCCGCGCGCAGAAGGAGAACGGCAAGCAGAACCTGCCCCGCCTGATCGTCATCGATCGCGGCCGCAACGTAACGCTCTACCGCGTGCGGCTGGCAAACTCGCCCAACTTCCATGTCGTGGCCAACCGCGTGCAGGGCCTGACGGTATGGGGCGTGATCATCGACACGCCGGAGGACGCGCGCAACACCGACGGCATCGATCCCGGCGCGACCGACGACGTGACCATTGCCCATACCTTCATCCGCACCGGCGACGACAATATCGCGATCAAGGCAGGCAAGACCGGCGGCACACGCTATGTCTCGATTCTCGACAACCATTTCTATGCGGGCCACGGCATGTCGATCGGCAGCGAAACCAATGGCGGCGTTGCCCATGTGCTGGTGCGGGGGATGACGCTCGACGGCACCACCTCGGGCCTGCGCATCAAGAGCGACGTCAGCCGCGGCGGGCTGGTCGAGGACGTGACCTATGAGAATATCTGCCTGCGCGACAACAAGCGCCCGATCGATCTCTACACCGCCTATGACGCCGGGGCGAAAGGCGACCTGATCCCGCATTATCGCGGGCTGGTGTTCCGCAACGTTACGGGCACCACCGGCCGCCTGATCGCCAACGGCTTCGACGCCCGCCATGTGATGGAGCTGACGCTCGACGGCGTGCGCTTTGCTGCGGAGACGAAGTGGGAAACGATCAACGCCCGCTTCACGATCGCCGCGGGCGGTGCGTCGCCCCTGCCTGAGGGCGTGACCGGCGCCGCACCCCCTGCCGGCAATCAGTGCGCGAACGCCTTCGTGCCCTTCCCGCAAAGGTCGCAGCGGTGAAGCCCACGCGCATCCGCCCGGCGCTCTTTGCCATCGCCGTCATCGCGACCGGTGCGTCTCAGGCGCAAGTCAGACCGACGATCGTTCCGGCGCCCGTCACGACTGCCCCGCCGGCGATAACCGATGCAGCGCAGCGCGCGGCGATCAAGCCGATCGTCGCAAAGAAGATCATCCTGGTCGGTGATTCGACGACACAGGTCGGCAGCGGCTGGGGCGGCGCCTTCTGTGCCGAGCACGTCACCTCGTTCGTGGCGTGCGTGAACCTGGCGCGTGGTGGGCGCGGTACCTTCGACTATCGCGCCGAAGGGTCGTGGGATCTTGCACTGGCCGAAATGCGCACGCCCGGCTTCCAGCACATCTATGTGCTCATCCAGTTCGGTCATAACGACCAACCCGGCAAACCCGGCCGCAGCACCGACCTCGCGACCGAATATCCCGCGAACCTGCGTCGCTACGTCGCCGAGGCACGCGCCGCGGGCGCGATTCCCATTCTCGTCACGCCCCTGACGCGCCGTTCTTTCAAGAACGGTTCGCTGCAGGACGACCTCACCCCCTGGGCCGAGGCCGTGATCAAGGTGGCGCGGGAAACCGATACGCCGTTGCTTGATCTGCACGCCACGTCGGTTGCCGCCGTCCAGGCAATGGGCGCCCGTTCCGCGATCGACCTCGCCGAGACGCCGCCCCCGCCCGAGGTGCTCGCCGCCGCAGAGACCGGCACGACCATCGCCGCGCCCAAGACCACCGCCGCTCCCGCGCCGACGAGCACCGAGACGCTCGACACACCACAGGGCCATCCCACGATCGTGTTCGACTATACCCATCTCGGCCCGAAGGGCGCGCGGCTGTTTGCAAGCCAGGTGGCCGCGGGGCTCGCGAAGGTCGTGCCGGAGCTTCGCAGGGATCTGATCCGCTGACGGGACCGCACTGCCCGCCGGTGCGCAAAATCTTCTCGCGAGGTCGCGCCTCGATTGACACCGCACCACCGCCCCTCGCACGATGCGGCCAAATCCCATCCGGAGAGCCCCATGCGATATCTCAATCTCGGCTGCGCGGTAGCCGCCTTGTGCGCCTTTGCCGCCCCGCTCTCCGCCGGCCGGCCGCAAGCCGCACCGGCGCCCGCTCCAGCCGCCGAGCAATCGCCCTATCTGTTCGAAGAGGTGATGATCCCGATGCGCGACGGCGCGCGGATGCAGACCGTCATCATGCGCCCCCGCAACCAGAGCGGGGCCCTGCCGATCATGTTCCAGCGCACGCCCTATGGCATCCCCGGCAGCGCCCCGACATCGGTACCCAAGCCATGGGCCGCGCTCGACAAGGACGGGTACATCTACGTCATCCAGTCGATGCGCGGGCGCTTCAAGTCGGACGGCGTCTTTACCCTCTCCACCGCCGTCCATCCCAACGATCCCAAGGCGGTCGACGAATCGACCGACGCCTATGACTCGATCGATTGGCTTGTGAAGCATGTGCCGCAGAACAGCGGCAAGGTCGGCATGTGGGGTATCTCCTATCCTGGCTTCGCCGCCGCCGTCGCGCTGGCCCATCCGCATCCCGCGCTAAAGGCGGTCAGCCCGCAGGCGGCATGGATCGATTACTGGCTGTCGGACGATCTCCATCGCAATGGCGCCTTGCGGCTGAGCTACGCCACCGACTGGGTCTCCTCGCTGCAGCTCGACAAGACCAATGTCGACTTCGCCTATGACGATTTCGACACCTATACCTGGTTCCTGAAAGCGGGCTCCGCGGCCGACATCGAAGCGCGCTATTTCAAGGGCAAGGTGCCGATGTTCACCGCCCTGCTCGATCATCCCAACCACGACAGTTTCTACACCAGCCAGCATTGGAGCGACATGCTCGGCAAGGTCACCGTGCCGACGCTCAACGTGGCCGGTTACTGGGATCAGGAGGATCCCTGGGGCTCGTGGCAGATCTATTTCAAGCAGCAGCAGAACGATCCCGACCATCTCGCCTCGATGGTCGCCGGCCCCTGGGCGCATGGCTGGTGGAGCCGCCCCGGGACCAGCGCGCTCGGCCGCGTGCCCTACGGCGTCGACAGCGCGACCAGCTTCCTCAACGAGGTCCAGGCGCCCTTCTTCGCCTATTGGCTGCACGGCAAGGGCACGCGTCCTGACGCCGAGGTGCGCAGCTTCCAGAGCGGCTCATGGACCTGGAAGACCTACCCCAGCTGGCCACCCGCCGGGGCGCCGACCACCAGCCTATATCTGCGCGCCGACGGCAGCCTGTCGTTCGACGCGCCCGCCGCTGGCGAGGCATGCCGCGATTTCATCTCCGACCCCGCCAATCCGGTGCCGTTCCGCCCACGCCCGATCTCGCCGACCTATCCCGGCCCGGAATGGTCATGGTGGGAAACCGAGGACCAACGCTTCGTCGACCACCGCCCCGACGTGCTAAGTTACGAAACCGCGCCGCTGGCGGACAATGTCACGGTCACCGGCCATGTCGCGGCACAGCTGATGGCCTCGACTACCGGCACCGACAGCGACTTCGTCGTCAAGCTGATCGACGTCTATCCCGACGATTACGAGAAGGTGCCCGCGCAGCGCCAACAGGGCGATTATTACCGCTCATTGAACGGCTATCAGCTGCCGATCGCGATGGACGTGCGCCGCGGTCGTTTCCTCGCCAGCGACACCGCACCGCAGCCACTGGTGCCCGGCAAGGTGGTGGCGTGGGACGTGCCGCTGCGCGAGCACGACCATGTCTTCCTCAAGGGCCACCGCATCATGGTCCAGATCCAGTCGAGCTGGTTCCCGATGATCGACCGCAATCCGCAAAGCTTCGTACCCAACATCGCGCGGGCGAAACCGGCGGATTATGTGAAGACGACGCAGAAGGTCTGCACAGGATCGAAGGTGATGCTGCCGGTCGAAAAATAACTCTCCCTCTCCCCTCAATGGGGAGAGGGTCGGGGAGAGGGGTGGCCACGGGCGATGGCGTTTGTGGCGGCCCCTCTCCCCAGCCCTCTCCCCAGCCCTCTCCCCACCGGGGAGAGGGAGAAGAAGGTCAGTTCTTCAGCCGCCATCCGGTGCGGAAAATCCACGCGATGATCACGAGGCACAGCATGAGGAACAGCGCGGTCACCCCCAGGCTGACCGCGACGCTGACATCGCCCTTGTCGAAGAACGACCAGCGGAACCCGCTGATCAGATAGACCACCGGGTTGAACAGGCTGATCGTGTGCCACGGCTCGGGCAGCATCGAGATCGGGTAGAAGGATCCGCCGAGAAAGGTCAGCGGCGTGATCAGCAGGGCCGGCACGAACGACAACTGCTCGAAGCCATTGGCCCAGATGCCGATGATGAACCCGAACAGGCTGAACGCGACGCTGGTCAGGATGAGATAGGCCAGCATCGCCAGCGGGTGCGCAATGTGCAGCGGCACGAACAAAGCCGAGGTTGCCAGGATGATCAGCCCGAGCACGATCGACTTGGTCGCTGCGGCGCCGACATAACCGACCACCATCTCCATCGCCGTCACCGGTGCCGACAGCAGCTCGAAGATCGTCCCGGTGAATTTTGGAAAGTAGATGCCGATCGAGGCATTGGAGATGCTCTGCGTGAGCAGCGACAGCATCACCAGGCCGGGCACGATGAAGTTGCCGAAGCCGACACCGTCGACGCTCTGCACGCGGCTGCCCATCACGCTGCCGAACACCACGAAATAAAGCGCGGTGGTGATCACCGGCGTGACGAGGCTCTGCCAGATGGTGCGTAGAGCGCGCGCCATTTCGAAGCGATAGATCGCCCAGACGCCATGCGTGTTGATGCTCATGCCGCCTGCTCCGCCCGGTCGTGCGCGACGAGATCGACGAAGATATCCTCGAGCGAGCTCTTCGACGTCTCCAGATCCTTGAACGCGATATGCAGTTCGTTGAGCTTGCGCAGCAGCGACGGGATGCCCGTCCGCTCGGCCTGCGCGTCGAACAGATACAACAGCCGCCGCCCTTCATCTTCCAGTTCGAGGTGCCACTCGTCCAGTTCCGCCGGCACCGCCGTCATCGGCTCCTGCAGCGAGATCAGCATGCGCCGCTTGCCGAGCTTGCGCATCAGCGCGGCCTTCTCCTCGACCAGGATCAGCCGGCCCTTGTCGATCACCCCGACCCGGTCGGCCATTTCCTCGGCCTCCTCGATATAATGCGTCGTCAGGATGATCGTCGTGCCCTTCTCGCGCAGCCGGTGGACCAGCTTCCACATATCGCGCCGCAGCGCGACATCGACGCCGGCGGTGGGTTCGTCGAGGAACAGCACATCGGGCTCATGCGCCAGCGCCTTGGCGATCAGCACGCGCCGCTTCATTCCGCCCGACAGCTCGCGGATCTTGGCGCCGCGCTTGTCCCACAGCGACAGGTCCTTCAACACCTGTTCGAGATAGGCGTCATTGGCCGAGCGGCCGAACAGCCGCCGGCTGAACTTGACCGTCGCCATCACCGTCTCGAACATGTCGACCGACAGCTCCTGCGGCACCAGCCCGATCAGCCGCCGCGCGGCGCGAAAGTCGTGGATCGCATCATGCCCCAGCACGGTGATCGTGCCCGATGACGGGGTAACGATACCGCAGATGATCGAAATCAGGGTGGTCTTGCCCGCGCCGTTCGGCCCGAGCAGTGCAAAGATCTCGCCCTTGCGGATTTCCAGATCGACCGGTTCGAGGGCGCGCACGCCCGAGGCATAGATCTTCGAAACGCCGGCGACCGAAAGAATGGTGTCCATGAAGTCCCCTTGTTGAGGGCTAGATGGGAAGCGCCCGCGGCTACCGCAAGCGAAACAATCAGTGCCCGGCGCGCGCTTCGGCGATTGCCGCCTGCATCGACTCGAGCGGCATTGCGGCGGAGATCACCTTGTTGCCGATCACCCAGGTCGGCGTCCCGCTCGCGCCGAGATCATGGGCGATCTTCATGTTGCGGTCGAGCTCGGCGTCGGCGCGTGCCGTCGCCGCCGACAGCTTCGATGTGTCGACCGCGGCCGTCTTCGCCGCCGCCGCCATACTCGCGGGCGTCACCTGCCCGCCGTTATACAGTGCGGTGTGGAAGGCTATGAACTTGCCCTGCTCAGCCGCCAAAAGGCTGAGCTTGGCCGCGTCGCCGCTCTCCGGGCTGAGGATCGGCCATTCGCGGTAGACGATGCGCAGCTTGGGGTCGCTCGCCAGCAGCTTGGCGATGGTCGGCAAGGTGGCGCGGCAATAGCCGCAATTATAATCGAAATATTCGACGATCGTCAGGTCGCCCTTCGGGTTTCCCGCCCACGCCCCGGCATAGGGATCGACGATGTCCTTGCGGTTCGCCGCGATCACCTCGCCGGTATAACGCTCACGCGTCGTATCGATCAGTCCGCGCAACATCTCCGGATGGTCGAGCACATAACCCCGCGCCTGGGCATAGCTCGCCGGCGTGCCACGCAAGGCCAGCCGCTCGCTGCCCCACATCGCGCCCGCTCCGATCAGCGCCGACGCGACCGCGACCAGCCCGAGGGTACCCCGCTTCATCGCCATGCTCACCGACGGCGCTTATACTTGTTCGGGTTGTCGTCCATCTCGTTCTGCGAGGTCATCGCGATGTCCTGCGCGCGGATCCAGTCGCGCGAATTGGGCGGCAGCCCGGCCATCGCATTCCGAGCGGCATAAGCCGCGGTGCGCGGGTCGCCATTGAGGCTGGCGGTCTCGGCCGTGGCGAGCATCGCGCGTGGTTCGTCACCGGTCAGTTCATAGACCGTACCGAGCTGATACCAGGCAAAGGGATTGTCGTCGTCGCGCGCCACTGCGCTGCGCAACACCGTGATCGCCTCGGGGTAATTGGCCTTGTTCTCGGTCGCGATCAGCGCATGCCCGAAGGTCGTCGCGATCAGCGGTGCGTTGCGCGACTTGTCGGTCGCCGCGCGCAAGGGCGCCAGCGCCTCGGCCGGCTTGCCCGCCTCGAGCAGGATCTGCCCCTTGATCTCGAGGAAATAGGGGTCGTTCGGATCGGCCTTGACCAGCGCATTGGCCTCGGCATCGGCGCGGTCGGGGTAGCCCGCCTTGTGCCACGCATAGGCCCGCGCATAATGGCCGTAGATCGACTGGTCGGTGTCGGGATAGGCGCGCAGCGTCTGGTCGTAGGGCGCGACATAGCCCATCAGCTTGGCCTTCACCCGCTTCAGCCGCTCGTCCAGCGTCGGGTCGGGCGCCTTGTTGTAGGCAGGCGAATTGGTCACGTCGGCGGTCAGCGCGGCGACGCGCTCGCCCGACAGCGGATGGCTCTGCGCATAGGGGTCGATATTCTGCAGGCCGTAAGCATATTCCTCGTTCTGCAGTTTCTTGAAGAAGGTCAGCATGCCCTTGCCGGTGATGCCCGCCTCGCGCAGGAACTTGGCGCCGGTGGCGTCGGCGGTCGCCTCCTGCACGCGGCTGAAGGCCATATATTTATACTGTGCCGCCGTCTGTCCGGCGGCGAGGATACCGGCACCGGCATCGCCCGCGCCCAGCGCCACCGCGGCGATGCCCAGCACCATCGACAGGATGGAGATGCCGATCGCCGGCTTGGCCCCGGCATCGGCCAGCACGACATGGCCGTCGGCGATATGGCCGAGCTCGTGCGCGATCACGCCCTGCACCTGGTTGGCGTTGTCGGCGGCCTTGAGCAGGCCGGAATGGACGTAGACTGTCTGCCCGCCGACCACGAAGGCGTTGATCGAATCGTCGTTGATCAACACGACATGGACATTGTTGGGCGACAGGCCGGCGGCGAGGATCAGCGGCCGCGACATATCGGCGAACAGCGACTCGGTCTCGGCGTCACGCAGGATCGACTGCGCGGCGGCGGGCTGCACCCACACCATCATGGCGGCGACAAAAGCCGTGATGAACCGTCTCACGCCGCGCATGCCGGTCGCTCCGCTATGTCCATCGCCATCATCGCCACCGTTCCTCATGCCGTCAGGCTGAACCGGCGGTGAAGGGGCGCGGCAAGGCCGCACCCCTTCCCGTCATTCGCCAGCGCCGAAGGTGCGCTGCCACCAGCCGCGGCGCGGCGAGCCAGCCTCGCCGGGATCGGCATCGTCATCGGCCGGCGCTTCGCCATCCGCCTTGGGCGGGATCGCCGGGGCTTGCTCCGCCGCGACATCGGCCGCCTTGCGGCGCGGTGCACGACCCTTGGCTTTGGGCTTCTCCGCCGGCGCGTCCTCGGCAACCGGCTCGGCCGTGACGACCGGCGTCGGCTCGGCAACTGCTTCGCCGGGCGCTTCCTCGGCTACCGCCTTCTTGCGCGAACGCTTGGGCTTGGCGGCCGGCTCCGCTGCGACTTCGGCAACAGGTTCCGGTTCGGGCTCGGGTGCAGGCGCCACGACCGCTTCCACCGCGTCGGCGGCACGGGCACGGGGACGACGGCGGCCCTTCTTGGGCGCCTCTTCCTCGACGACCGGCTCGGCTGCGGCTTCGGCCTCGACCGGAGCGGTATCGTCGCTCGACGCCTCACCAGGCTCGCCCTCGGCCCGCTCGCCCTCGGGGCGACGACCACCGCGACGACCGCGACGACCACGACGACGGCGACCGTCACCGCGCTCGCCATCGGCCGAACCCTCGGCCGCTTCGCGCTGCGTCTCTTCGCCTTCGCCCTCATCGCCTTCGGCCTCGGACTCGCCACCCTCGGCGGCTTCGCCCTCGCCCTGCGGCGCATCGCCCTCTTCACGATTGCGACCGCGACGACCGCGACGGCGACGGCGCTTGTTGCGGCCTTCACCACGCTCGCCTTCGTCACCCTCGGCGCGCGGCTCGCGCGGCGCACGGGCGGCGCGGGGCGTCTCGGCTTCTTCCTCTTCCTCGACCTCTTCGATCTCGTCCTCGATATCCTCGGGCAGATCGTCGTCGAGATCCTGGATCGGCGCGTCGAAGCGCGGGGCATGCGCCGGCGGCGGCCCTGAGACCTCGACTGACATGCGCGCGCCTTCCTGCTCGCCATCGGGCACGATCTCGACGCGCACGCCGTAACGGTCTTCGATCTCGGCCAGCTCGCTGCGCTTGCGATTGAGCACATAAACGGCAGCCTCGGTGCTGGCGCGCAGCAGGACCTGCGAACCGCGCCCCTGCGCGGCCTCGTCCTCGATCATGCGCAGCGCCGACAGACCGGCCGACGAAGCGGTGCGGACCAGACCCGTGCCCTCGCAATGCGGACACTGGCGTGTCGATGCTTCGAGCACACCGGTGCGCAGGCGCTGGCGGCTCATCTCCATCAGGCCGAAGCTCGAAATGCGGCCGACCTGGATGCGGGCGCGATCGTTCTTCAGCGCCTCCTTCATCGCCTTCTCGACCTTCCGGACATTGGAATTATTGTCCATGTCGATGAAGTCGATGACGACGAGGCCAGCCATGTCGCGCAGGCGCAGCTGGCGGGCGATCTCATGCGTCGCCTCGAGATTGGTCGCGGTCGCGGTCTGCTCGATATTATGCTCGCGCGTCGAGCGGCCCGAGTTGATGTCGATCGACACCAACGCCTCGGTCGGGTTGATCACGAGGTAACCGCCCGACTTCAGCTGCACCACCGGGTGGTACATCGCCGACAGCTGATCCTCGACATGCGCGCGCTGGAACAGCGGCACCGGGTCGGAATAATGCTTCACCCGCCGCGCATGGCTAGGCATCAGCAGCTTCATGAAGTCCTTGGCCTGGCGGTACCCCTCCTCGCCCTCGATGATGATCTCATCGATGTCGCGATTATAGATGTCGCGGATCGCGCGTTTGATCAGGTCGCTGTCGCCATAGACCAGCGCCGGCGCCGACGAGGCGAGCGTCGTCTCGCGGATCCCGTCCCACAGCCGGGCGAGATAATCGAAGTCGCGCTTGATCTCGACCTTGGTACGCTGAAGACCGGCGGTACGCACGATGCAGCCCATCGACGGCGGCAGCTTCATGTCCGCCATGATCGTCTTCAAACGCTTGCGATCGCCCGCGTTCGAAATCTTGCGGCTGATACCGCCGCCATGCGACGTGTTGGGCATCAGCACGCAGTAACGGCCGGCAAGGCTGAGATAGGTGGTCAGCGCCGCGCCCTTGTTGCCGCGCTCCTCCTTGACGACCTGGACCAGCAGCACCTGACGGCGGCGGATCACGTCCTGGATCTTGTAGCGGCGACGCAGGTTCATGCGACGCTCGCGCAGATCCTCCACCGCTTCGTCGGAACCGCCGCGACGACCGCCACGGCCACGCCCGCGACCACGGCCGCCCTTGGCTTCCTGCTCGGCGGCGACTTCGGGGTCGGCCCCGCCATCGTCCTCGAAACGCTCGACCGTCTCCTCGTCGGGATCGCGGCCCTCATCGTCATGATGATGGTCGTCGTCGCCGTGGAACTCGTCGTCGTCGTGGAACTCCTCGCCGTGCAGCTCGTCATCCGCGTCCATCTCGGCGCGCAGCGCGGCCTCCTCGGCGGCATGCTCGGCCTCTTCGCGCAGCAGCGCGTCGCGATCCTCCTTGGGGATCTGATAATAATCGGGATGGATTTCGCTGAACGCGAGGAACCCGTGGCGATTGCCACCGTAATCGATGAACGCCGCCTGTAGCGACGGCTCGACCCTTGTTACCTTGGCAAGATAGATATTGCCCTTGAGCTGCTTGCGCTCGGCGGATTCGAAATCAAACTCTTCGATCCGGTTTCCTTTGACGACCGCCACACGGGTTTCTTCCCGGTGGCGTGCGTCGATCAGCATACGCATGGTCATGTAATATTCTCCGGGCGCGCGGTCCGGACGCTGGCAGCGCTAGCCGCGCGCGATGTGATTGCAGCCCCCCGTCGGCGAACGCGCCGGCCGGTGGGATGATGTGGGTGAATGCCTCTGCTCGCACCGCACGTCCGGGCCGGTGGCCCAGGACACCTCGCACGCCCGCGTACCCGCCGGCTTGCGCCGAACGGTTTGCGGGTGCGGGGAAATACGGCATGCGAACGTCAACCTGGATAGCCCGCGACCGAGAAAGCCGGCGCGGAAAATTATGTCGAACAGCGCGAAAAACTAAGCGCTTGCCCGAACATTTTGATGATTAGCACCCAATGATCGGCGCAGCAACCGGCACGTTTTGGCCGCCTTGCCGGCAATATTATGCCTACCTGCCGGTTAACCGCTTCGCTTCACCGTGAAGTCACGGGCGAACCCCTAGGGCTGTCATCACGACGAAACCCAATGGGATCCCCCACCCATGCCTTTTCACTGGACCCGTGCCCCCTCGGCACGGCATTACAAGCCCGTGTCATTCCTTCTCGCCCTGCTGGCCTGCTGGTTTGCCGGCACGCCCGGTTGGGCCGCCACGATCGAGCATGTCGACATCAAGAGCGACCGTATCGTCGTGCGCTTCGATCAGAGCGTCGCCGATGCGTCGGCCTTCATGCTTGCCGGCCCGGAACGGATCGCGGTCGATGTCGGCGGCGCGACACCTGGCTCCAACAGTGGCGGCAAGGGTATGGTCTCAGCGGTGCGCCAGGGCTGGCATGGTGACGGCACGCGCATCGTGTTCGATCTCACCCGCCCCGCCGTGGTTACCGAAGGGTCGTTCGGCAGCGACGGCCGCGAGCTGACGCTCGAGCTGCGCACTGTCGACGACGCCGGGTTCGCGCGCGCCGCCGCAGAGGGGCGGCTGCGCTTCCTGCCGCCCTTCAATCTCGGCGCCGAATCTCCCGCGCACCGCTACGAGGTCGCCCAGAACGTTCCCCCGCCGGCGCGCGGCCTGCCGCTGCCGCACATCTATGGCGACGACGACAGCCGCCCGCTGGTGGTGATCGATGCCGGCCATGGCGGGGTCGATCCCGGTGCGATCTCACCGATCGACGGTCGCCGCGAAAAGGACGTCACGCTGCGCATCGCCCGCGCGATCCGCGACGAACTGGTCGCCTCGGGCCGCGTGCGCGTCGCGCTGACCCGTGATGACGATCGCTTTCTCGTTCTGCAGGAACGCTATGGCATCGCGCGTCGGCTCCACGCCGATCTGTTCATTTCGATCCACTGCGACAGCGTCGGCGCGGGCAGCGCCTCGGGCGCCTCGGTCTACACCCTGTCCGAGGTGGCATCTGACAAGGAAGCCGCCAAGCTGGCGGCGCGCGAGAACAAGGCCGACATCATCTCGGGCGTCAACCTCGCCTCGACCACCGCCGACATCTCGTCGATCCTGATCGAGCTGACGCAGCGCGAGACGATGAACAATTCGGCGAACTTCGCCCGCCTGCTCGGCCGCGAGGCCCAGCCGTTAATCCCGGTCCGCCCCAATTTCCACCGCATGGCCTCGCTGATGGTGCTGAAGGCGCCCGATATGCCGTCGATCCTGTTCGAGACCGGCTATATCTCCAACCCGACCGACGCGGCGTTCATCGATTCGCCCGACGGCCGCCGGCGCATCGCCGAGAGCATCCTGCGCGCGGTCGAGGTGCATTTCGCGCGAAGGATGGCGTCGAACGACCTGAGCACCTCGGCGCGCTGATCTCCCGCCTAGTTCAAACCGCAGCACTTCTTGTATTT
The DNA here is from genome assembly GCF_028292965.1 of Sphingomonas bacterium. GTDB lineage: Bacteria > Pseudomonadota > Alphaproteobacteria > Sphingomonadales > Sphingomonadaceae > Sphingomonas. The sequence continues at coordinate 6,894 of NZ_JAQGLG010000077.1, read as the reverse complement.
CTTGCCCGAGCCACACGGACATGGCTCGTTGCGCCCGGTCTTGCCACGCGACACCGGCCCGACGACCGGCGTGGCGAGCGGCCCCTGATCCAGAGCGAGCCGCGCATCGTACAGCGTCTCGACCAGCCCGGGAATCAAGCCGGGCGCGCTTTGCGTCATTTCCTCGATCGTTTTCGCCGGAAAGTCGCTTTCGCCCCGAGCGATCTCGATCAGCGCGACCATGCATGAAAATGCCGCGGCCGTGTCCTCGTCGAAGTCTCGGGCCATCACGGTCCAGCTCTCAGGGCGCAGTTCGATCGCCGCAGTGAAACCTCCGACCCATATTTCCCACAGCGTCTCGTCATGCCGCACGTCCACGTCGTAGATCGCCGCATAGTCGCCCTGGCGCCGGTGCAACGTCATCGCCACGTCGTTATAGTGATCGGTCAGCATCGCGATCAGCTTGCGGGCATCGGCGAGATCGTCGAACGGAGGCTCGCTGTCCTCCTCCTCACCCCATACACGCTCCAGCCACTCTGCCGGCGTGATGAGATCGGGGCAGACCAGCAGACCGGCGCAAAACCCGTCGAATTCACTGAGCCCCATCGCATGGTCGGATGGCAGGTCGAGCAACGCCTCGTCGAGCTTGCGCAGCCTGGAAGACAAATTCGCCATAGCGCGTCACGTCACTCCTGGGATCACGAAAACATCATAACGATTTGCCGCGACCCCCGCAAAACCCGATCCTATTTCGGGGACATAATACTAATTAGCGCATTGCCGCGCCCTGCGTGACACGGTAGATATCCGGCATGGCCCGTCTCGCTCGCGTCGTCATTCCCGGCGTCGCTCATCACGTCACGCAACGCGGCAATCGCCGCCAGCCGATCTTCTTTTCGGATGATGACCGGCGCACCTATCTCGCCCTGCTGCACCAGGGCTGCGAGAAGGCGGGAGTGCGCTGCCTCGCCTGGTGCCTGATGGACAACCATGTCCACCTCATCCTCGTGCCCGAACATGCCGACGGTTTGCGCGCGGCGCTCGGCGAGGCGCACCGGCGCTACACCAGCCATGTCAATGCCCGCCAAGGGTGGAGCGGCTACCTCTTCCAGGGTCGCTTCGCCAGCTATCCGATGGACGATGCACATCTGATGACGGCGGTACGCTATGTCGAACTGAACCCGGTGGTGGCCGGCCTTGTGCCGCACGCCGAGGACTGGCCCTGGTCGAGCGCGCGCAGCCATATCGCGGGCAAACGAGCGGCGGGCGATGCGCTGACCGACGTCGCGGCGCTGGGCGAACACGTCGCCAACTGGCGCGCGATGCTGCGGCATGGGCAGAGGCGAGCGATCTCGACGAGACGTTCGAGGCGCGGCTGCGTACCGGCCGCCCCCTCGGCGACGCGGCATGGATCGGTCGCGCCGAAGCCTCGCTCGCACGTCCCCTCGGACCGTCCAAACGCGGCCCGAAGTTCAAAACGCCACCCTCTAATTAGTATTATGTCCCCGAATTATAGCGCCTGGCCCACGGCACCCTAATTCGGGGACATAATACTAATTAGGCGAGAGCGCGGCGCGCGGGGAGCGACGCGGCAGGTCCATTGCGCGGCTTGGCGCCAGTCGTTTTTCCGGTCCATAAGCCTTCATGGTCTCCACGCTCGCCGATCTCGTCTCCCCCCTCACCGAAAGCGCTTTCGTCGCCCAGCTCCGCGCCCGCACGCCCCTCGTGCAGCGCGCCGCCGGCATCGGCCGCTACGCCACGCTGATCGACTGGAACAGCCTGCTCCGCGCCGTCATCGACGGCACCATCCCCGCCGACCGGCTGCGCCTCACCCAGGGGGGCAAGTTCCTGCCCAACGCACTCTACCGCCATGGCGACGCGGTGAAGCCACAGGTCGTCGAGCAGGTCATGGCCAATGCCGGCAGCATCATGGCCAATGGCGTCGAGTCCTATCTCGCCACCTTCACGACACTTTGCGCCAATTTGGGCGAACAACTCGGCGAACATGTCAGCGCCGGCGTCATCGCGACGATCGGGCCCGGCGGCGCGCTCGACCTGCATTATGACGATGCCGATCTCGCCATCCTGCAGATCGAGGGACGCAAGCGCTGGATCATCCATGGCGATCCGGCGCTGGATCCCGTGCCGGGCATGAAAACCCCGCCCGGCGACAGCAACAGCGAGACCCCGCCCGAGCTCGACATCATTCTCGAACCCGGCGACTTCCTGTTCGTCCCCGCCGGCTATCGCCATCGCTGCGAGAACCAGGGCGAACGCTCGCTCCATGCCGGCATCTTCTTCTGGCCGCTGACCATGGCGCGCGCCTTCACCCTGTTGCGCGGCGCCGCGATCGCCGACCCTGCCCAGCGTCGCCCGCTCCGCGCCGGTGCCGACGAAGCGGCGGATGAGGAAGCAGTGTTGAAGGACGCGCTGATCGCGCAGATCCGCGCGCTGTCACTCACCGACCTGCGCGCGCGCCACCGCGCGACCAAGCCGACGACCTGACGCTCCGGCAGAGCTCGCTTCAACGCTCCGGCCGGTTGTGAGAAACCGTTGCCGATGCCCTTGCCTGCCGCCCTCCCCTTCCCGAACGACGCGCGCGTTCCCGCGCCGTCGGCGGCAACGCCCGCGCGCTCTGTTAATTCCTCTGTTTTCCCTGTTCCGCCCTTTGTTATGCACGGGCGATTGCTCTGTTATCTCCAACCCGGCATTTCGAATACGTTACTGATTAACAACGGAAATGCTCGCGCGGCTGTGCACGGATATAACGGAAAAAATTTTCTCTCTCTGTTATTTTCCCTGTTATCGCCTCCGGAACAGAGAATGCTCAGCGCGCGGCGGCACCCACGGCGTCTGTCAGAACAAGCATATCTGTCGCGGATTCACCGCATCCCCCGCTGGCAACGCCCGCGAATCTTGCTAGAGCGGCAGCCCCGATGAACGACACCGCATCCTCCGTGAACTTTCGCATCCGCCGCGAGGTCGGTGGTTTTGCCGGCTTCGTCCAGCAGGCCTGGAGCCGCTGGTGGGTCAAGGCGCTGGCCGTGCTGGGCGTGCTGCTCGCCATTGCCTGGGCGGTGTTCTGGTACATCTTCGCCAGCGATCTCCCTTCCGTCGACAAGCTGCGCAGCTATGAGCCGCCGCTGCCGACCAACGTCCGCGGCGTCGATGGCCTGCCGATCCACAGCTATGCCCGCGAGCGGCGCGTCGAACTGTCCTACGAGGAATATCCGCCGCTATTGGTGCGCGCCTTCCTGGCGGCTGAAGACAAGACCTTCTTCGAGCATCACGGCGTCGATTACCCCGGCATGGCGGGCGCGGTGATCGACTATTTCACCAAGATGGGTTCCGGCCGCCGCGCCAAGGGCGGATCGACCATCACCCAGCAGGTCGCCAAGAACCTGCTGATCGGCAACGTCTATTCGCCGACGCGCAAGATCCGTGAGGCGCTGCTCGCCTATCGCATCGAGGATGCGCTGACCAAGCAGCAGATCCTCGAGCTATACCTCAACCAGATCGCGCTCGGCCGCAACGCGTTCGGCGTCGAGGCGGCGAGCTATGCCTATTTCGGCAAGGACTTGAAACAGCTCGACCTGGCGCAGCTGGCCTATCTCGCCATCCTGCCCAAGGGCCCGTCCAACTATGATCCGGTGCGTCATCCGGATCGCGCGCTCGGGCGCCGCAAATATGTGCTCGACGAGATGCTCGCCAACGGCTTCATCGATCAGGCGCAGCATGACCAGGCCGTGTCGGAAGGGCTCGGCACCGTGCCGCGCCAGACGCCGCACAGCGAGATCGCCGGCGGTGGTTATTTCGTCGAAGAGGTGCGCCGCCAGCTGATCGACAAGTTCGGCGAAGACGATCGCGCGGGGCCGTACAGCGTCTATTCGGGCGGCCTCTGGGTACGCACCTCGCTCGACCCGAAGATGCAGGAATATGCCCAGACCGCACTGCGCGACGGGCTGGTCCGCTTCGACAAGGGGCGCGGCTGGAACGGGCCGATCCGCCATGTCGAGATCAGCGGCGCCAACTGGCTGCCGCCGCTGCTCAACACCAATATCTCGCTCGACTATCAGGACTGGCGTGCCGCGCTGATCGTCGCGCTGAACGGCGAGACCGCGACATTGGGCTTCGCCAACGGCCAGACCGGGCTCCTGCCGCGATGGGGCGCGACGATGCCGGTCCGTGGACAAGGCGGCAACGCGTTCGACGCGTTCAAGGTCGGCGATGTCATCGCCGTCGCGCCCGAAGGGCCCAACTTCACCTTGCGCGCCATCCCCAAAATCTCCGGCGCGTTCGTCGTCGAGGAGCCGCAGACCGGACGCGTGCTCGCGATGCAGGGCGGGTTTGATTCGACCGCCCAGTCGTTCAACCGCGCGACCCAGGCGCTGCGCCAACCGGGCTCGACGATCAAGCCGATCGTCTATGCTGCCGCGCTCTCGCAGGGGCTGACCCCCGCGACGATCATCATGGACGCGCCGTTCTGCTTCTATCAGGGCGCCAAGCTCGGCCAGAAATGCTTCCGTAACTTCGGCGGCGGGCAGGGCTCGGGCCCCCACACCATGCGCTGGGGTGTCGAGCAGTCGCGCAACCTGATGACGGTACGCGCCGCGACCACCGTCGGCATGGACCATGTCGTCAGCCTGATGGACCGTATCGGCGTCGGCAAATACCCCCCCTACCCGGCCTTCGCGCTGGGTGCCGGCGAGACCACCGTGTCACGCATGGTCAACGCCTATACCATCCTCGCCAATCAGGGCCGCGCGCATGCGCCAAGCTTGATCGATTTCGTCCAGAACCGCCGCGGCAAGATCATCTGGCCCGAGAACTGGCGCCCGTGCGAGCGCTGCAACATGGCGCAATATGACGGCAAGCCGATGCCCCGCCCGGTAACGCGCGGCAAGCAGGTGGTCGATGCGATGAGTGCCTATCAGATGGTGCACATCGCCGAAGGCGTGATCCAGCGCGGTACCGCGACCGTGCTGCGTGATCTCAACCGCCCGATGTTCGGCAAGACCGGCACCAATAGCGGCCCGACCGATGTGTGGTTCATCGGCGGCACGCCGCAGCTGATCGGCGGCATCTATATGGGTTACGACACGCCCTCGCCGCTCGGCGGTTACGCGCAGGGCGGCACGCTCGCCGCGCCGATCTTCAAGGAGTTCGCGCTCAAGGCCTATGAGGGGATGGAGAAGATCCCGTTCCGCGCGCCGGAGGGCATCCGCATGGTGCGCATCGACCGCGCCTCGGGCAAGCCGGTGTTCGGCGCCTGGCCGTCCGACGACCCGCTCGCCTCGGTGATCTGGGAAGCGTTCAAGCCGGAGAGCGAGCCACGCCGCGCCGCCCAGCGCACAGACCTTCCGGCGACCGCGGCACCCAAGGCCGTCGCGCCCACCGCGAAGAAGGACGGCGCGAAGGACAGCGACTTCCTGCAACGGCAGGGCGGCATTTACTGACCGCCCACCCCATATAACGCAGCCGAGCGGCGTTGCGGCCTTCACGGCCCTTGCCTAGAAGTGACTTGAGAGTTGGAGTTTCCGTAATGCGCGCCGAAGCGCAAGCCCATGTCGACACGATCAACGCCGCGCTCGCGCTGCTGCGCCGCTTCCTCGATTGGGACCGCGCGCTGCGTCGGCTCGACGAGCTCAACGCGCGCGTCGAGGATCAGGCCCTGTGGAACGACCCCAAGGCCGCACAGGAGGTGATGCGCGAGCGTCACCGCCTCGACGAGGCGATCACCGCGACGCGCGCGATCGAGAGCGAGCTGTCGGACACGGTCGAACTGATCGAGATGGCCGAGGCCGAGGGCGACAGCGAGATGGAGGTCGAGGCGGTCGCCAGCCTGGGCGAGCTCGCCGAGCGTGCCGAGGCCGACAAGATCAAGGCGCTGCTCGCTGGCGAGGCCGATGCCAATGACAGCTATATCGAGATCAACGCCGGCGCCGGCGGCACCGAGAGCCAGGACTGGGCCGAGATGCTCCAGCGCATGTACACGCGCTGGGCCGAGCGCCACGGCTACAAGGTCGAGATGGTCGACTATCATGCCGGCGAGCAGGCGGGGATCAAGTCGGCGACGCTGCTGGTGAAGGGCGAGAACGCCTATGGCTATGCCAAGACCGAGAGCGGCGTGCACCGCCTGGTGCGGATCAGCCCCTATGACGCGAACGCGCGCCGCCACACCAGCTTCTCGAGCGTATGGGTCTATCCCGAAGTCGACGACGACATCGACATCCAGATCAACGACGCGGAACTGCGCATCGACACCTACCGCGCTTCAGGAGCGGGCGGGCAGCACGTCAACACCACCGACAGCGCGGTGCGCATCACCCACGTCCCGACCGGGATCGTGGTCGCTTGTCAGAACGAGCGCTCGCAGCACAAGAACCGCGCCTCGGCCATGAAGCAGTTGAAGGCGCGGCTTTACGAGGCCGAGCTGCAAAGGCGCGAGGCCGAAAGCGATGCCGCCAATGCCGCCAAGACCGACATCGGCTGGGGTCACCAGATCCGATCCTACGTCCTCCAGCCGTACCAGCTCGTCAAAGACTTGCGGACCGGCGTCACGTCCACGTCCCCGGGCGATGTGCTGGACGGCGACCTCGACCGTTTCATGGCAGCGGCCTTGTCGCAGCGAGTGACCGGCGAAAAAGTCGAGGTCGAGGATGTGGAATAGGGCGGCCGCAGGCGCCTGCCTGATCCTCGCTGCCTGCCGAGCGCAGCCCAGCGAACCGCAATTTCCCGCCGCCCATCGCGACGTTGCCCCGACCGTCAGCGACACCTTCTCGACCGAGGATGCGCGCGACCGGGTGGGCGAGGCCGAGCAGGTAATGGTGCTGGCCGGCGTCAAGCCCGGAATGTCGGTCGCCGACGTCGGGGCGGGCGAGGGCTATTATACCGTGCGCCTGGCGCGGGTCGTCG
>NZ_JAQGLG010000051.1 GCF_028292965.1 Sphingomonas bacterium | reverse complement strand
AGTGGCGTGCGGTCGTCTCATACTCGACGTGCGCGGTCGAGATGGTGATGCCGCGAGCGCGCTCTTCCGGCGCCTTGTCGATGTTGGCGAAATCGACGGCGGTGCCGCCGGTCGTCTCTGCCAGGATCTTGGTGATCGCAGCGGTCAGCGACGTCTTGCCATGATCGACGTGGCCGATCGTGCCGATGTTGAGGTGCGGCTTGTTCCGCTCAAACTTTGCCTTCGCCATTTTTCCTACCTTCTTGATCGAATACCGGGGGCGCTACGGCACCGCGCGGACGCGGCGCCATAACGAGTGTTTTCAGATTACGCCAGCTTTGCCTTCACTTCGTCGGCAACGTTGGCAGGCACTTCGTCATAATGCGAGAACTGCATGCTGTACTGCGCACGGCCCTGGGTGAACGAGCGCAGCTGGTTCACATAACCGAACATGTTGGCCAGCGGGACGATCGCATCGACCGTCTGCGCATTGCCGCGGCTGTCGGTGCCCTGGATCTGCCCACGACGGCTGTTCATGTCACCGATCACGTCACCGAGATTATCCTCGGGCGTCACGTCCTCGACCTTCATGATCGGCTCGAGCAGCTTGATGCCTGCCTTCTGTGCCGCTTCACGCATGCAACCGCGCGCGCAGATTTCAAATGCCAGCGCCGACGAGTCGACGTCATGGTATTTGCCGTCGATCAGCTCGACCGAGAAATCGATGATCGGGAAGCCGATCAGCGATCCGGTCTCGGCGGTCTCGCGCATGCCCTTCTCGACCGAAGGGATATATTCCTTCGGCACGTTGCCGCCCTTGACCGAATCGATGAACACGAAGCCAGAGCCACGCTCACCGGGGGTGACCTTGACCTTCACTTCGGCGAACTGACCCGAACCACCCGACTGCTTCTTGTGGGTATAGCTCAGCTCGACCGGCTTGCCGAGATATTCGCGATACGCGACCTGCGGCGCGCCGACATTGGCCTCGACCTTGAACTCGCGACGCATGCGATCGACCAGGATCTCGAGATGGAGTTCGCCCATGCCCTTGATGATGGTCTGGCCGCTCTCGGCGTCCGACGACACGCGGAACGACGGATCCTCGCGCGCCAGGCGGTTCAGGGCGATGCCCATTTTCTCCTGGTCGGCCTTGGTCTTCGGCTCCACCGACAGCTCGATCACAGGCTCGGGGAATTCCATCCGCTCGAGGATGATCGGCAGGTTCTGCGCGCACAGCGTGTCACCCGTCGTGGTATCCTTGAGGCCCGCCAGCGCGACGATGTCGCCGGCGAATGCTTCCTGGATGTCCTCGCGGCTGTTCGCATGCATCAACAACATGCGGCCAACCTTTTCCTTCTTGTCCTTGACCGAGTTCAGGACCTGCGACGCGGTCTCGAGCTTGCCCGAATAGATGCGGGCGAAGGTCAGCGTGCCGACGAACGGATCGTTCATGATCTTGAACGCCAGCGCCGAGAACGGTGCGTTGTCGTCGGCGGCGCGCGAATCCTCGCTCTTGCCGTCGAGGCTCAGGCCCTTGATGGCCGGAACGTCGAGCGGGCTCGGCAGATAGTCGACCACGGCGTCGAGCAAAGGCTGCACGCCCTTGTTCTTGAACGCCGAGCCGCACAGCACGGGCACGAACGAGAAGTTCAGCGTGCCCTTGCGGATCAGCTTCTTCAGCGTCGCGGAGTCGGGCTCATTGCCTTCCAGATACGCTTCCATGATGTCGTCGTCCTGCTCGACGGCCATCTCGATCAGCTCGGAACGGGCGGTCGCGGCGGCATCGGCCAGGTCGGCAGGGATGTCCTGATATTCGAACTTCGCGCCCAGCGACTCTTCGAGCCAGATGATCGCACGGTTCTCGACCAGATCGACCAGGCCCTTGAAGTCGCCTTCGAGGCCGATCGGCAAATACAGCACCGCCGGACGCGCACCGAGGCGATCCTTGATCATCTCGACGCACATGTTGAAATTGGCACCGGTGCGGTCGAGCTTGTTGACGAAGCACATGCGCGGCACGTGATACTTCTCGGCCTGACGCCATACGGTTTCGGACTGCGGCTCGACGCCGGCAACGCCGTCGAAGCAAGCCACGGCACCGTCGAGCACGCGCAGCGAACGCTCGACTTCGATGGTGAAGTCGACGTGCCCGGGGGTGTCGATGATGTTGATGCGGTGATCGTTCCAGAAACACGTCGTCGCAGCGGACGTGATCGTGATCCCGCGCTCCTGCTCCTGCTCCATCCAGTCCATCGTCGCGGTGCCTTCATGCACTTCGCCGATCTTGTAGGACTTGCCGGTGTAGTAAAGGATGCGCTCGGTCGTGGTCGTCTTGCCGGCATCGATATGGGCCATGATGCCGATGTTACGATACATGTCGAGCGGATGGCTGCGGGCCATGGTCGGTGTTTCCTTAGCGATGTGGGGAGCCGGACGATCCGGGCTCCCCATCATATAGTTGCGTTTGTTACCGGTTAAAGGCCGGGAACGTCGCTGTTATCGGAAGAAGGCCTGACGGCCCCCGCCGTTACCAGCGATAGTGACTGAACGCGCGGTTGGCTTCGGCCATGCGGTGCGTGTCTTCGCGCTTCTTGACCGCGTTGCCACGGTTGTTCGACGCATCGAGCAATTCACCGGACAGGCGAGCCGACATGGTGTTCTCGCTGCGCGCACGGGCGGCAGTGATCAGCCAGCGGATCGCCAGGGCCTGGGCGCGCTCGGGGCGCACTTCGACCGGAACCTGATAGGTCGCACCACCGACGCGGCGGCTGCGCACTTCGATGCCCGGCTTCACATTGGCCAGCGCCTCGTGGAACACGCCGATCGGATCCTTCTTGGCGCGCTGCTCGACAGTCGTGAGCGCACCATAGACGATCAGCTCTGCCACGGACTTCTTGCCGTCGAGCATGACGCTGTTCATGAACTTGGAGAGAACCTCATCCCCATATTGGGGATCAGGCAGGATGACCCGCTTTTCGGGCCTGCGACGACGTGCCATTTCAATCTTCCTTCTAAACTTCAGCCATCTGGGATCGAGCTATCCAGGTGCCGACTTGCGTCGGTTGGAAAAGCCGACCGGCTTACTTCGGACGCTTGGCGCCGTACTTGGAACGCGACTGGCGACGATCCTTGACACCCTGTGTGTCGAGCACGCCGCGCAGAACATGGTAGCGAACGCCGGGAAGGTCGCGAACGCGGCCGCCACGGATCAGCACTACCGAGTGCTCCTGCAGGTTATGCCCTTCACCCGGGATGTAGCTGATGACTTCGCGCTGGTTGGTCAGGCGAACCTTGGCCACCTTGCGCAGAGCCGAGTTCGGCTTCTTCGGGGTCGTCGTATAGACGCGGGTGCAGACACCGCGCTTTTGCGGGTTCTGTTCCATCGCAGGGACCTTCGACTTGGCCTTCTGCGGATCGCGGCCCTTGCGGACCAGCTGGTTAATCGTCGGCATGAAGCCCTTCACCTTTCAAATGGTTACTTTGCTGGAGCCAAAAACAACGGGAATAGCAAAAGGACCACGGCGGCCATTTCGACCCCCCGGGTCCGGGTGTATCCAGCAATGTTCAAGCGCGTCTGGACAAGGAGCGAGCCCTGTCCGGACGGGCGCGCCTATACATAGCGACTCACGGCTGGTCAATGGCGAGACGGTATCGCGCCGATCGCAGCTTCGCCCTTGATCATCCGGCCCGGCGGGCTGATGGACCCAAATGCCTCATGCCGCTTTTCTGCAAAACCTTCAAACCATCGCAACCAGGATCGTCATGACGACGGTCTATCATGGACTGCAGGCGGCGCGGCGCATGACCGGCATCGACGGCAAGGGCGTCAAGGCGATGGTCGTCACGCCTACGGGCCAGATCGTGCTGGTGCGGCATTCCTATTTGCCGGGCTGGCATTTTCCAGGCGGCGGTCTGAAACGACGCGAGACTCCGGAGCAAGGCATCATCCGCGAACTGGGCGAAGAGATCGGGCTGCATCGCTGGGGCAAGATTACCCGAGGCGAAGAGGAACGCGAAAGAACGCGCCCCGGTCAGGTTTACCCGACTTTCTTCATCGTGACCGACGCCGACTATCATTTTCGCCCCAATCTGGAGATCGAACAGGCTGAGGCCTTTGATCCGGGCGCGTTGCCGGATACGGCGCTCGCTTCGGTCCATCGCACGGTCGAGCGGTGGCATTCCGGAAAGTCGCACGATATATGACAGCGGTGACATACGATCTTCTCATCATCGGGGGCGGCATCAACGGCTGCGCCATCGCGCGCGAGGCGTCGCTGCTCGGTCTCAAGGTCCTGCTCGTCGAGCGCGATGACCTCGCCGCGCATACCTCTTCGGCGTCGACCAAGCTGATCCATGGCGGCCTGCGCTATCTCGAATATTATGAGTTCAAGCTGGTCGCCGAGGCGCTGCGCGAACGCGAACGGCTGGTCCATGCCGCGCCGCACATCATCCGCCCCCTCACCTTCGTGCTGCCGCAGGAGAATGCCGTACGGCCGTGGTGGATGGTGCGGATCGGGCTCTATCTCTACGATTTCCTCGGCGGAAAGATGTCGCTCGCTCGATCGCGTGGCCTGCGCAAGACAGACACTCTATATAAGGCACCGCTCAAAGGGGGCGGCAGCGGCTTCGTCTATTCCGACGCGCAAGTCGACGATTCGCGGCTGACCGTGCTCAACGCGATCGACGCGCGGGACAATGGCGCCGAGATCGTCACCGGCGTCGCGCTGGAAAGCGCCCGGCGTGAGGATGGCGCGTGGCAGGCCACCCTGTCCGACGGTCGCACGGTCGAGGCCCGCGCGCTGGTCAATGCCGGCGGCCCATGGGTGCATCTGCTGCTCGAACGGCTCGGCGTGAACGCCAGGAGCAACGTCCGGCTGGTCAAGGGCAGCCACATCGTCGTGCCCAAACTCTACGAAGGCGACCACGCCTATATATTGCAACTGCCCGACCGCCGGATCATCTTCGCCATTCCCTGGCAAGGCCAGACCGAGATCGGCACCACCGATATCCCGGTCGACGCGCCGGAAGATGCGAAGATCGACGACAGCGAGATCGCCTATCTCTGCGACGCTGTGAACACGCATTTCGTCAGCCAGATCAGCCCCGCCGATGTGACATCGAGTTGGTCCGGCGTGCGGCCGCTCTATGACGACGGCGCGAGCGAGGCCAAGGAAGTCACGCGCGAATATGTCCTCGAACTCGATACGAACGGTCCGCCCCTGCTCAGCGTGTTCGGCGGCAAGATCACCACCGCGCGCCATCTCGCGGAAGAAGCGATGGGCAAGCTCGGTCCAGCGATTGGCCTTGAGCAGCATCAGGTCACGCGGATGCGCGTCTTCCCCGGCGGCGCGATCGCCGGTTTCAACCATTTCCTCGCTCAGGTGAATCTCACCTGGCCCTATCTCGGTGCCGCCCGCGCCACGCGCATGGCGCACGCCTATGGCGCTATGCTCGCCACCCTGCTCGACGGGGTAAAGGATGAGGCCGGCATGGGCGCCGATCTCGGCGGTGGCATCACCGAGGTCGAGGCGCACTGGATGCGCGACAAGGAATGGGCGCGTACCGCCGCCGATGCGCTCGACCGCCGCAGCAAGGTCGGCCTGACGCTGACCGCCGCGCAGCGCACAGCGTTCGAAAAGGCCTGGGCGAAACTGGGATGATCCGCGTCGCCGCCCTCTACCGCTTCGCACGTTTCGACGACCTCAACGCGCTCCGAAAGCGCCTTGCGGACCTATGCGCGGCGGAAGGCATCAAGGGCACGCTGCTGCTCGCGCACGAAGGCATCAACGGCACGATCGCCGGTCAGCCCGATGCGATCGAGCGCGTCGTCGCTGAGTTGCGCGCCCTGCCCGGCTGCGCCGATCTCGATGTCAAATGGTCGAGTGCGGCGAAGATGCCCTTCCTGCGCATGAAGGTGCGGGTGAAGCGCGAGATCGTCACCATGGGCATGCCCGACCTCGATCCGCTGGCCACCGGCGACTATGTCGCACCGGCAGACTGGAATGCGTTGATCGCACAACCCGGCACCCTGCTCATCGATACGCGCAACGAGTACGAGGTGAAGATCGGTACCTTCATGGGCGCCATCGACCCGGCAACCGCCAGCTTCCGCGACTTCCCCGCCTGGGTGGAAGAGCATCGCGAAGAGATCGCCGGCGCCGAACGCGTGGCGATGTTCTGCACCGGAGGCATCCGCTGCGAGAAAGCCACCGCTCTGCTCAAGGCGGAAGGCGTCACCGACATCCATCACCTCAAGGGCGGCATCCTCGCCTATCTCGAACAGGTGCCGGAAGCCGAGAGTCGCTGGGAAGGCGAATGCTTCGTGTTCGATGAGCGCGTCGCGATCGGTCACGGCCTGAGCGCGGGGTCGCACAGCCTGTGCCGCGCCTGCCGCATGCCGGTCAGCCCGCAAGACCGCGCCTCGCCGCTCTATCGCGAAGGGGTGGCCTGCCCGGCCTGTCATGACGCCCGCGATGACGACCAGCGCGCCGGCTATGCCGAGCGCCACCGCCAGGTCCGGCTGGCCGAACGGCGCGGCACGATTCATGTCGGTACGGCCGGCGATCACTGATCGCCCACGAGGCCGATTCGGTACTTTTGAAACCACTTCACCCGCGCGAGGTTGTGTTGATCTCGATCAACGGAGAGCAACATGAAAAAGCAGATTCTCGCGGCGATGCTCGCTGCCGCCGTCGTCACCCCGGCCGCGGTGCCCACCGCTGCCGTCGCCCAGCGCCACAACGACAATCGCTGGGATGGCGACCGCGGGCGTGGCTGGGATCCCGCAGACCATTATAATGGCGGCAATTATCGCGAGCGCCGACTGAGCCGCAACGACCGCATCTACCGCGGCCATGACGGCCGTTATTATTGCCGGCGCAGCGACGGCTCGACCGGTCTGGTGATGGGTGCCGTGGCGGGCGGCCTGCTCGGCGGCGCGGTCGGCGGCGACACGCTCAGCGCGCTGATCGGCGGCGCCGGCGGCGCCCTGCTCGGGCGCTCGATCGATCGCGGCAACGTACGCTGCCGCTAATGGGAACAGGCGCGGGTAGAATGGCCCGCGCCGCTTCCGCTCAGGTCAGCGGCTCGCCCGCCATTTGAACCAGGCGATCACCGCCATGCCGGTGAGGCCGACAGCAGCGACCGCATAATAACTCCATTGCTGCCGGCCGAACGGGTCGGGCTCGAAAACCGCCACGCGCACGATCAGCGCGACCTGGAACAGCGCAGCGATGACCGGTATCGACCACGGCATCGCCACCAGCATCGCGCGTCGGTAATTGGCGACCGGCAGCCCTTGATCGATCGTCGCGCGACGTTCGAGCGCGCGCATCGGCGCGTTACGGATCCACCACCATGCCAGCATGAACGACGCGATGAGGAGCAACGTCGCAACGGCTTCCTCGTGCCCCGACAAAGGCCATGGCAGCTCGATCGAAAACAACGCCAGCGCACCGAGCAGGAGCGTCGCGGCAAGCACCATGCTCCAGGCGAGGCGAATGACACCCCGCTCGAACGTTTCGACGAAACGATCACGCTCTGCCGCCGTCACCCTGATGCCGGGCCCGCGCTGTCCGCGGCGATAGATGTGGCCGTCACGATCCGCCGTGAACTGCGCCGCAAAGGCCTGTTTGACGCGCGCGAGATGGACGTCGACGAACACGCCGGGTCAGTAAGCCCGGGCGATCAGCACCCGTTCGACCGCCGGTGCGCCGCTGAAGATGCAGGCGCCATCGACCGGCGCCGCATCGGTCGGCACGTTGCGTACCGTCAGTTTGAGCTTCTTGAGCCGTGCGACCACCGCGTCGAGCTCGGCGCCGGTCGGCTTCGACCATTGCACTTCGAGCCAGCCCGGATTCTTCGCGCCATCCGCGAAATGCTTCTCGACCTCCGCGAAATCGCTCGCCTTGGCGATATTGGCGCGCAGCCGCTCGCCTGCCTCGGCATGGAGCGACGCCTGGATATCGGTCAGCATCGCCGCCGCACCCGCGACGAAATCGCCCCGCGCGACGACCGCGCTGTCGAGCTTGCCGTCCTCGCGATAAAGCCGATCGCGCCGCACCACCGAGACATTGCCGCCGGCGACATCGCGCCCGCCGACCTCAATGATCACCGGCGCGCCCTTCTTGACCCAGCCCCAGCGCTTGGTCGCGGCCTTGGCGGGCTTGAGATCGAGCAGCGCCCGCACCGGCTCACCCAGCGACGACAGCGCGGCAAGCTCGGCCTGCAAGGTCTTGCAATAATCGATCGTCGCCTGATCCTCGGGCTGGTCGCGCAGCATCGGCACGATGACGATCTGCCACGGCGCAATGCGCGGCGGCACGCGCAGGCCGTCATCGTCCCCATGGACCATGATCACGCCGCCGATCATCCGCGTCGACACGCCCCAGCTCGTCGTATTGGCCAGCTCGAACTCGCCGCCGGCATTCTGGAAACGAATATTCTGCGCCGAGGCGAAATTGGTGCCGAGGAAATGCGAGGTGCCCGCCTGGAGCGCCTTGCCGTCCTGCATCATCGCCTCGATCGAATAGGTCGCGACCGCGCCGGGGAAGCGCTCATTCTCCGGCTTCTCGCCCGCCACCACCGGCAAAGCGAGGCAGTCCTCGGCAAAGCTGCGATAGACTTCGAGCATCTTGAGCGTCTCTTCGCGCGCCTCCTGGGCCGAGGCGTGCGCGGTATGGCCTTCCTGCCACAGGAACTCGCTGGTGCGCAGGAACATGCGCGTGCGCATCTCCCAGCGCACGACGTTCGCCCATTGGTTGATCAGCACCGGAAGATCGCGCCATGACTGCACCCAGCGCGCGAACGCCGCGCCGATCACCGTCTCAGACGTGGGGCGTACGACCAGCGGCTCTTCCAGCTTGGCGGAAGGGTCGGGCACGAGCCCGCCCTTGCCGTCACTGATCAGCCGGTGATGCGTGACCACCGCCATTTCCTTAGCGAAGCCTTCGACATGCTCCGCTTCTTTTTCGAAATAGGACAAGGGAATGAACAGCGGGAAATAGCAATTCTCATGACCGGTCGCCTTAATCCGGTCGTCGAGCAGGCGCTGGATACGCTCCCAGATGCCGTAACCCCATGGCCGGATGACCATGCACCCGCGCACCCCGCTCTCCTCGGCAAGGTCGGCCTCGGTGATGACGGCCTGGTACCATTCGGCGAAATTGGCTCCGCGGGTGACGTTGAGTGCGCGCTTGATCATGCGCAGCGCTCTAGCCGCATTGGCCGGCCGGTCAAATACCGGGATTCGGGGGATTGACTGGCGCGGCGATCACCCGATGCTAGGTGAACGGGGGGCCTTCCATGAGCTATCGGCAAGACAGTTACCGCGGCAATTCGAAATGGGTCGGCATCGTCGTGCTGCTCGCGATGCTCGGCTATTGCGCGAGCCGCGCCGGCAATAGCCCGATGAGCAGGCTGTCGACGCCCGAATCCGCGGAGCGCGAACTGCTCGCCGACCCGGAAGGCGGCAAGCTTTTCGCTACGATCAAGCAAACCTTTCCGGACGAGTTCGACAATCTGAAGCGGATCGTCGTGAAAAAGGCCGGCGATGGCGCCTCGACGGAGCAGATCGCCGAAACCTTGGCTGACACAGTCAACACTGCAGAATTGCGGCACCGGCTCTCCGTGGCGCAAGCGCCGCACGATGCATTTGCCGTCTATCGCCGGGCCGAGATCGACCTTGTCGCGGCGCTGGCCGCGCAAGACGTCCCCAACTGTGCCCGCTACACAATGGACGGAAAAACCGGTCCTTTGAATAACGATGATCTACAGGAAAAGGTTCTCGCGATGCGCCTGGCCCTATGGGCGACCGCGGCGGCAGGCCGAGATCACCCGGCCAATCGCAGCTTCACCGCCCCGGCGCGCGCCGACCTTCAATCAATCGCATCCGGCATGATCGGCCAAGGCCTCACACATGAGGAGGCCGACCGTTTGTTGACACCGCAGGGCCTCGCATCCGGCGATGCGCAGTTCAAGTGCAAGGCTGGCCTCGCCTATGATCGGGCACTTAACGATCTCGAAGCGGTCAAAGCAGATAACATCTATGGCTATCTCATAACGCGCCAGAGTTGATTGCCGTGACGATAGGTGCTTCGCAGGAGGACCATGTCCTGTCGGGCATCATGCTGCGGCTCGGCTCTGTCGCGGCCTTTTCGCTGATGAACGCGCTGATCAAACTGGCCGAGAACCGGGGCGCGCATCTCGCGGAAATCATGTTCTTTCGTCAGACCTTCGCGTTGCCGCTGGTCACGTTCTGGATCTGGCTCGGCCCGGGACTACGGACGATTCGCACGGCGCATTTCGGCGCCCATGTGCTGCGCACCGCGATCGGACTGGTCAGCATGTGTTTTGTGTTCGGTACCTTGCTGCTGCTGCCGCTCGCCGAATCGACCACACTCAATTTCACCCTGCCGATTTTCGCCACCATCCTCGGCGCGCTGGTGTTGCGCGAGCCGACGGGCTGGCATCGCTGGGGCGCCGTCGCGCTGGGCTTTGCCGGGGTCTTGATCGTCACCCAGCCCGGCTCGGGCCTGGTTGCGCCGCTGGGTATCTTCACCGGGCTGATGGGTGCGTTCCTCAGCGCGAGCGTCGCGATTCTGCTGCGGCAGATCGGCAAGACCGAAAGCGCGCCGACCATCGTCTTCTGGTTCTCGGCCCTGTCGGTACCGCCGCTCGGCATCGCTTTCGCGCTCTACGCCACACCGCATGCACCGAGCGTATGGCTGTTGCTCGTCGCGGTCGGTCTGGTCGGCGGCGCGGCACAGCTGCTGATGACCGCCTCGCTCCATGCCGGCCCGATCGCGGCGATCGTACCGATGGATTATACCGGCCTGATCTGGGCGGCGCTCTACGGCGGGGCGCTGTTCGGCGTGTTACCCGATGGTGCGACCTGGGCCGGCGCGCCGGTCATCATCGCCAGCGGCCTGTACATCGTATGGCGCGAACACCGCTTGCGCCGCGAAAAGACCGACCGCGCGGTGGCGCAGGTTTGAGTTCCTCAGCCGCGCGGCGCCTCCGGCAACACATGCCGTGACCGCAAGCGGCGGATCAGCCAGGTGACGATCAGCGCGATCGCCGGCACCGCCAGCGCCGTGCCCGCGACCGGGCTGAGCGGCAGCCATGCACGGTCCACGCCTTCGAGCACCAGATGCACCAGGCTCGCCGCATAATAAGTGATCGCGACGACCGACAGGCCCTCGACCGCCTGCTGCACCTGGATCTGCAGCCGGACGCGCTCGTTCATCGCCTCCAGCAGATCGCGATTCTGATGCGCCAGATCGACCTCGACCTGCGTCCTGAGCAATTGCGCGGCGCGCGACAGCTTGAGCGAGAGATCGGCCTGTCGCGCCTCGATCGTCCGGCAGGTGCGCATTGCCGGATGCAACCGCCGGCTCAGGAACCCCGCCCAGCTACGCCCGCCCGACACCTCGCCGATCGCTTGGAGACGCAGCTCGACCAGCTCGGCATAGGCCCGCGTCGCGCCGAAGCGAAAGGCCGAGGCGGCACTCGCTTCCTCCAGCTCTGCCGCGAGCGTCGACAACCGGTCAAGAAGGCCGCGGCTGTCGGTGAGGCCGTTGCTCGTGTGGATCTGCTCGAGCAGCAATGGCAGCGCCGCCTCGATACGCTGGATCAATGGCGCGACGCGCTGCGCCTCGGGCAGGCCGAGCAAGGCCAGTGTGCGATAGGTGTCGATTTCCAGCAGCCGCTGTGCGAGCGGCCCGGCGAGATCGCCCTTGAGCGTCCCCGGATCGACCGCAATACGCACGAAGCCGTCGCCGTCTGCGGCAAAGTCGGTCGCAATGCGCGCCTTGCCCTCGCCGAGCATCGACACCGCCGCATCGGCACCCGGGAACAACGCCGCCAGATCGACATCGCGCGACAAGGTCAGCGCCGCGGCGGCGATCAACGGGCCGGGCGGGGCGTGGTCGCCTGGCCAGAACGACGGCGGCACGACATCGGCGCTCTCCCAGCTATAGGTGGTGAACTCGCCATGCTGTTCCCAACGCAGCGCCACCTCACCCAATTGCATCCGCGCGTGCCGCGCATCGGCGGCGAGCGGCGCCAGCCCGTTGCGCGCCCGCAAGCCCGCGAGCGCGGCGCGATCGGCGCCACCTTGCACCGCGTCGGTCAGGAAGGCGAAATGGCTGATCCGGCACGGGATCGGCAGCGCGGCGAACGGCCGTGCGTGGATTTCGTGAAGTACACGATCGCGCAACGGGTGTGCGACAAGATCTGATGCGGCAACCATCGAATGCGCAACCGTCGCCCTCTAGCCCGGGCGTGCCCTATCCCATGCACGACCTGTCGCCAACCTGTCCCTTGGGTCAGTCGCGATGCGCGTCATCCACGCCCGTGGACATGTGACATAATTCGCCTCACCATCTTCCCGCCCTACGCTGGGGACGCGTGGGTCAGGCGTTGGATAATTTTGTCACACGACCCGATCAGGCGCGCGCCGCCTCCAGCAACCGCTTGGCGCGCACATACATTTCGACGCGGGTCATGGTGAACATGCCTAGGGCCAGTGCGGCAAACGCGTCGGTGAGCACCGCGACATTGACATGAAAGGCATGCGTGCCCGTCTGGGCGGCGAACTTGATCGCGAACAGCACCACGAGGAACATCACTCCAGCCATCGACGCCTTCTGGTTCAGCGTCCCGGTTTCCGGATGAACCTCGATGTGCATCGTCTTGCCACGCTGCCAGCCGATCGCCGCACCCGCGAGAAGTGCGGCGGCGCAAATCGGCCAGCCGATCGCGTTCGGCGGCGTCATCACGAACAGCGCCACGACGATCGCCAAATAGACCGCGGGCACGATCCACAATTGCTCGGGCTTGAGCGGGCGGACCTGTGTCATGCGCCGCGCGCGCAGCGTCAGGACGACCGCAGCGATGACGATCGGAATGGCGTATTGCAGCAGGCCGGAAGGCTGCGCGGTATGAATTTGCACCGGAAAATCCCCCTCGATTTCCGCTGCTATAGCAGTCTATGGCACCGCCTCCAGCCCTATTCCGCCGCCACCGCCAGCTCGGGATCCTTCCACACCAACACCGGCTTGCGTGCCGCCAGCGTTTCGTCGAGCCGGCTGCGCGGCGCGAAGTGCGGCGCCGACTTGAGGCTTACATCGCCCGCTTTGGCACGCTCCGCGACCGAGCGCAGCGCGCCGATGAACTGGTCGATACCCGCCTTGCTCTCGGTTTCGGTCGGCTCGACCAGCATCGCGCCGTGCACGACGAGCGGGAAATACATCGTCATCGGGTGATAGCCCTCGTCGATCAGTCCCTTGGCGACGTCGATCGTCGAGAAGCCTTCGGCGAGATTGTCGTCCGAGAACAACGCCTCGTGCATACACGGCCCCGACGCCCCGAACGGCGCGTCGAGCACCGTGTCGAGCGAACGCAGGATATAATTGGCGTTGAGCACCGCATCCTCGGCGACCTGACGCAGGCCGTCGGCGCCATGGCTGAGGATATAGGTCAGGGCGCGCGTGAACATGCCCATCTGACCGTTGAACGCGACCATCCGGCCAAAGCTCTGGCCGTGATGTTCGCCCGCCGTCTCTTCCTCGACCAACACGAACTGGTCGCCCTGCTTCTCGACGAACGGCAGCGGCGCGAAGGGCGTCAGCGCGGCGGAGAACACTACCGGCCCCGAACCCGGCCCGCCGCCGCCGTGCGGCGTCGAGAAGGTCTTGTGCAGGTTGATATGCATCGCATCGACGCCGAGATCGCCCGGCCGCACGCGGCCGACGATGGCGTTGAAGTTCGCCCCGTCGCAATAGACGAACCCGCCGGCGGCATGAACCGCGTCGGAGATCGTCTTCAGGTCACGCTCGAACAGCCCGCAGGTATTGGGGTTGGTGATCATCACCCCCGCCACGTCCGGCCCGAGCCGCGCGACCAGCGCAGCGGTGTCGACGCGGCCATCGGCGGTCGCGGGAATATCCTCCACCGCATAGCCGGCAAAGGCCGCAGTCGCCGGGTTGGTGCCGTGCGCGCTCTCCGGCACAAGGATGGTCTTGCGATGCCCCTCGCCCTTCGCCTCCAGCGCCGCCTTGATCGCGAGGATGCCGCACAATTCGCCATGCGCGCCGGCCTTGGGGCTCATCGCCACCGAGGTCATGCCAGTCAGCGTGACCAGCCAGTGCGCCAGTTGATGGATCACCTCCAGCGCGCCCTGCACCGTATCGACCGGCTGGAGCGGGTGAACGTCGGCGAAGCCGGGCAAACGCGCCATCTTCTCGTTGAGGCGCGGGTTGTGCTTCATCGTACACGAGCCGAGCGGAAACAGCCCGAGATCGATCGCGTAATTCTGCCGCGAGAGGCGGGTATAGTGACGGATCGTCTCCGGCTCCGACAGGCCCGGCAGGCCGATCGGCGCGCTGCGCGCCAGGCTGCCCAGCCGATCCTCCCCGGCACGGGGAGGGGGACCATCCGAAGGATGGTGGAGGGGGGTTCCCCCAAGCGCTGTCTCAAGTGGAGAGCCCCCTCCACCACCAGCTTCGCTGGCGGTCCCCCTCCCCGTGCCGGGGAGGATAGAATCGAAATCCACACCCGTCGTCTTGGTCGAACCGATCTCGAAGATCAGCGCCTCTTCCAGCATCAGCGCCTTGTTGCCGGTGAAGGTCGGCGCGGTCGAACTGCCAGCCTCGGGGCGCTCCGGGCGCCAACCACTTGCGTTGACGCTCATGCCAGCACCTCCTGCAACGCGGCGGCAAGGGTTTCGACATCCTCCGCCGTGGTCGTTTCGGTCACCGCGACGACCAGCCCGTTGGCGAGGCCGTCCTCGTCCGGATAAAGCCGCCCGAGCGACACGCCGGCGAGAATGCCGCGCTCGGCCAGCGTGCGCACCACCGGCCGCGCCTCGACCGGCAGCCTCAGCGTGAACTCGTTGAAGAAGCCGTCATTGACCAGGCTCACGCCCGGCACCTTGGCCAGCCGCTCGGCCGCAGCGACGGCACCGTGATGGTTGGTAATCGCAAGCGCGCGCAAACCCGCCTCACCCAGCAATGTCATGTGGATCGAGAAGGCCAGCGCACACAGGCCGGAGTTGGTGCAGATGTTCGAGGTCGCCTTCTCGCGACGGATATGCTGCTCGCGGGTCGACAGCGTCAGCACGAAGCCGCGCCGGCCATCGGCATCGACCGTCTCGCCGCACAGCCGCCCCGGCATCTGGCGGAGATACTTCTCCTTGCAGCCGAACAGCCCGACATAAGGTCCGCCGAACTGCAACCCGACGCCGATCGACTGGCCTTCGCCGACGACGATATCGGCGTCCATCTCGCCCGGCGAGGTGATCGCGCCCAGTGCCACCGGCTCGGTGACGACCGCGATCAGCAGCGCCTTCTTCGCATGGCAGGCATCGGCCAGCGGCCGGAGATCGGCGATACGCCCGAGAATGTCGGGATATTGCACCACCACGCACGACGTATCGTCGTCGATCGCCGCGATCAGCCGGTCGATATCGGTATCGGCGGTCAGGACCGGTGCGGCGGTATCGAGCAAATCGCCGGTGAACTTGGCCATGGTCTTCGCCACGGAAACATAGTGTGGATGCAGCCCCGAAGAGAGGATCGCCTTGGCCTTTTTGGTCACCCGCCGCGCCATGCCGATCGCCTCCCAGCAGGCGGTCGAGCCATCATACATGGAGGCGTTGGCCACATCGGTGCCGAGCAGACGCGCGACCTGCGTCTGGAACTCGAACAGCATCTGCAGCGTGCCCTGCGCGATCTCGGGCTGGTAGGGCGTATAGGCAGTGAGGAACTCGCCGCGCTGAATCAGGTGATCGACCGAGGCCGGCACGTGGTGGCGATAGGCACCGCAACCGAGGAAGAAGGGCGCATCCCCCGCGGCGAGGTTCTTGCGCGCCAATTTTGTCATGTGGCGCTCGACCGACAATTCGCTGGCATGCATCGGCAGGTCGCGGATCGGGCCATCAAGTTGCGCCTCGGCGGGAACGTCGATGAACAGGTCGTCGATCGAGCTTGCGCCGATGACGGACAGCATGGCGGCGCGGTCATCGTTTGTCAGGGGAAGGTAACGCATGCACGCATCTCCCCCCTCCCGCTTGCGGAAGGGGTCGGGGGTGGGCGCCCGGTCAATCACGGGCGGAATGGTCGGAGGAGAGCGCGAGCCCACCCCCCTGCCCCCTCCCGCAAGCGGGAGGGGGAAAGAAGAAGATCAGAGTTTCGCGACGAACGCCTCGTAGGCGGCTTCGTCCATCAGGTCCTCGACCTCGCTCGGATCGCTCAGCGTCAGCTTGTAGAACCAGCCGTCGCCCTCGGGGTCTTCATTGACCAGGCCCGGCGTGTCGGCCAGCGCGCTGTTGCCTTCGAGCACCGTGCCCGACACCGGCGAATAGACGTCCGACGCCGCCTTGACCGATTCGACCACAGCGGCCTCGTCGCCCTTGGTCACCGACTTGCCGTCTTCCGGCACGTCCACGAACACGATGTCGCCCAGTTGGCCTTGCGCATATTCGGAAATGCCGACCGTGCCGATATCGCCATCGACATCGACCCATTCATGATCTTCGGTGTAATAACGGCTCATCACTTGCCTCCGTTGCGAACGTAGCGGTGGGGGATAAACGGCATCGCGGTGACGGTCGCCTGATGGACCTTGCCGCGTTGCGTCAGTTGAATCTTCGTGCCCGGCGCGGCCATTGCGGCGGGCACATAGGCCATGGCGATCGGGGCGCCGACGCTCGGCGCGAAGCCGCCCGAGGTGACCTTGCCGACCTCCGACCCGTCATGATCGATCACGGCGGCGCCCTCGCGCACCGGCTGACGGCCCTCGACCAGCAGCCCGACGCGCTTGACCACTGCGCCTTGCTCGCGCTCGATCATGATCCGCTCATGGCCGGGGAAGCCACCCTCTTCACGCCGGCGCTTCGACAGCGCGAAGCCGAGATCGGCCATTACCGGCGTCGTCTCAGGGTCGAGGTCGTGGCCGTAGAGCGGCAACCCTGCCTCGAGCCGCAGCGAATCGCGCGCGCCTAACCCGATCGGCTTCACCTCAGGCTCGCCGCAGAGCAGATCGGCGATGCGCTCGACCTCGCTCGCGTCGATCGAAATCTCGAACCCGTCCTCGCCGGTATAACCCGAGCGGCTGATCCACGCCTCGACGCCGTCGATCTCGAACGGACCACCCATCATGAAGCTCAACGCCTCGAGCGGCCATTTGCCGGTCGTGTGACGCTTCAGCGCATTGAACGCCTTGGGGCCCTGCAACGCCAGCAATGCGCGCTCGTCGAGCTGGTTGATGGTGATCGCGTCGGGCAATTCCTCGCGCAGATGCGCGATATCGTCATATTTCACCGCGCCGTTGACGACCATGTAGATCTTGTCCGGCCAGCGGCTCAACATCAGGTCGTCGAGGATCCCGCCATTGTCGGCGAGCAGTAGCGAATAGCGCATCCGCCCCAGCGCCAGGCCCTTCACATCGGCCGGCAGCACCGTTTCCAGCGCCTCGTCCAGGCCATCGCCGCTGATCAGCAACTGGCCCATATGGCTGACGTCGAACAGGCCGGCATTCTCGCGCGTCCACAGATGCTCGGCCATGATGCCTTCATACTGGACCGGCATGTGATAACCGGCGAACGGCACCATCCGCCCGCCGCGTGCGCGATGCCAGGCATCGAGCGGCAAGGTCTCGGTTTCGATTTCGACATAGTTATCGGATGTGTCGTCGCTCATGCCGTCTCCGTCGTCGGGGGTGCCACGGCAGACAACGACCTTCGAAAGGCCTTCGATCCACCGCCCCCTCTGTCACGGAACCTGAGAGCTTTCACCGCGCGAACACGGCTTACACCTTCGGTGGCCCCACCGAAGCGGAGCGCTTTCCAGAGTGTCGATTCGGCCCGCGCGGTCCCGTTTGCCTGAGAGATTCCGGGGCGGTTGCTCCTTCGGCGCCCTGGCTCAAGTCCAGGGTCTCTCCCGCGCGTGCCCATGACGGTTGCCCGCCATCGACCAAGCCGGTTTGACGCGGCGCAGCATGCGAGTCAATCGCCGTTCGCCGATCGCCGAAAATCTGCTTCCCTTACCTTCCCCGGCGAAGGCCGGGGCCCAGTTGGAGCGGCCTAGGTAACGAAGCGCGACGATCATCATGACCGTCCCCCCGACTGGGCCCCGGCCTTCGCCGGGGAAGGTAGAAGGCGGTGAAGCCTAGCCTCAGCGCGTGGCGTTGTACTTGAGCTGGTCCTGGGTCAGCTGGAAACCGACCAGCGCCTCGAAGCTGGCGCGCAGCACTGCCTGGCGAATCTCGGGCTTCGACAACGGATCCGTCGCAGCATCCTCGTCGCCCGCCTTGCGCTTCTCGGTCAGCCGGCGGCGGACGTCGTCGGGCAGGGTCGCCGCAGCGCGCGACACGACCGAGGTCGCCTCGCCGCTCGCCGTGGCGCGGTCACGGCCGGCATCGAAATGCACCGTGACATGGCCGACGCGCTTGGCGACGACCGCGCTATCGCCCTGAACCACGCTGATGAAATAAGGGAAGCTGACGTCGCGCGCCGCATCGCTGCGGTTGCGACGCGCCTGGATGTTGAAGGTGATCTTGGTCTGGATATCCGGCCCGTCCGCGTCGAAGCAGGTCGAGCGGACATTGGTCATCGTCGCCTCGATATCGATCGCCGAGGCATCGACGCTGCCGACGGGGTCGAACAGCGTAATGTCACCCGTCGCCGCCGGCACGCCCACGGTCGGGCAGGCAGAACGCACCGCGGAAATGCCGCCGGTCTCGTCGAGCTCGCCGGTATGCCGGCACCCCGCCACAAGCAGAATCACCAGGGGGAGGGCAGATTTCCAGGCTGTCACGGGCACACGCACCTTATTCACACAGGAAGGGGCCGCAAAGCATGACGCACGGCCCCGGAACGACAATCACCATAGGAAGCGCCTTTCGCGGGCGCAAGCAATCGCGTAGGGCCCGTCATCGATGACCGACCTCGCCAAACCGCCGCTGACCCTGTTGATCGCCGCGCCGCGCGGTTTCTGCGCCGGGGTCGACCGCGCCATCCAGATCGTCGAACTGGCGATCGAGAAATATGGTGCGCCGGTCTATGTCCGGCATGAGATCGTCCACAACAAGTTCGTCGTCGATACATTGAAGGCCAAGGGCGCGGTGTTCGTCGAGGAACTGGACGAGGTGCCCGACGGCGTGCCGGTGATCTTCTCGGCGCATGGCGTACCCAAGGCTGTACCGGTCGAGGCGGCCGACCGCGGACTATCCTATTTCGATGCCACCTGCCCGTTGGTGTCGAAGGTCCACCGCCAGGCGGAGCGCCTGGTCGCCGACGGACGGCATATCCTGTTCATCGGCCACACCGGTCATCCCGAGGTGATCGGCACTTTCGGCCAGGTCCCGGACGGTTCGATGACGCTGATCGAAACGCTCGAGGATGTGGCGAAACTGACGTCCGCCGATCCCGGCAACCTTGCCTTCCTCACTCAAACAACCTTGTCGGTCGACGATACCGCCGACATCGTCACCGCGCTGCAACGCCGCTTCCCGTCGATCCAGGCGCCGCGCGGAGAGGACATCTGCTACGCGACATCCAACCGCCAGGCCGCGGTCAAGGCAATTGCCAGTGCCTGCGATGCGATGCTGGTGATCGGTGCACCCAATTCGTCCAATTCGCTGCGCCTCGTCGAAGTGGCCGAGCGTGAGGGCACGCCGGCGCGACTGATCCAGCGCGCCGGCGATCTCGACATGGATTTCCTGGATGGGGTGAAAACGCTCGGCCTCACCGCCGGCGCGTCGGCGCCAGAGCTGCTGGTGCGGGAACTGGTCACCAAGCTCGCCGAGCGCTTCACGATCAACGAGCAAGAGGTCGAGGCGACCCGCGAGACCGTCTCGTTCAAGCTGCCACGCGGCCTCGAAGCAGCTTGAAGCGGCAATGGCGGTTTACACGCAGGTTTCGGCGGAGGCGCTGGCGCGCTTCCTGACCCGCTTCGATCATGGCGAACTGGTCTCGGCCAAGGGCATCGCCGAGGGCGTCGAGAACAGCAATTACCTGGTCGACACGACCAGCGGCCGCTTCATCCTGACGCTTTATGAAAAGCGCGTCTCGGCCGACGATCTGCCTTTCTTCATGGCGATGCTCGATCATCTCGCCACGCGCGGCAATCTCGTGCCGCGCGCCCTGCCCGATCGCGACGGCACGATAATCCACGAACTGGAAGGGCGCCCGGCCTGCCTGATCGAGTTCCTGAACGGTGTCTCGGTATCGCACCCCACCCCCGCACAGGCGCACGCCGCCGGCGCGGCGATGGGACGGATGCATGCCGGTCTGGCCGATTTCACACCGGAACGCCCCAACACGCTCGGCCCCGATGGCTGGGTCGACCTGCTCGCCCGCTGCGGACGCGATCTCGATTCGATCGCACCGGGCCTGTTCGACCGCGTCTCGAGCTCGGTCGAGCGGGTCGTTGCGGCCTGGCCGGCGCATCTACCGCGCGCCGTGATCCATGCTGATCTCTTCCCCGACAACGTCCTGATGCTCGGCGACCGGGTCACCGGGCTGATCGACTTCTATTTCGCCTGCACCGACATCCGCGCCTATGACCTCGCAGTGATGCACTCGGCCTGGGCGTTCGATACGTTAGGCATACCGTGCGATGCCGCGGTCGGTGCTGCGCTCGTTACAGGCTATGATACGACGTTCGGCCTGACAATGGCGGAACGGGCCGCACTCCCCACATTGGCGCAGGGCGCCTGTATCCGTTTCCTGCTGACCCGCGCCTGGGACTGGTTGAACACGCCGGCCGATGCACTGGTCACGCGCAAGGACCCGCTCGCCTATCTGCGCCGGCTCGACCATTATGAACAAGAAAGCGCAGCACTTTTCGCATGACCGAACTGACCAAAGTCGAAATCTTCACCGATGGCGCCTGCAAGGGTAATCCCGGCCCGGGCGGCTGGGGCGCGGTGATCCGCGCGGGCAAGACCGAACGTGAATTGTCCGGCGGCGAGAAACTGACCACCAACAACCGCATGGAGATGACCGCGGCGATCGAGGGTCTCAATGCGCTCAAGCGACCCTGTCACGTGACGCTTTCGACCGACAGCCGTTATGTGATGGATGGGCTGACCAAGTGGATCAAGGGCTGGCAGCGCAATGGCTGGCGCACCGCCGACAAGAAGCCGGTCAAGAATGCCGATCTGTGGCAGGCGCTGATCGACGCCGCGGCGCCGCACCGCATCGACTGGGAATGGGTCAAGGGCCATAACGGCCACCCCGAGAACGAACGGGCCGACCGGCTGGCCAGCAACGCGGCGGATGCCTTGCGCTGATCGATCCCTCTCCCTCTGGGAGAGGGAAGGGGCCCGCGTCGAAGGCGTGGGAAGGGTGAGGACAGTCAGGAACGCGACGCCCGATCCTGCCCTCACCCTTCCGCCGCTTCGCGGCTCCCTCCCTCTCCCAAAGGGAGAGGGATTGAATCTCACTCATGCGGCGCGCCTGGGCCGTTCTTCAGAATCGAATCGATCGCGTTCTGGGCGCCGGCCTTGTTCGTATAGCCCTCGGTCCAGAAGATGATCTCGCTGTTATATTTGAACTTGGCGACATATTCGCCGGCCTTGTTCTGCTCGATCACGAATTTATGGGCCATTTCGTCTCTCCATTTGTCGAGGCCGACAAGCTAGCGCCCTGGCGATCGTTACGCCAGCAATCGGAAACGGCTGGGCGCATATCGTGCTGGGTCGATCGCAGCGACACTGGTTTCAGGCGCGGTCCCGAGCAACACCGACGCGGCCAGCGCCGCTGCGGCCGGCGCCGTCTGGATGCCGAATCCGCCCTGCCCCGCGCACCAGAAGAAACCCGGCGCCCGGGGGTCGAAGCCGTAAACCGGCAGCCGGTCGGGCGCGAAGCTGCGCAATCCCGCCCAGCGATGCTCGACCCGCGTGACGCGCCAGTCGACCGCCTGTTCGAAACGGTCGATGGCGATCGCCACGTCGAGTTCCTCGGGCTGCGCGTCGCCGGGCTCGGCCGGGATCTCATCATGCGGGCTGAGCCATAGCCGCCCGCCCGCCTCGGGCTTGAAGTAGAAGGTGCCGCTTATGTCGGAGACATGCGGCAGCTTCGCCGGCGGTGCGGGGTCGGTACGCAACTGCACCATGTTGCGGCGAAAGGCGCGAATGCCGATCGGCGCGACTCCCGCGCGCTCGGCGACCTGGTCGGCCCATGCGCCGGCGGCATCGACGAGAATCGTCGATTCGATCGGCTCGGCGCCCGCCTCGATCCGCCAGGCCGCGCCGTCGCGCTCGGCCCGTGACAGAGACGTGTTCAGCAACAGCACCGCGCCGTGCCGCCGCGCCTCCGCGAGATAGAATGCGTGGAGTGCGGCGACGTCGATATAGGCGCAGGTCGGTTCGAACACGCCCAGCGTCCACGCCGCCCGCAGACCGGGGATGAACGCATGCGGGTCGACTGGCTCC
Source organism: Sphingomonas bacterium (assembly GCF_028292965.1). GTDB lineage: Bacteria > Pseudomonadota > Alphaproteobacteria > Sphingomonadales > Sphingomonadaceae > Sphingomonas. The sequence goes on along the minus strand of NZ_JAQGLG010000051.1, from coordinate 12,613 downwards.
AGCGGAACCCCGCTGCCGTCGAATTCGCGCAGGAAAGCCTCGATCTTCGGCCCATCCTCAGGCCGCCCGATCTGCAACGAGCCGAGGGGATCGAGGAACCCGCCGGCGCGCAACGCGGCTTCCGATGCGGTGGTCAGCGGCTGGACCCAGGGCCCACCATAGGTTTCGGACCAGAAGGCCGCCGAGCGACCGGTGGCGTGGTAGCCCGGCCGCTCCTCCGCCTCGATCATGACGACGGTGGCATGCGGCGCCACCGCCGCCGCGATGCTCGCGCCGGCGATTCCCGCCCCCACGATGGCAATATCGTAACGTGCCAATGGTTCAGCCCTGCTGCACGCGCGCGGCGAGGAACAGGTCGATCTCGCCGATCGCGCGATTGCGCACCGGGTCGGCCTCGCGCAGCAACTCGTGCGCCGCCTCCTTGCCGAAGCGCACGACGCGCGCATCGGGCAGCTTCGCGGCGACCGCAAGCGCCGCCTTGGCATCGACCAGTTTGTCGGCCAGGGCGACCAGCATCAGCACCGGTACACGCATGCTCTTGAGCCGCCGATCGCCGTGCAGCAACCTGGTCGAGGCAAACGCCTGGATCACCCAGCGCCAGCTCGGCGGGCCGAGCAGCAGCTCGGGGCTCGTCTGGTGCCAGAATATTTCGTCGTCATAGCGGCTCGAATCATGCGTCAGCAGATGCTCGCGCGCGTCGCGCGCACCAGGCAATTCACCGGTCTTCCACGCCGCGCGCGACGCATTGCCCACCCCGCCGAGCATCCGCGCAAAACGCTCGCCAAGCGACGCGCCCAGTGGACTGTGCAAACCCATCATCGGCGCGACTAATGCCGCCGCGACCGGCGCGATCGCACCTTTGACCAGCGCGCGAAGCACCAGATGGGCGCCCATCGAATGCGCCACCACGGCGATCGGGCCGACCGCCCGTGGTGCCCATTCGGCCCAGAAGGCCCTGATATCTGAGACATAAGTCGTGAAATCGTCGATATCGCCGACATGCGGGTCGGGCGAGACGCGGCCAGAGCCGCCCTGCCCACGCCAGTCGAGCGAAGTGATCGACCAGCCTCGCTCATGCCAGTGCGCCAGCGCCTCCAGATATTTCTCGAACAGGTCTCCCCGCCCCGCCTGAAACAGGATGGTGCCGCGCGGCGTGCCCTCGGCCGGCCAGTCGAAACGACGAAAGTCCCAGCCGTCGGGGCCGATCCAGCGCGAGATACGCGCACCGGCGGGGATCGCGCGGCGATACAATGTGGGAGATACCATGGCCGCTGGTTACTTTTTGGAAAGCCATGCCGTCTAGACAAATCCCTGATGGGTGGGATCAATCTCAATATGGCGCTGTTGGCGGCGCTCGTGCTGCTGCTGGTATCGGCCGGTATCGAAGACGCGCGCACCCGTGAAATCGCCAATTGGAAGAATGCCGCGATCCTCGCCCTTGCCCCCCTATGGTGGTGGTCGAACGGCCTTTCCCTCCTCCCGGACGTCGCCCTCCAACTCGCCATCGGCGGTGTCGTCTTCGCGTTGTTTTGCGCCGCTTTCTACTTCAACTGGATGGGCGGCGGCGACGTCAAGATGATCGGTGCGCTGGCGCTTTGGCTGCCGTTCCAGGCGCTCGCCTGGATGCTGATCGTCATGTCGCTGCTCGGTGGCGCGCTCACCGTGTTGCTGGTGATCGAACGACTCGTCCGGCGCAAGGACGGCAATATCGAGATACCCTACGGCGTCGCCATCGCCCTCGCCGGGCTGATCGCGATCCGCGAACCACTTTTTAACCAGTTATCGTGATGCTTAACGCGGCATCAATCGCGCCGCGCCTGAAAGGCCTAATACGTCATGGATAGTCGCAAGATCATTCTCCTGGTAGGCGCGCTCCTCGTCGCTGGCCTCACCGCGTTCATGGCGCGCAGCCTGATTTCGGGCAGCGCGGCCCCGGCGGCGAACGCCGCCTCGGCACCGATCGACGGACCCGAGGTCCTCGTCGCCACGCGTGCGCTGCCGATCGGCACGATCCTCGATGCGACCGCGCTGAAGTTCCAGCCCTGGCCCAAGGAACTGGTCGATGGCGCCTACTACATCAAGGCGACGACCGACCTGAAGTCGCTGCAGGGCACCGTGGTGCGCAACGCCATCACCGCCGGCCAGCCGATCACGCAAGGCGCGCTGGTCAAGCCGGGCGATCGCGGCTTCCTCGCCGCAGCACTCGGCCCCGGCATGCGCGCCGTCACGGTGCCGGTGTCGGTGCAGACCGGCGTTGCCGGCTTCGTCTTTCCGGGCGACCGTATCGATCTCGTGCTGACCCAGACCGTCCCCGGTGGCGGCGATGGCCCGCCGCTCAAGGTTTCCGAAACGGTGATGCGCAACCTGCGCGTGCTGGCGACCGACCAGCGCACCGACAACACCACCGGCGAAGACGGCAAGAGCGTGGTCAAGACCTTCTCCAACGTGACTATCGAGGCGACGCCCAAGATCGCCGAACAGATTGCCGTCGCGCAGACGCTCGGCTCGCTGTCGCTGTCGCTGCGCAGCCTCGCCGACAATGGCCAGGAACTGGAGCAGGCAATCGCCAGCGGTGACGTTCATGTACCCGAGGGCACCGATCCCAAGGCCGAAAAGGCCATGCTGGCGCAGGTGGCGACGTCACCGCAGACCGGCAACTCGACCTTCGCCACCGGTGCCGACGTGTCGCGCTTCCAGCGCCGCACCGTGCCCGGCAAGCCCGTCGACCCGATGGGTATCAATGGATTGCGCGGTGCTCCGGCACCCGGCGCCGGGGGGTATCCCGGGGCTGCCGCACCGAAAGGACCGGTCGTGCACGTCGTGCGCGGCAACAACGTGACCGAAGTTCCGGTCGGGGGGAATAACTGAGATGCGTATCAAGAGCTTCTTGCATCGCTCGCTGACCGCCACGGTCGCGACGGCGCTGGTGGCCGGCATGCCCGTGGCGGGCGTTGCCGGATCGCCGAAGCCGCGCGCGGCACGTGCCGCCGCGCGCCCCTCATCCCATGTGGGTTATCCTGCGGGCACCCAGCGTCCGACCAGCGAAGTGCTGTTGTCGATCGGCCAGGGCGAATTGATCAGCCTGCCGGGCAACGTTTCCGACGTTTGGGTGTCCGCGCCCGATGTCGCCGATGTCTATGTGCGCAACACGCACCAGATCACGCTGTTCGGCAAGGCATTCGGCGAGGCGACGATCTTCGCCACCAACGCCGCCGGCACGGTGATCTATTCGACCAATGTCCGCGTCAGCCAGAACCTGACCTCGATCGACCGCATGTTGAAGCTTGCCATGCCGGAGGCCGACATTCGTGTCACGACGGTCGGCCAGATCGCAGTGCTCACCGGCACCGTGCAGTCGCCCGACGACAGCGCCCAGGCCGCACGCCTTGTCACCGCCCTGCTCAACCCGGGCGTCAATACGTCGGACGCCGCCGCGATGCTCAAGATCGGCGTGGTCAACCGGCTGCGCACCGCGACGCCGCTGCAGGTCAATCTGCAGGTCCGCTTCGCCGAAGTCAGCCGTACCTTCGTCAAGAATATCGGCGTCAATCTGCAGACCCGCGACACCACCAGCGGTTTCCAGTTCGGCGTCGCCTCGGGCCGCACGGTCGGCACGATCGGTTCGGTCGACACCTCGACGCTGCCGATGCTCGACGCCTCTTCGAAGTTCGGCTTCCCGGCCGGCACGATCAGCCTGCCGTTCGATCCCAAGATCGGCCAGTTCGTCTATCCGGGCACCGGCACCGCGTTCAACTTCGCCAACCTCGCGACCAGCGCGGCACGCACCTCGCTCGGCTTTGCCGGCAAGCTGTTCGGCCTCGATGTGTTGAGCGCGCTGGATCTCGGCGAGCGCGACGGCCAGGTCTCGACGCTGGCCAACCCTAACCTCACGGCGTTGTCGGGCGAGACGGGCACCTTCCTGGCGGGCGGTGAAATCCCCATTCCGGTCAGCCAGGGCCTCGGCGCCGTGTCGGTCGAGTACAAGCAGTACGGCGTCAGTCTCGCCTACACCCCGACGGTATTGTCCGACGGCCGCATCTCGTTGCGCGTTCGCCCCGAAGTGTCGCAGCTCTCCTCGCAGGGCGCCGTCTCGATCGGCGGCACGACCATCCCGGCGCTGACCACGCGTCGCGCCGAGACGACGGTCGAGCTCGGCTCAGGCCAGAGCTTCATGATCGCCGGCCTGATGTCGAACACCCACAACAACACGATCGACAAGACCCCGGGCCTCGGCGATGTGCCGATCCTTGGCGGGCTGTTCCGCTCGAACGCCTTCCAGCGCGACGAAACCGAACTCGTCATCGTCATCACCCCGTATCTGGTGAAGCCGGTCAACTCTGCCAGCGACATCCATCTGCCAACCGATGGTTATCAGGCGCCGACCGATCTCGGCCGCGTGCTGATGGGTGAACTGGGTGGCGGCAAGTCGGGCGGCGAACGCCCCACGCCGAGCGTCGCGGCTCCCTCGGGTGGCGCGCCGGCCTTCGGCGCCAACGCACCCGTGCTGCCGGCGACCCCGCCGGTCTCGGTCGCGCCCGCCCCGACACCGGCGCCCGCGCCGCGTCGCGAGGAGCCGGCCGCCATCTCTGCGCCGCCGCAGCCCAAAGCCAAGAAGGGTGCCGGCGCCGCCGCCGCACCCGGTTTCTCCCTCTGATCGCCCGCGAGGATGACACCCATGTTCAAGCGTAACCTCACCATCGCCACCGCCCTCGCCCCGGCCTTGCTGCTCGGCGCGTGTGGCGGCACGGCCAATCGCGGGCTCGAATCGGTCCATCAGCCGGTGGTCAGCCGCACCGACTATGTGTTCGACGTCAACACGTCGGGCAGCGGCCTCGCGCCGGGCGAATCACAACGCCTCGCCGGCTGGATGGCCTCGCTCAACCTCGGTTATGGCGATCATGTCGCGATCGACGATCCCAGCCCCTATGGCGGCGGCGTGCGCGACGATGTGTCGGCGCAGGTCGCGCGTTACGGCCTGATCCTGTCGGACCAGACGCCGGTCACCGGCGCGCCGATCGCACCGGGCACCGCACGTATCGTGGTCAGCCGGACCAGGGCGACCGTCCCCGGTTGCCCCGATTACACCCGCGCAAGCGCCACTAATTTCGACAGCCACACGACGTCCAACTACGGCTGCTCGGTCAATTCGAACCTTGCCGCGATGATCGCCAATCCGGCCGATCTGGTGCGTGGCCAGCCGGGTGCCGAGACGGTCGACACCGCCTCGTCGAGCAAGGCGATCGATACGTTCCGCCGCGCCGCGCCGACCGGCGGCGGTGGCACGGTGCTGAAGTCCGAAAGCGCAGGGGGCAAGTAACATGAACGCGCCGTTCAATTCCTCCGGCCGCGTCGGCCAGCGTGAACCCTTCGTCGCGTTCGTTTGCGACGAGACCACCGCCGAGGCGATCCGCCCCGTCGCGGTCGAAATGGGCTGGGCCCCCGAGAAGGTCAACAAGGGCGGCCTGCGCAACGCGGTGCAGTCCCTGTCGGTCTCGGCCAGCCCGATGATCCTGTTCGTCGACCTGTCCGAATCGGGCGATCCGCTCAACGACATCAACGCGCTCGCCGAAGTATGCGAGCCCGGTACCGTCGTGATCGCCGCCGGCCAGGTCAATGACGTGCGCCTGTACCGCGACCTCGTGGTCAGCGGCATCCAGGACTATCTGCTGAAACCGCTCAACCCCGATGTGCTGCGCGAGGCCTTCACCCATGCGCAGGTCACGCTCAACGCGCCCAAGGCCGCCGAAGCCGGTGGCGAGCGCCCGCATTGCGCGACCGCCTTTATCGGCGCGCGCGGCGGTGTCGGCGCGTCGACCATGGCAACCTCGATCGCCTGGATGCTCAGCGAAAAGGGCAAGCGCACCACTGCTTTGCTCGACCTCGACGTGCATTTCGGCACCGGCGCGCTGGCGCTCGACCTTGAGCCGGGCCGCGGCCTGACCGACGCAATCGAAAACCCCAGCCGCATCGACGGGCTGTTCATCGAACGCGCCATGGTCAAGTCGAGCGAGACGCTCTCGGTCCTGTCGGCAGAGGCGCCGATCAACTCGCCGGTCCAGACCGACGGCAGCGCCTTCTACCAGCTGCAGGAAGAGATGCGCGCCGCGTTCGAATGCACCGTGGTCGATCTGCCGCGCAACATGCTGGTCCAGCATCCGCATCTGATCACCGACATTCAGGCCGCGGTGATCGTCACCGAACTGACCCTGGCGGCGGCGCGCGACACGATCCGCATCCTCTCCTGGCTCAAGTCGAACGCGCCGCAGACCCAGGTCTATGTCGTCGCCAACCGCGTACAGGCGAGCGGCCAGCTCGAGATCACCCGCAAGGACTTCGAAGGCTCGATCGAGCGCAAGCTCGACATCCTCGTGCCCTATGACCCCAAGCTTGCCGCGCAATCGGCCAAGCTCGGCAAGCCGTTCGCCGAGGCCGGCAAGGGCTCGAAGACGGTCGCGCCGATGGTCGAGCTCGCCAACACGCTGATGGCGCTCGGTTATGAGCCGGACACGACGCCGGGTGCTGCCAAGAAGAAGCCGACCAGCACCGGCAATTCGCTGATCGGCAAGTTCGCCGACCTGAAATCTTTCATGCCGAAGCGGACGGCGAAAGCCAAATAAACCGAACGGTAACGACGCGGAGCGCTTAATACCGTCATGCCCTTGATGCCGATCCTGTTCCTGTGTGCCGGTGCCCTTGTGGTGCTCGGTCTGCTGGCGGTCGCTTTTGCCGGCCCCTCCCCGGCACGCGCCAGTGCGCGGCGCATGACCGCGCTGCGCGCGCGTCACAGCGACTCGGCCAATGCCATCGTCGAGGCGCAGATGCGCCGCATCACCCAGAGCCGCGGCACCAAGATGGACGCAGCCGCAATGCGCTTCCTGCCGCGTCCGGCCGTGCTCAAAAAGCGCCTGGCGATGACCGGCAAGAGCTGGACCGTCGGCCAGTACGGCATGGCCACGCTCGGCATCACGCTGGTCGTCGGCATGCTGCTGGCGCTCAAGGGGCTGCCGATCCTGCTCGCCTTGTTCATTGGCCTGATCCTGGGCGCCGGCATTCCGCATTTCGCGGTCGGTTTCTTCATCAAGCGGCGCGGCGCCAAGTTCAATTCTAAATTCCCCGATGCGATCGAGTTGCTGGTGCGGGGCCTGCGTTCGGGCCTGCCGATCAGCGAGACGATTCAGGTCGTCGGCAACGAACTCGACGGCCCCGTCGGCGAGGAATTCCGCACCGTTGCCGACAAGATGAAGATCGGCCGGACGATGGACGCGGCGCTGCAGGACACCGCCGACCGCATGGGCACGCCCGAATTCCAGTTCTTCTGCATCACCATCGCGATCCAGCGCGAGACCGGCGGCAACCTTTCGGAGACGCTCGCCAACCTCGCCACCGTGCTGCGCATGCGCGGCCAGATGAAGCTCAAGATCAAGGCGATGTCTTCTGAGTCGAAGGCCTCGGCCTACATCGTCGGCTCGCTGCCGTTCATCGTGTTCGGCATGATCTGGATGATCAACGGCAGCTACATGCAGAACTTCTTCGCCGACCAGCGCCTGATGGTCGCCGGCGGCGGCGGTCTGCTGTGGATGGGCATCGGCGCCTTCATCATGGCCAAGATGGTCAATTTCGAGATTTGATGGCCATGAACCCAACACATGGCCCCACGATCCTCGGCGTCGACGTCCTCTGGGTCGCCACTCTGCTCTCGGGCGTAGCGGCGTTTGCCGTGCTGCTGGCGATCTACGCCGTCACCACGGTGCGCGACCCGATGACCAAGCGAGTAAAAGCGCTCAACGAGCGCCGTGAGCAATTGAAGGCGGGCATCACCGCCTCGACCAAGCGCCGCGCCAAACTGGTCAAGCAGAACCAGACCACCGACCGCATCCGTTCGCTGCTGTCGAACCTCAAGGTGCTGCAGGACAGCCAGGTCAAGGCGGCGCAAATCAAGCTGATGCAGGCCGGCATCCGTTCCAAGGAATGGGCCGTCGCGGTCATCTTCGGCCGGCTGGTGCTGCCGATCGTGTTCGGCGGCCTGATGGTCTACCTCGTCTACGGCACCGACAGCTTTTCCGACTGGACCCCGATCAAGCGCTACGGCCTGGTCGCGGTCACCTTCATCCTGAGCTACAAGGCACCCGACCTTTTCCTCAACAACAAGATCAAGAAGCGCTCCGACGCGATCCGCAAGGGCCTGCCGGATGCGCTGGATTTGTTGGTGATCTGTGCCGAAGCGGGACTCACCGTCGACGCCGCCTTCCACCGCGTGGCCAGGGAACTGGGCAAGGCCTATCCCGAACTGGGTGACGAATTCACCCTGACGGCGATCGAGCTGGGCTTCCTGTCGGAACGCCGCGCGGCATTCGAGAACCTCGCCATGCGCGTCAAGCTCGATGCCGTGAAGGGCGTCGTCACGACCATGGTGCAGACCGAAAAATACGGCACCCCCTTGGCTTCCGCCCTGCGCGTGCTGTCGGCCGAGTTCCGTAACGAACGCATGATGCGCGCCGAGGAAAAGGCCGCGCGCCTGCCGGCGATCATGACGATCCCGCTGATCCTGTTCATCCTGCCGACTTTGTTCGTCGTCATCCTCGGGCCGGCAGCCTGCTCGATTTCGGACGCTTTCAAGCACGGGCCGTAGGGCGAGCAGCGCGCTTGATACGCCGCGTCATTCACGGCAACATCGGATCTTGCACCTTCGGGGGAAGATCACGCGCATGTCGCTAGGCAATCCGACCAATATCGTCATCATCGCTTTGCTCGGTATCGCCGCGCTCCTGTTCATCATCGCGAGCTTCACCGGCGGCGGCAAATGGCGCCGGCTGTATCGGGAAGAGTCCGAGGACTACGCGACCTATGCCGACCGCGCGGACCAGGATCTGCGCGACGCGCGCCAGCGGATCGCCGAGCTCGAGGCCTCACGCGCCGCGCTGCAGCAGGAGCATTCCGATGCGCTCGCGGAGATCGCACGACTAACATCCTCGTCGCGCAGCGCCGAGACACCGGTCGTGGTGCCGCTGGCCAGCCAGGCGCCGATGGAGACACCCGCGCCGGAACCGCGGCCGATCGCGTCCGAGGCGGCCGCCGTCGAGGCCGATGCCCGCCCGATCGCTCCGTTCGGCGCGCCGATGACCGAGTTGCCCCCCGCCCCGATCCACGGCGTGACACCGCTCCGCGCCGTCGAGCCGCCGGAACCCGAGATCGCGGCACATGCCGAGCCTGTCGTCGAGGCAATGCCGTCGGTGAGCGAACCGGCGCATGCCGCACCAGAACCTCACTCTGAGGTCGCGCAAACCGAAGCGCACGACCATTCGGCCAAGACATCGACCTTCGCCACGCTGGCGCACCTGGCGGAAGGTGCCGCCGTGGCCGAAGTGGCGCACCTCGCCTGGAATGCCTATTCCGCCCACCAGCATCGCGCCGACGCTGAACACGCCGCGGAGCCCGTAAAGGCGCCGGAACCAGAAACCACGGCCCACCTGCCCCCCGAACCTGTTGTCGAAGCCGAGGCGCCGGCCAAGGCGTGGTTCGGTGCGGGCAAGCGCGACGACCTGACGCGCATGCGCGGGGTCGATTCGGTGATGAACACCCGGCTGTTCGGGCTCGGCGTCACCAGCTTCGACGACGTCGTCCAGCTGTCGCAGGAAGACGAGATGGCGCTGGAGCAGCGGCTCAGCGTGCCCGCCGGCTATATCACGCGCGAGCAGTGGCGCGAGCAGGCCGGCCTGCTGCGCTTCGGCAAGGACGCCGAGTTCCATGAGCGTTTCGGCACCGCCGACGCCTGATCCTCAACTGGGCGACATCGACCCACAGCGGCTGGTACGCCGCGCCGCTTCGATCTGCGGGAAACGTGCGCGGTCGTCGACCAGTGTGCGGACCAGCGCGATACCGCTGTTGCCGTTGACCAGCACCGGCGCATAGCCCGGCGGCGCCTGGCCTCCGCGCTCGCCGATCAATGCGACGCGGATCGGCTTGCCACCGGCCTGTATGTTGTTGCGCACGAAGGCGACATCGGTACGCGGATCGAACACCGACAGCGACCAATAGGGAGCGGGTACCGGCGCGACGTCGATCAGCACTGGGCCTTTCGTGAGATCGAACGGGCAACTTGAATAGGCCAGATCAGGACTGGGGCGAACGATCGCGCGCGAGTCCGACGTGGCGAGCGGCGCCTGGTAGAGCGCATTGTACCCCGCCGCCCCGGCGATGCGGTGAGTGGCGAACCGCATCAGCAGGCGCGGCGTCTGCACCAGCGTGAGGTGGTAAGCGAGGCCGGCCAGCACCAGGCCGAGCAACAGCGGTGCACCCCAGCGGCGGATCATGCGCAGGCCTCGCGCGTGATCGAGGGCAGTTGCGCGCGGGTGAGGTTGCCGCGACCGCCGCCTGCGGGAAGGTAAACCCGCAAGGTCAGCTCGATATGATCGATCTTGCCGGTCGGCAGCCAATGGCCGGGCTGGCGATCGGGCGCGAGTACGACGTTCCACCGCGCCTGCTCGTCGGTGCCGAGCGCCGCGCTGCCGAGCGAGTATATCCCGGCGTCGTTCTTCACCAGATAACCGGCGCGGTCATAGACGGTGATGCTCCACCATTTCGCCGGCAAGGCGCGCCCCGACAGGCGATAGCGGCAGCGCCCGTCGAGCGGCTGGCCGGTGTCGTCGGTCGCGGCGGTGTAATAGCGCGCTTCCGACGCGGGCAAAGCGAGCAGCCCGCGTAGCGCGACGACCGCGCGGGTTCTGGCGCTTGCCTGGGCGGTGCCGAAATCGGTGCCGGTGGTCCAGGGGCCGGTCGCCACGTTCGAACCGAACGCGCCGGTGCGCACGGTCTGCGCGGCGATGCCGATGCCGGCGACGGTGCCGATGACGGCGCAGGTGAGATAGCGGAGCCAAGGCTTCATCGCCGTATCGTACGCCGAGGCGGGGGACGACGGCAATGTGCCGCGCTCCCTGTTCTTTCCCTGCTTCTCCCTGCTTTTCCCTGTTCCTGGGGAAAATGTTTTCCGGCGCCGTCTCGCTGGGAAAGCTCAGGAATTATTGCCTTGTTATCAGACATATGCCGGCCAACTCCCCTGTTCGTCGGGAACAGGGAGTGGCTGGACACAACAGGGAGTCAGCCCCGCGGGAGCAGGGAGTTTTGTTGCTTCGACGATGAGAAAGAACCGGGCGACAGAGGGTTACCGGCTTATCGGCTGCGTTGAATCGACTCTTGCCCCCTGCCGCGACGGGAGAGGCGCATGGCTAGCGTAGCGCGACCGCTTCGCGTCGATAGGTTTCGATCACCTCGGCGATGGGGTGGCCGCCGGCGTCGAGGACGAGTGCGCGGTGGCGGAACAGGTGCGGCGGCGGCTTCCTGCCATGTTGCCACAACATCTCGGCCGCGAGGTTGCGGCGGCTGATGTGGAGCGGCGCGACGACGGTACCAAACGGGGTGTCGCTGGTATCCAGCGTGGCATTCATCTCCGGCGTCAGCCGCGACGGGACGTACCAGTTTTGCGCCTCGCTCAGCACATGGCCGGCACAGCCCAGGCGAACGCGGCGGTAGCCGAGCGGTTCGCGAGCATCGACCTGGAGTTCACGGCGTTGCGCCGCGGTGGCGGCGGGTGGCGGGGTCTTGATGACCTCGGCGTGGATCACCGGGTCGGCGATGCCGTGCTCGGCGCACCATTGGCGTAACGTGGCGGTGGCGGAGGGGTTGGCGAGCAGGCGGCGGTTGAGTTCGGTGGCTTCGATACGCGCGGGGGATGGCGTGCGGGCGGTCGTCGATATTGGCACCGTGACGAGGAGCAGCAACGCTAACGCAGGGATTCTCATCTCAGGCTCTCCCAAGCGTTCGTGCTCCTGCGAAAGCAGGGGCCCAGGGTTTCAGCGTGCCGTCCGTGGCCCTGGGCTCCTGCTTTCGCAGGAGCACGAAGCTCAACCGTTACTTTGCCAACGCTGCCTGCGCCGCTGCCAGCCGGGCAATCGGGACGCGATAGGGTGAGGCTGAGACGTAATCGAGGCCGATCTTCTCGCAGAAGGCGATGCTCGCCGGGTCGCCGCCATGCTCGCCGCAGATGCCAAGCTTGATGTCGGGGCGGGTCGCCCTGCCCCGCTCGGCGGCGAGTTCGATCAGCTGGCCGACACCCTCGATGTCGAGGCTGACGAACGGGTCGCGGGCATAGATGCCGCGCTCGACATAGGTCGTCAGGAAGCGCGCCGCGTCGTCGCGGCTGACGCCGAGCGTGGTTTGCGTCAGGTCGTTGGTGCCGAACGAGAAGAACGCGCCGACCTCGGCGATCTCGCCCGCCATCAGTGCTGCGCGCGGCAGTTCGATCATCGTGCCGACGAAATATTCGATCGTGCGGCCCTTGTCGGCGAACACCGCTTGGGCAGCCTTGTCGACCACGTCCTTCATCAACTCGAGCTCGCGGCGCGTCGCGACCAGCGGGATCATCACTTCCGGGATCGGCGCGGCGCCGGACTTTTCCGCCACTTCGACCGCCGCCTCGAAGATCGCGCGCGCCTGCATCTCGTAGATTTCCGGATAGGTGACGCCGAGGCGGCACCCGCGGTGGCCGAGCATCGGGTTGAACTCGTGCAATTCGGCGGCGCGACGCTTGAGATACTCGACCTCGACCCCGGCGGCATGT
>NZ_JAQGLG010000041.1 GCF_028292965.1 Sphingomonas bacterium | reverse complement strand
GCAATCGACGCCTCGCAAAAGACGTCGAGGCTACCATCAACTCCGCCAGAGCCTTCCTCTATGCCGCTTCCATCATGCCCCTCGTCCGACGCATCGCCAGATCAGTATGACTTATCGGACGGACTCTGAGATGCAAAAGGTCGAGGCAAACACCGCCCAACGATATAGCGCCGCCGATGCTGCAGCTTATGCCGAACAAATGCGACAACAGGCGCGCAGATTGCTCATCGAAAAGATAGTCGGAGAAAGACATTCGCCTCACTGACATCCGCTGCCCAGCGGAAGCGGACGCATTGAGACTTTCCTTCAGTCGACGATGAAGAGCCGGGCGCCAGTGGCCGTCGACGAACGATGAGCAGCGTCGCCGAGGTCGGACACCTGATAACTCATGCCCGCCGTCAGCGTGAAGGTGCGCCCGTCGCGCAGTTCCGACACCAGCTCGCCTCCGAGCACGTACAGCACATGCCCGCGATCGCACCAGTGATCGGCGAGGTAGCCGGGCGAATAGTCGACCATCCGCACGCGCAAATCACCGATGGCGAAGCTGCGCCACGTCGCCTCGCCGGTTTCGCCGGGGTGGATGGTTGGCGCGACGGCGGACCAGTCGGTGACGGTGAAGGCGAGTTCGGGGATTTTCATGGGGGCGGTAGAGCATGGTGGTAAGCTGCGCGCTATGACTGAAGGCGTGAAATATATCCTGTTCCCCGGCGCAGGCCGGGGCCTAGTCGGGATGATCTGAGTAACAGGGCGCGGCGCCGGCCAAGCGGCGTTTCCCGACTGGGCCCCGGCCTCCGCCGGGGAACGGCCTTTTCGTATTTTTAAAAGGGCAGCGCCGAAGTCCGCCATCCCCCTCGGTGCGGATGCGCCTTTGGCGACGTCGGCAGCTTGTCGCGCCGCGACTTTTCCGCTTTTATCGCTCCCGATTGAAAAAGGGGCACCTGATGAAATTACGCTCGGCTATGCTCGCCGCATCCTGTCTGGTCGCGGCGAGTGAGGCAAAGGCGCAATCGCTGCCCGCTTTCGCCGAGCCGTCGATCTCCGCCGACGGTGCGCTGATCGCCTTCGCCTCGGGCGGGGACATCTGGGAAGTGCCCGCCGCCGGCGGCATCGCGCATCCGCTGGTCGCCGATGCGGCCACGGAAGGGCGGCCGCTCTACTCGCCTGACGGGCAGCGGCTCGCCTTCACCTCGACGCGGGGCGGGAGCACCAACCTCTATGTGCTGACCTTCGCCACCGGCGTGGTGACGCGGATCACCTTTGCCGAGGCCAATGAGGAGCTCGACGCCTGGTCGGCGGACGGCAAATGGCTGTATTTCGCCTCGGGCGCCAACGATGTCGGGCGGGTGCCGGATATCTTCCGCGTGTCGTCGATGGGCGGCACGCCGGTCGAGGTCAGCCGCGAGAAATATATGGCCGAATTCCAGGCCGCGCCCTCGCCCGATGGCAGCGCGATCGCGCTGATGGCGCGCGGCCTGAGCAATGGCCAATGGTGGCGCAACGGCCATGCCCACATCGACAATACCGATATCTGGGTGAAGCCGATCGCGGCGCGCGCGCCCTATCGCCTGTTGCTCGCCGACGAGCAGAAACATGCCTGGCCGATGTGGAGCCCGGATGGCGCGGCGATCACCTATATGAGCACCAGGAGCGGGTCGGAGAATCTGTGGCGGATGCCGATTGCCGGTGGGGCGGCAGAGCAGCTGACGAAGTTCAGCGACGGGCGCTTGCTCAATCCGTCGATGGCGGCGAACGGATCGGCGATCGTGTTCGAGCGTGATTTCGCGGTGTGGAAATATGATCCGGCATCGGGCGTCGCGGCGCCGGTCTCGATCACCCTGCGCGGCACCTCGGCCGAGACGCCGCGGCGGCACGACAGCATCGCCAGCTTCACACGTATGGCGCTGTCGCCCGACGGGCAGAAGATCGCGGTGATCGGTCATGGCGAGATCTTCGCGGTGCCGGCCAAGGATGGCGGCGTGGCGCAGCGCATCACCACCAGCATCGGCGCCGAGCGCGAGCTGGTCTGGGCGCCGGATTCGAAGCGCATGCTCTACATCAGCGAGCGCGGGCTGGAGCATCGCCTCGCCGAATATGATGCGCCGAGCGGGCGCGAGACGTTGCTGACGGAGAAGGGCATCGCCTCGGTGCCGGCCTATGCGCCCGACGGAAAGTCGGCGGTCTATGTGCTCGACGACAAGGAGCTGCACCTGATCACCTTCGCCGGCGCGGGCAGGCCGGTCAGCGACCGGGTGCTGTTCAGCGGCGCGATCTCGACCGACGAGCGTTCGGGCCCGCGCCCGATATGGTCGCCCGACGGACAATATATCGCCTTTCCCGTGACCGACCGCCGCGCCTTCACCAATGTCAATGTCGTGGCCGCCGCCGGCGGCGAGACGCGGCCGGTGAGTTTCCTCGCCAATGGCCAGATGGGCGGCATCGCCTGGTCGCCCGACGGCAAATACATCCTGTTCGACACCGCGCAGCGCAGCGAGGATTCGCGCATCGTGCGCGTCGACCTGTTGCCGCATGTGCCCAAATATCGCGAGGATGCGTTCCGCGACCTGTTCAAGCCGGGCACGCCACCGTGGTCGCCAGCCGCGCCGAGCGATGCGACGCCCAGCCCCGCGCCGGAAAAGCCTTTGCCGGCCGCCGGCAAGGGCAAGGCGGGCGCGCCGCCGGCCAAGCCCAAGGTCGAGCCGGTGACGATCGTGTGGGAGGGCCTGCGCGCCCGCGCGACGATCCTGCCGCTGGGGCTCAGCGCCGATACGCCGGTGATCAGCGCCGACGGCAAGACGTTGATCTTCAGCGCCAATGATCGCGACCAGACCAATCT
Organism: Sphingomonas bacterium; assembly: GCF_028292965.1. Taxonomy (GTDB): domain Bacteria; phylum Pseudomonadota; class Alphaproteobacteria; order Sphingomonadales; family Sphingomonadaceae; genus Sphingomonas. Next base: position 26,510 of record NZ_JAQGLG010000041.1, on the reverse strand, counting down.
CTACAGTTACAATCTCGACGAACTTGCCGCCGAGCCGCCGGTGCCGCAGCAGATCAGCCAGAGCGACAAGCCCAAGGGCGATTTCGCGCTGTCGGGCGACGGCAAGACGCTCTTCTATCTCGATGGCGGGCGGGTGGTCAGTACCCCGATCGAGGGGCCAAAGCCCAAGCCGGTGGCGATCGCCGCCGACATGGATGTCGATTTCGCGGCCGAAAAACAGGTCGTGTTCGACCAGGCATGGGGCGTGCTGTCGCACAAATTCTTCGATGCCGGGTTCAACGGGCGCGACTGGCTGGCGCTGCGGGCGCATTTCCAGCCGTACATTGCGGGGGCGCGGACGCCGGACGAAATGCGGCGGATCATCAACCTGATGATCGGTGAGTTGAACGCCTCGCATTCGGGCATCAACCGGCCGGGTCGCGGGCCGGGCTCGCTGCCGAGCGACCGGATCGGCGATCTCGGGCTGCGCTTCGACCGCGACGCCTATGAGGCCGGGCGCGGGCTGATCGTGCGCGAGGTCGTGCCCTTGGGGCCGGCGGCGGTGGAGAAGATCCGCATCGGCGAGCGCATCACCAGCGTCAACGGGCGCGAGATCGGGCCGCACGACAATCTCGATGCGCTGCTCGAGAACAGCGTCGAGCGGCGGGTGACGCTGGGTGTCAGCGGACCGGCCGGCGCGCGCAGCGTGGTGGTGCGGCCGGTGTCGGTGTCGGTCGCGGCGGGGCTGCGTTATCGTGCATGGGTCGACGACCGGCGCGCGCTGGTGGCCAGGCTGTCGGGCGGGCGGCTGGGTTATGTCCATATCGCCGACATGTCATCCGACTCGCTGCAGCAACTCTATCTCGATCTCGACGCGGAGAACCAGTCGCGCGACGGGGTGGTGATCGACATCCGCAACAATAATGGCGGGTTCATCCACGGCTATGCGCTCGACGTGTTCGCGCGGCGCAATTTCCTGACCATGACGCAGCGCGACCTGTTCCCGGTGCCCGGGCGCCAGGCGCTGGGCCAGCGCGCCTTGGGCGTGCCGACGGTGCTGGTAACCAATGAATCCTCGCTGTCCGATGCGGAGGATTTCACCGAAGGTTACCGGGCGCTGGGGCTGGGCCAGGTGGTCGGGCAGCCGACCGCGGGGTGGATCATCTTCACCGGCGGCGAACCATTGATCGACGGCTCATCGGTGCGCCTGCCGAGCGTGCGCATCCGCGACGGGCGCGGGCAGGACATGGAGATGCATCCGCGGCCGGTGGATATCGCGGTGGAGCGTCCGTTGGGCGAGACCGATGCGGGCAGCGATGTGCAGCTGGCGGCGGCGGTGAAAGCGTTGCTGGCGGCGCCGGGGATTGGGGCGAAGCCGGAGTGATTAGTCCCTCTCCCCTTGGGAGAGGGAGGGAGACGCGAAGCGGCGGAAGGGTGAGGGCAGCCTCAAACGCGACGCCCGTGCCTGCCCTCACCCTTCCCATCGCTTGCGCGATGGGCCCCTTCCCTCTCCCAAAGGGAGAGGGAATTGAGGTGCTCGAACAACGCTGCCGTGTTCGCCTCCCAGGTGAAACGTTCGGCACCGCGCCGCACCGCGACGGGATCAGGCGCAGCCGCCAGCATATTGCGAATAGCCCCTTCGAACGCCCCCGCTTCCCGCGCCACCACGCGCCCATAGGCAGGATCGGTCACCACCTCCCCTGCCCCGCCGGCGGCGGTGATGACGATCGGCGTGCCGCAGGCCAGCGCCTCGACCCAGGCATTGGCGAGCCCTTCCGAGGCCGAGGCCAGTGCCATCACATCGGCGGCGGCGAGCAGCGACGGCAGTTCACCATGCGGGAGGCTGCCGAGCAGGCGGATTCGGTCGCCCGCGCCGAGCGTGGCGATGCGCCCGGCCAGGGCAGCACGTTCCGGGCCGTCGCCCGCGATCAGCAGGTTGGCGTCAGGGATGGCGGCGACGGCGTCGATCACCACATCATGTCCCTTGCGCGGGACCAGCGCGCCGAGCGACACGACCAGTGGGCCGGTGATGCCGAGCGCGGCCTTGCCGGCGGCGCGATCAGCCGGGGCGAAGCGGGCGAGATCGACGCCGGTGTGGTGGACCCTGATCTTTTCGCGCGGGATGCCGATCGCGGCCATGTCATCCCGCATTGCCTCGCTGACGGCGAGCAGGCCGGCGGCGCTCCGCCCGGCCGCGATGACCTGTGCGGCGGTGCCCGGGGCATGGCCCCAGTGATGGATGTCGGCGCCGCGCGCCTTGATCGAAACGGGTACGCCGAAATGCTTGCCGAGTGCGATCGCGGCGGGGCCGTCGGGGAAGAAGAACTCTGCGTCGATCAGATCGAAGGCGAAATCGCGGCGGATGTCGGTGAGCAGCGGCTTCAGCGCGTGGACCAGCGCCGCGACATGGAAACGCCCGCCGGTACCGGGAATGGTGGTGAAGCGCGGGCGCCAGGTTTCGACGCCCTTCCAGTCTTCATGCTGCGGAAGACCAGCGAGTTGGGCGTAGCGCGCCGCGCGGCGGAGCGGCCAGGGCGGCAGGCCGATCGGCGCGACGAGCTTGAGGTCGACGTCCGGGTGCGCGGCGAGGCCGAGCGTCTGGCGCTCGACGAAAACGCCGAAATTGGGCCGCGTCGCGTCGGGGAACAGGGTCGAGAGGGTCAGAACACGCAGCATCGTGGGCGCCAGTATAGCGCGGGAAGGTTAAAGGGGCGCTGACCGATTGCCCTCGATTCTACCACCCCGGCGCAGGCCGGCAACTGTGTTTATGGGGTGGCCGATGTGTTTCGGTATGTGGTGTCGTCGCGGATGATGGCGTTGGCGGTGGTGAGTATTTTTCTGGCGACGGCGATGAGGGCGAGCTTTGGCGGTTTCCCGTTGTCGCGGAGTTTTTTGTAGAAGGCGCCGAAGGCTTGTCGGAACGGGTTGCTGAGACGGCAGCCATGTAGAGAGCATCGCGGACGCGCTTCCTGCCGCCGGCGATGGAACGGGCACCGAAGTGGGAGCCGCTGTCCCTGTTGATGGGAGCAAGGCCTGCAAGGCAGGCGATGGCCTTTGGCGAGCGTGATCCAAGTTCAGGCATGAGCGCGATGAGGGTGGTTGCAGCGACCGGTCCGATATTGGGGATGGAACGCAGGCGTATCTCGATGCGGCGCAGGTCGGCGTTGTCGGCGAGCTGACGGGTGATGGCGCGATCGAGCGTCTCGACCTCGGTGTCGAGGAAGGCGATGTGTCGGTCGATGCTGCCGCGCTCGGTATCATCGATGGCATCGGCGATGCGCTGCCGTTCGGCCTTGCGGTGGGCGACGAGCTGGTCGCGGCGGCGGTGAAGCGCGCGGAGCGCTTCGCGACGGGGATCGAGCGGCGGTTCGGGCGTGAGGCCGCCATGCCGGCCCATCTCGGCCAGCATCCTGGCATCGATGCGATCGGTCTTGGCGGTGAAGCCGGCATAGCGCGCAAAGTGGCGCGCGCGTTCCGGGTTGACCCGGATATGCGCGATGCCCGCCTTGTCGAGCGCGGTCCGCAGCCTGGTGTCGTAGCAGCCGGTCGCCTCGTAGACGATCGTGGCGCCCCGCTCGCTCCAGGGGCGACACGCCTCGGCGATCGCTTCATCGTCATTGGCGATACGGGCATGGCGGCCGGTATCGCTCTCAAAAATGTCGAGCATCGCTTTCGAGATATCGATTCCGACACAGCAAGGGTGTAATGTCATGATGCCTGTCCCTGTGCTTGCGAGGTCTGGTGGTGCAGCCTCGTCCAACTGTTCAGGATGGGTTTTGTCGACGCGGGCGGGCACCATGCCGGCTCTCGGTCTTATCAGACCAGGGGCCCAACGGTGTCCCGCCCGCAACCTCTATACTCCAACTCAAATACACAGGGGCCCAGTTACGAAACCGCCCTTGGCTGGCGCTGCGCTTCCTTACCTCTGCCTTTCCAACTGGCCCCGGCCTGTGCCGGGGAGCGATTAGAGGAGGTCAGAATCAAAGCCGCTTGTTGCCCGGATAAGCGAGCAGCACATCGGTTCCGCCATCCGCCTCGATCTCGCAGCGCCCCTCGATCGTCAGGCATTCCCCCGCGCGGAACGCGGCGCCATCCGCCACACCCTCGCCAACAAGCGGAATCAACCAACCCGTCATGCCCGCCGGCAATTCCACCACGCGGTGCCCCGCCGGCCAGCGTTCGAGGACGAACTTCGGCCCTTCGGCGAGGATCGTGCGGTTCTCGTCAGCGGGCGCCCGCGCCGGGGTCGGCAGGGGCACGAACGGCACCGGATCTGACACCGCGACCCCGGCATCAAGGTGCAGTTCGCGGTCGCTGCCATAATCGTAGAGCCGATAGGTCAGATCGACATTCTGCTGCACCTCGACCAGCGTCAGGCCGGGGCCGATCGCGTGAATGACGCCGGCGCGCGAATAGATGAAGTCGCCCGCCTTGACCGGCTTCCAGTCGAGCAGATGCTCGATCGAACCGTCGAGCGCGGCGGCGCGGAGCTCCTCCCTCGTCATCGGCGCCTTGGTGCCGAGCGCGATGGTGGCATGCGGCTCGGCGGCGAGAATCACCCAGGCTTCGTCCTTGCCGCGCGGGTAGCCGGCGGCGCGGGCGGCCTCGTCGGTCGGGTGGACCTGGACTGAAAGTTTCTCGCTGGTGAACAGATACTTGATCAGCAGTTCGGGCTCGCCCGCATGCGGCGTCTGGAACCAAACCTCGCCGATCTTCTCCCCACCCGGCGCGGGGTCGGCGAAGCCGGGCCAAAGATGGCTGCGGCCCCACGGCTTTTCGACGCGCTTGGTGGCGAGCAGGGTGGCGGGCATCGAGAGGGGCACTCCATGTAATTTCAGGGAACGGTAGCCGCAACGCGCGACGTAAGCCAAGTGTCCCCGCCACCCGTACCTGCCCGGCACGGGGAGGGGGACCATCCGCAGGAGGGTGGAGGGGCTGGTCGGGCAGAAGCGGGCGGCAGACGCTGCGGGTGCGTTCGCTGTTACGTGCGGCAAACGCGCCTTTGCGAGTCGAGACCTGGATACCGTCCCGACCAGCCCCTCCGCCGCCTTCGGCGGTCCCCCTCCCCGTGCCGGGGAGGTATTAGAAGGAGCGCAGAATAACCATTGTTCCGTTGCCGAACCCTGCGCTAAGGATGCCGGCGATGCGTATCCCCTTGTCACGCCCGATCGCGCTTGCGCTCATCGCCGCTTCCATCCTGCCGATCGCCGGCTGCGCTTCGCGCGGCGGCAAGGGCAAGTCCGACCTGCCCTATGTCGCGCGCGACGTCGGCACGCTGTACAGCGCCGCGCGGCGCTATCTCGACCAGGGGGATTACAAGCTTGCCGCCGCCCTGTTCGACGAGGTCGAGCGCCAGCACCCCTATTCGATCTGGGCACGCCGCGCGCAGATCATGAGCGCGTTCAGCTATTATCTCGCGCATGATTACACCAACTCGATCCAGTCGGCGCAGCGCTTCATCTCGGTCCATCCGGGCAACCGCGATGCGCAATATGCCTATTATCTCGTCGCGCTGGGTTATTACGAGCAGATCAGCGACGTCACCCGCGACCAGAAGATCACGCAGCAGGCGCTCGACTCGCTGGGCGAACTGACGCGGCGTTACCCCAATTCCAAATATGCCGCCGATGCGCGGCTCAAGATCGACCTGGTGCGCGACCACCTGGCCGGCAAGGAAATGGAAGTCGGCCGCTTCTACGAGACGCGCGGCCAGTGGCTCGCCGCGACCCTGCGCTTCCGCAAGGTGGTCGACGACTATCAGACCACCACGCATGTGCCCGAGGCGCTGATGCGGCTGACCGAGACCTATCTCGCGCTCGGCGTGCCGGCCGAGGCGGAGAAGGCGGCGGCGGTGCTCGGCGCCAATTACCCTGGCACGCAATGGTATGAGCATGCCTACAAGCTGATGCAGCAGCATCCGGTGAAACCGATGGCGGTGGCCACCGCCGGTTCCGTGGTGGCACTCGGCGCCCCAGGTACCGAGGGCAGCGACCGACCCAAGAAGCTGCCTAAGCTGCCTAAGCTGCCAAAGCCGGCGGAATCCACCCCCAACCCGTGAAGCGGGGCTGAACGCGCGCTTATGCTTACCGCGCTGGCCATTCGCGATGTCGTGCTGATCGAGGCGCTGGACCTGGAGTTCGGCGCCGGTCTCGGCGTACTCACCGGCGAGACCGGGGCGGGAAAGTCGATCCTGCTCGACGCGCTCGGCCTGGCGCTGGGCGCGCGCGGCGAGGCCTCGCTGGTGCGGCAGGGCGCGAACCAGGCGGTGGTCACCGCCAGCTTCGACGAACCGCATGTCGACGGGCCGATCGCCGCGCTGCTGGCCGAGAACGGGCTCGATGTCGAGCCCGGCGAACCGCTGATCATCCGCCGCATCGTCAAGGCCGATGGCGGCAGCCGCGGCTTCATCAACGATCAGCCGGCCTCCGCCGCCTTGCTGCGCGATCTCGCCACGCATCTGGTCGAGATCCACGGCCAGCATGACGATCGCGGGCTGCTCAACCCGCGCGGCCACCGCGCCCTGCTCGACAGCTTCGCGCGGATCGACACGGCATCGACCGCTTCGGCCTATCGCGCATGGCGTGGCGCGACCGACGCACTGGCCACCGCGCGCGCGGAGCAGGACAGCGCCGACCGCGACCGCGACTGGCTGGAACATGCCGTGGGCGAGTTGACGACCTTCGCGCCCGAGCCGGGCGAGGAGGAGATTCTCGCCACGCGCCGCGCCGGCATGCAGCGCGGCGAGAAGATCACCGGTGACCTGCAGATCATCGCCGACCTGCTCGAGGGATCGGAGGGCGGCCTCGCCCGGTTGCGCCAGGCGGCACGCGCGCTGGAGCGGGTGGCGAGCGACCATGAGGCGCTGGGCGAGGCGCTGGCGGCGATCGACCGCGCGATCAACGATGGCGCGCTGGCGCAGGACAAGGTCGATGCCGCGGCCGAGGCGCTGGCGTTCGACCCGGCGCAGCTCGAGGCCGACGAGACCCGCCTGTTCGAACTGCGCGCGCTGGCCCGCAAGCACCGCGTGCAGCCCGACGACCTGGCCGCGCTGGCCGAAGAACTGGCCGCGAAGCTGGCGCGGATCGAGAGCGGCAACGCGGGGATCGCCGCGCTGGAACGGGCGGTGACCGAGGCGGCGGCGACGTATGACAAGGCGGCGCGCGCGCTGAGCGAGGCGCGGGCGGCGGCGGCACAGCGGCTCGATGCCGCGGTGAAAGGCGAACTGGCGCCGCTCAAGCTCGACACGGCGCGCTTTGCCACGGTGATCGCACCGCTGCCGGCGGACAACTGGTCCGCGGCGGGCAAGGACAGGGTCGAGTTCGAGATTTCGACCAACCCCGGCGCGCCGTTCGCACCGCTGGTCAAGATCGCCTCGGGCGGCGAATTGTCGCGTTTCATCCTCGCGCTGAAGGTCGCGCTGGCCGAACAGGGCGGGGCGGCGACGATGATTTTCGACGAGATCGATCGCGGTGTCGGCGGCGCGGTCGCCTCGGCGATCGGCGAGCGGCTGGCGCGGCTCGCGGGTGGTACACAGCTGCTGGTCGTGACGCACAGCCCGCAGGTCGCGGCGCGCGGCGCCCATCACCTGCTGATCGCCAAGAGCCATGACGGCACCGTCACGCGCACCGGTGTGACCGCGCTCGACGAGGCCGAACGCCGCGAGGAGATCGCGCGCATGCTGTCGGGCGCGACAATCACCGACGAGGCCCGGGCGCAGGCGGAGCGGTTGCTGGAGGCGGCCTAGCTTTCCCTCTCCCTGTGGGAGAGGGAAGGAGCCGCGCAGCGGCGGGAGGGTGAGGGCCGATCGCTGGCGCTGCGCTTCACTGCTGCCCTCACCCTTCCCATCGCTACGCGATGGGCCCCCTTCCCTCTCCCAAAGGGAGAGGGAAAAAGGTCAGAACGGCAGTTTCAGCTTCACCATGATGCGCTTGTCGGGCTTGCCGTCCGGGCTTTTCTGGCTGGTCGAATAAACATTGGCCTGGCCCGCACCGACCTTCATGCCGATGCCCGGCCCGCCCACCGGATCGTAGCGATGGGTCAGCGGCTGAATGCGGTAACGCTCACCATGGTCGATATGACCGCACACCACGACATCGCCGTCCTCCTCGCCGATCTCGTTGCAGCGCGGATGAGCGACCGGGGTGTGCGAACGATCGGGCGGCCCCGCTGCCGACAATGATACCGCAGGCGTAACGACTTGCGCGAGCAGCAGAAAAATCGCGTTCATCGCCCCGCCTTAGCTATTTCATCGCCAACCTACGCCGGTTCGTCGTGGTTCGGCAATACAGGCGATTGACGCAGTGCAGCATGACGCCATAGCATCCCGCGAATCAGGTCGTTGCCGGGGGGCGTGACATGTCGATTTCAATGCTGATGCTGATAATGGCGCAGGCCGCGCAGCCTGCCGTGGCGAGCCCGTGCGATGGCGCGTCGGCTGCGGGCCGGCATTGCGCGGCGGCGATCGCCACGGCGCGGCCGGTGGAGCGCGCGCGGCTGCTTTACGATCGCGCGGCGGCGCTCAACGAACAGGGCGATGCCGCAGCCGCGCTGCTCGATCTCGACCGCGCTCTGGTCGTCGACCCCGCCAATCGCGCGGCGCGGCGCGAGCGCGCCTATAGCCGCGACCTGCTCGGCGACTTTGCCGGCGCGCGCACCGACCTCGACCGCGCGCTGGCGCTGGGCGGCGGCAATGCCGTGCTGTTCAAGGAACGCGCCGTGGCCTTGCACGGGCTCGGCGATGTCGCCGGCGCGGTGGCGGATCGCACGCGGGTGATCGCGGCCACGCCGTGGGACGCGGTCGCGCTGGCCGAGCGCGGCGCGGAATATCTCTGGCTCGGCCGTTTCGCCGAAGCCCAGGCCGATCTCGACCATGCCGACAGACTGGCCGGCGACGACGAGACCAGGGCGCGTGTCGCCGAGATACGCGCGCGGCTTGCCGAATGGCGCGACGACGCGGCCGGCGATGCCGCTGCCGCGTGCCGCGCTGCGGGCAAGGCGCGGCATTACGGCACGCCGCATCTCGTCGCGACGTGCAGCGCCGCGTTCTTCGCCGCGACCGCGCCAGCGGAGCGCGCCACGCTGCTCGATATCCGCGCCCGCGCCTGGTCGGCGGGCGGCGACGCCGACAATGCCCGCGCCGACTGGCAGATGGCGACGGCGATCGCCCCCCAAGACGCCCGCTGGCAGGCCGATCTCGGCTTTGCCGATGTCGCCGCCGGGCAGCATCAGGCGGCCAAGCGCGCCTTCGACCGCGCGCTGGCCGTGGCACCCGACGACGCCCCCGCGCTGGCGGGCCGGGCCGCGGCCAATTACAGCCTGCGCGCGCTGCGTGCTGCCTATGTGGACGCGAAACGCTCGGTCGCGCTGAGCGAGAATGCCGCCGCCTATGTCGTGCTCGGCGACATCGCCAATGACCGCCACGATACGAGCATGGCGAGCGACTATTGGCTCAGGGCCTATCGTCTCGGCGAGCATAGCGAGGATCTGCTCGCGCGGCTGCAGGATGTCGGCATCGACGAGCCCGACGACGAGCCCGATGGCGGCACACTGCCGGGAAGCGATGCGCCGACGGTGTGACGCTCGGGTCAGCACGGACTGACCTTCGCGCGCTGTTATCTGCTGTTCCTGTGACGAGGTTTTTGGGACGCTGTTCAATAACCCAAGAAGTGACAACATAATTACTTTTTTACAATGATTTGTGCGCAACCCACCGCTGCCTCGCCTCGAAAAATAACAGCGCAGGAACAGCAGCGATAACAGCGCCGGGAACAGCGGCGTTGCAGCGGAGAACAGCCCGAACAGCCCGCTGTTTTCATGATCGACGATGAGAAAGAAACCGGCGGCACGGGGCCGAGGGTCGTCAGGATGATGCCGCCGATCGCGGCCGCGTTGAATCGGGATGCCGCCACCTGAGGATCCCGGGATCGACGCGCCCGCAGACGAACTTGATGGCAACACGCTTCTCTGGGTCACCGCGCCGATAATCCGACGGACACGGCTTGATCATGGCACAGGCGCGCCGTAGCAAAGGTGCATGAAGGTTCCGGTAATCGGCCGACGCTGGGCAGTATCACGATGAGGCTCGGACCTGACAACAGCACCATGGTCGCCGCGTTCGCCGCGCAGTTCGAGAGCGACGGCAAAGGGGGCTATCTCTACCGAGACAGCGAACGCGGTGCGGCCATTCCGGTCAGCGCGATAGAGCGCGATGCGTTTGTCGCGACCTATGACCGCCAGTCGCGGCGGTCGCTCATCGGCCTTACGGTTGTGACGATCGCCGCGATCGTCGCCGGAGTGCTTGTCGGCATGGCGCTTCATCTCGGCACGTTATTGCAGGGTGTCGCCTTCGCCGTGTCGATGGTGGCGATCGTCACCGCAATCATGGTGATGACCCATCGCACATACGGCGCGCCGCGCCGGGCACTGGCCGGCCGCGCATCGGTGGGCGTCGAGCGCAGTCGGCGGGAAGCGCGCGACATAGCCCGGGCGCGGCAAAGCTGGGGGCAGATCCTTGGTGTCTTCGCAGGCTTTGTCGGGTCGTTTGCCGCACCGGCGCTGCGATATGATGCGTTGCACGGCTGGGGAAGGTTGTGGCTGCTGCTCTTGGCCTTCGGCGTCATGGCCTGCGGCTATGCCGCGATCCGCAAATGGCAAATCCAGGCCGGCTGAGGTGGCCGACCGGACGCCCCGGCCGGCACATTACCCAGCATGCTTGATCGGTCGACGCGGGCGCCGTAGCGAACGCACATGACCGCTGCCACCAACCTGCCCAACGAAGCCGCCGCCGAACTGGAGCGGCTCGCCGCCGAGATCGCGCATCACAACCGGCTCTATCATACCGACGACGCGCCGGAGATTTCCGACGCCGATTACGACGCGTTGGTGCGGCAGAACGCCGCGTTGGAGGCGGCATATCCGCAGTTGATCCGCGCCGACTCGCCGTCGCGCATGGTGGGTGCCGCGCCGGCCGGGCATCTCGCCAAGGTTGCCCATGCCAGGGCGATGATGAGTCTGGAGAATGGCTTTTCGGCCGAGGATGTGACCGAGTTCGTCGCGCGGGTGCGGCGCTTCCTCAGTCTCGCCGAATACGCACCGGTCGCGCTGACCGCGGAGCCGAAGATCGACGGCTTGTCCTGCTCGCTGCGTTATGAGCGTGGCGTTCTGGTCCAGGCGCTGACGCGTGGCGATGGCGCGGTCGGCGAAGACGTTACCGCCAATGTCCGCACCATCGGCGACATTCCCGATCGGCTGACGGGCAGCGCCCCCGATTTATTCGAGATACGCGGCGAGGTTTATATGGCGAAGAGCGATTTCGCCGCACTCAATGCCCGGCTGCTCGCCGAGGGCGAGGCGGCGGGCGATGCGAGCAAGGCGCGGCAGTTCGCCAACCCGCGCAATGCCGCCGCCGGATCGCTCCGCCAGAAGGATGCGAGCGTCACCGCGAGCCGGCCGTTGCGGTTCCTCGCGCATGGCTGGGGCGAAACGTCGGCAATCCCGGGCGAGACCCAGCTCGAGGTAATGCACGCCATCCAGGCATGGGGCCTGCCGGTCAGTGATCTGCTGATCCGCGCCGCCGATGCCGATGCCGCGCTGGCGCATTATGCGCGGATCGAGGCGGAGCGTGCCGAGCTGCCGTTCGATATCGACGGCGTGGTCTATAAGGTCGACCGGCTCGACTGGCAGGCGCGGCTGGGCGCGGTGGCGCGGGCGCCGCGCTGGGCGCTGGCGCACAAATTCCCCGCCGAGCGCGCCCAGACCCTGCTCGAGCGGATCGACATCCAGGTCGGCCGCACCGGCAAGCTCACCCCCGTCGCGCGGCTCACCCCCGTTACGGTCGGCGGCGTCGTGGTGACCAATGCCACATTGCACAATGCCGATGAGATCGAGCGGCTGGGCGTGCGGCCGGGCGACCGTGTCGTGCTGCAGCGCGCCGGCGACGTCATCCCGCAGATCGTCGAGAACCTTACGCGAGAAGAAGAGCGCGCGCCCTGGACCTTCCCGACGCGCTGCCCGGAATGCGATTCCGACGCGGTGCGCGAGGAGGGCGAGGTCGATATCCGTTGTACCGGCGGGTTGATCTGCCCGGCCCAGCGGATCGAGCGGCTGCGCCATTTCGTCAGCCGCGGCGCGCTCGACATCGAGGGGCTGGGCCTCAAGCAGATCGAGGATTTCTTCCATGACGGGCTGATCCACGGCCCCGCAGATATCTTCCGCCTGACCGAGGAGCAATTGCTCGTCCGCAAGAAGGATGGGCGCGTCTGGGCCGCCAATCTGCTCGCCGCGATCGAGGCCAAGCGCGCGCCCGACCCGGCGCGGTTCCTGTTCGGGCTCGGCATCCGCCATGTCGGCTCGGTCACGGCACGCGACCTGGTCAAGGCGTTCGGAACGGTCGAGCATGTCGCCGAGGTCGCGACCCGCGCCGCCGCCGAGCCCGAGGCACGCGCCGAACTGGAAGCGGTCGACGGCATCGGCCCGGTCGTCGCCGAGGCCCTGATCGACTTCTTCGCGGAGGAGCATAACCGCGTGGCGTGGGACGATCTGCTATCGCAGGTCCGGCCGGTGCCGTTCGTCAGCGAACAGCGCGAATCAGCCGTTAGCGGGCAGACTTTGGTGTTCACCGGCAGCATGGAGACGCTGAGTCGCGACGAGGCCAAGGCGCAGGCCGAGATGCTCGGCGCGCGGGTGGCGGGATCGGTGTCGGCCAAGACCGATCTGGTGATCGCCGGGCCGGGTGCCGGATCGAAGCTCAAAAAGGCCGCAGAACTGGGGATTCGGGTGATCGATGAGGCCGAATGGGCCGCAATAGTTGCCACCGCACGGTGATGTTTTTTTGCAACGCAATATGAATCGTTTATGAATGACGTCGTTGAGCAGTTGACTGTCATCCGGCCGACATATTTACGGGGCAGATGCGCGCTCGAACGGTGATGCGAGTGCCGCTCAATTAGATTCGGTTCAGGGCCGATCACGACAGGGGACTAATAATGCGACATAATCTGCTTCTCGGCGTGGCTGCGGTCGCGCTCATGGCTCCTGTTGCGGCGAGCGCCCAGGAAACGACATCATCGATCCGCGGCACGGTCACTTCGGAAGGTGCACCCGTCGCCGGTGCCGAGGTTACTGTCGTCAACGTTCCGTCGGGCTCGCGCTCGACCGCGACCACCGACCAGACCGGCTCGTTCAACGTCACCGGCCTGCGCGTCGGTGGCCCGTATAGCGTTTCCGTCACCAGTCCGTCGGGCAACGCCACCGTAAGCGACATCTTCACCGACGTCGGCCAGGCCTTCGACGTTCCGATTGCGTTGAACAACAGTGCAGGTGCCGAGGTGGTCGTCACCGCCTCGTCGATCTCGCGCGCAGGCAGCGTCTCGCAAGGCCCGGCCACCGTCCTCACGACTGCGCAGATCGCTAACATCGCCACCACCAATCGCGACATTCGCGATTTGGCGCGCCGCGACCCGTTCGCGCGTCTCGACGACACGCCCGGCGGCGGCCGCGCCGTGTCGTTCGCCGGCCAGAACGCCCGTTTCAATAAATTTTCGGTTGATGGCGTTCCCGTCACTGACAATTTCGGCCTGAACCCGGATGGTCTGCCGAGCCGTCGCTCGCCAATCCCGCTCGACGCGATCGGCCAGTTCCAGACCAAGGTTGCGCCTTACGACGTCCGCGAGGGCAACTTCCAGGGCGGCGCGATCAACATCATCCTGCGCTCGGGCACCAACGCCTTTCAGGGAACTGCTTTCTACAGCCTGACCAACGACAGCCTGACCGGCAAGAAGACGAAACCCGGAAACGGCGTTCCGACCGGTGTCGTGACCCTGCCCAAGTTCAAGAGCCAAGATTACGGCATCGAGCTGTCGGGCCCGATCATTAAAGACAAATTGTTCTTCATGGTTGCCGGCGAACGCATCCGCGCGGGCACACCGATTCCCGAAGGCCCCATCGACAACAATGCCGGTACCGCGATCAGCGGCATCAGCCAAGCACAGGTCGATCAGGTTGTTGCCATTGCCAAGTCGAAATATGGCTACGACGCCGGTGGCGTGCTCAATAACTCGAACGACATGGACGACCGACTGGTCGCCAAGCTGGACGCCAACCTGTCCGACACACAGCGCGCGTCGTTCACCTATAGCTATACCAAGGACTCGATCCAGTTTAACCAGAACACCTTCACCACCGCCCCTCCGGGGCTGGGCCTGTCATCGGATGGTTATATCTCGTCCAACCGCCTGCATACGGGCGTGTTCCAGTTGAACTCAGACTGGTCGGACGACTTCTCGACCGAAGCACGGGCTTTCCTGAAGGACTATAAGCGCGGCCAGGATCCGATAATGGGTCGTGGTTTTGCGCAGATGCAGATCTGCGATGCGGCGCTTTCCGATCGCTTGGTCAATGCTGCTGGCGCCCCTGTCGCCCCGGGCACTCCTGGCGCGCTGGTCAACACGACGACCGCCAGCGCATCAATCAGCTGCGCGTCAGGCGCTTCAACAATCACGATTGGTCCGGACATTTCGCGTCAGACCAACGCGCTGACCAGCCGCACATGGGGCGGCTCGCTGGCCGGTCGTCTGCATCGTGATGATCATGACCTGAAGTTCTTCACCGACTTCTCGACGACGAGCATCTTCAACGCCTTCCTGCAGCGCAGCGCCGGCGATTATTATTTCGACTCGATCGCCGACTTCCAGGCGGGCAACGCTCAGCGCCTGCGCTACGGCAACGCGATTCCGACGCTGAATCCGAACGATGCGGCTGCCAATTTCAGCTATCAGTCCTATGCCTTCGGCATCCAGGATTCATGGCGCGTCAGCGACACGTTCAATGTTTCCTATGGCATGCGTTACGACCTGTACGGCGGCAAGAGCCGGGCAGCGCTCAACCCCAACTTCGTCTCGCGCTATGGCTTCACGAATAACGCCTATATCAGCGGGCGCGGCGTGTTTCAGCCGCGTATCGGCTTCGACTTCAAGCCGATCAACAATCTCAGCGTTCGCGGTGGTGTCGGCATCTTCGCCGGCGGCTCGCCGGACGTGTACATCTCGAACAGCTTCTCCAATACCGGCATTCTGACGAACTCGATCGACGTTCGCCAGGTGAACGACAACTCCTACACCGGCGCAACAGCGGCGCAGGGCGCAGCGATCCTCACCGCAGTGAGCGGCACGGCACTCAACGCCGCGGCAAACACGGTATTGCTTAACGGCACCGTCGCCTCGACCTCGTCAACCAATGCGCTCGATCCGAACTTCAAGTTGCCGAGCCAGTGGCGCAGCACGTTGTCGACGGATTACCGGATGGACCTGGGCGGGTTGGGCAAGTGGAATTTCGGCGTCGACCTGTTCTACTCGCGGGTACGCAACCAGGTGCTGTTTACCGACCTGCGTGTCGTCAAGAACGGCTTGCTGACGCCGGATGGCCGTCCGCGCTATTCGCCGGTCACGACCTTCACCGACACCAACTCCGACATCTTCCTGACCAATACCAACAAGGGTCGTAGCTATGTCGGCGTGTTGCGCGCGGATGCGCGCTGGTCGTTTGGCCTGACTGCCGGCGCCAGCTTCACCTACCAAAACGTCAAGGACCAGGCGCCGGCGACCTCGTCCACCGCATCGTCCAACTATGCCAATGGCGCGTTCGAAGACCCGAACGTCGTCCAGTTCGGCACGGCGAACGACGAAGTGAAGTACAACATCAAGTATAACCTGACCTTCGATCACGCCTTCTTCGGCGACTACAAGACCACCTTCGCCCTCTTCGGCGAGACGCGCATCGGCCATCCGTACAGCTTCACCTTCCTCGATGCGGCGACGCGCAGCACGGTGTTCGGTACGATCGGGTCGGGCTCGCGCTACCTGCTGTATGTCCCAACCTTCGGCACCGACGCCAAGGTGTCGTATGCCTCGGCCACCGACCAGGCCGCGATCGAAGGCTATTTCCAATCGATCGGCCTGGGCAAGTATCAGGGCAAAGTTGCGCCGCGTAACGCCTTCCACTCGGCGTGGTTCACCCGGCTTGATCTCCATCTGGCGCAGGAAATTCCGGCGTTCATCGGCAAGTCGCGCGTGACGGTGTTTGCCGACATCGACAACTTCACCAACCTGATCAACAAGAATTGGGGGCAAATTCTCGAATACGCCTTCCCGTACAACGTTTCGCCGGTCCGGGTGACCTGCCTGACGACCGCGGTGCCGACGGGCACAGCGGCAACGGGTGCGCAGACGGCGACGACGTCGACCCAGACGTGCGCGCAATATCGTTACACGCCGGCGACGACGTCGGCGGGCGCCTTCGTGGCGCCGACCGATACGATCTACGCACGTCAGTCGCTGTATTCGATCCGTGTTGGTGTGAAGTTCAGCTTCTAAAGGTCACGAGCTGAATGAAATCGGCCGCCCTCCTTCGGGAAGGCGGCCTTTTTCATGCCCGGTTAAGATGCCAGCATGGCGCACGGTTTTGCGCTGAAGGGCTCGGCAAGCTAAGGAAGCCAGCAATGCCGCTGATCGCCACGCCCACCATCTTCAAACGGCCGTTTTTCGAGAACAAGGCGCGCGCCTTCTGGCGGCTGCAGGCGGCGGGCTGGGCCGGTTATCTCATCCTGCGCGGCGTCTCGAGCATCTCCAACGGCCCGTCACTCGACGTGATCGGGCCGGTGATCATCGAATCGATCGTCGGTTATTGCATCACCCTGCTGCTCTCGACGCTGTACGGCTATTACCGCACCCAGCGCCGGCTCGCCGCGATCATCCTGACGATCCTGACGCTGGCCGCCGCCACCCTGCTCTACGCGATCCTCGACGCGTTCAGCTTCTCGGCGATCAAGCTGTCGAGCCCGGGGCTCAACCTCAACCTGGTGGTCGGCACGATCTTCCTCAACTTCACCGTGCTGGCAGGCTGGTCGGCGCTCTATTTCGGGATAAATTTCTACCTGATCGTCGAGGACCAGATCGACCAGCTGCAGCGGCTGGAGAATCAGGCTTCGACCGCCGCGCTGACCATGCTGCGTTACCAACTCAACCCGCATTTCCTGTTCAACACGCTCAATTCAATCTCGACGCTGGTGCTGCTGAAGCAGACCGAGCGCGCCAATGCGATGCTCAGCCGGCTGTCGTCGTTCCTGCGTTACACCTTGGCCAACGAGCCGACCGCGAACGTCACGCTGGCGCAGGAGGTCGAGACGCTGAAACTCTATCTCGAGATCGAGAAGATGCGGTTCGAGGAGCGGCTGCGGCCCAGTTTCGACATCGACATCCGTGTTTCCAAGGCCCGCCTGCCCTCTTTGCTGCTCCAGCCGCTGGTCGAAAACGCCATCAAATATGCCGTCACGCCGCAGGAGGAAGGCGCCGAAATCGCCGTCGTGGCGCGGCTCGCCGGGGACAAGGTGCAGATCACCGTATCCGACACCGGACCGGGCTTGCATGAAATGAAACCACGGCCATCCCTTTCAACCGGGGTCGGCCTTACCAATATTAAGGAGCGACTGGCCCAGGCTTATGGCCCCGACCATCGCTTCGAGACGCGGTCCATTCCGGGCGGCGGGTTCGGGGTGGAGATCGAGATACCGTTCCAGCTGGACGAACCGACAAGAGAGGTCGCATGACGATTCGAACGATTTTGGTGGATGACGAGCCGCTGGCGATCCAGGGCCTGGAGCTCCGCCTGCAGGCTTTCGACGATGTCGAGATCATCGAGAAGTGCCAGAATGGCCGCGAGGCGATCCGCGCGATCAAGACGCACAAACCCGATCTGGTGTTTCTCGATATCCAGATGCCCGGCTTTGACGGCTTTTCGGTTGTGCAAGGCCTGATGGAGGTCGAGCCGCCTTTGTTCGTGTTCGTCACGGCTTATTCCGACCATGCGCTGAAGGCGTTCGAGGCGCAGGCGGTCGATTATCTGATGAAGCCGGTCGAGGAATCGCGGCTCGCCGACACGCTCGACCGGGTGCGCCAGCGGCTGACCGAGAAACGCGGCGTCGAGGAAGTCGAGAAATTGCGCGAGGTGCTCGCCGATGTCGCCCCCGAGGCGGCGGCCGAGATTGCCGATGGCGGCGACGCGGTGCAGGCCAACCGTTTCGAGAAGCTGATCAACATCAAGGACCGCGGGCAGATCTTCCGCGTCGATGTCGACACGATCGAGCGCATCGACGCGGCCGGCGATTATATGTGCATCTATACCGGCGACAACACGCTGATCCTGCGCGAGACGATGAAGGATCTGGAAAAGCGGCTCGACCCGCGCCGTTTCCAGCGCGTGCACCGTTCGACCATCGTCAATCTCGATCTGGTCAAGGAAGTGAAGCCGCACACCAATGGCGAATGCTTCCTGGTGCTGGCGTCGAACGCGCAGGTGAAGGTGTCGCGCAGCTATCGCGACGTCGTGGCGCGCTTCGTTCACTGAAAAAATCCTTCTCCCTGTGGGAGAAGGTGCCCCGAAGGGGCGGATGAGGGCAGCGCTGCGACAATAGTGCCCTGCCCTCACCCTTCCCATCGCTTGCGCGATGGGCCCCTTCCCTCTCCCAAAGGGAGAGGGAATCAAGAAGACCTTGGGGAAAATCGCAATCTAGGTTAATCAGCGCGCGCTTTCTGCGGGGGCGGAGCGAGACCGATGAGCGAACTTTCCAATGACCGGGCAGGTATTTTCGCGCGGCTGCACCAGCCCGGCGATCCGGTGATCCTCTACAATGCCTGGGATACGGGCAGCGCGCGCGCCGTGGTGCGTGCCGGTGCCAAGGCGGTGGCGACGGGCAGCTGGTCGGTTGCGGCGGCCTGGGGATATGAGGATGGCGAGCAGCTGCCGCTCGATCTGGTGCTGACCAATGCCACGCGCATCGCCGATGCGGTCAACCAGCCGGTGACGATCGATTTCGAGGGCGGCTATGCCGTCAAGCCCGACGAGGTCGCGGCGAACATGGCACGGCTCGCGCTGACCGGCGTGGTCGGCTGCAATTTCGAGGACCAGGTAGTTGGCGGCGAGGGGCTGCACGATATCGAGGTCCAGGCGAAACGCATCGCGGCCGCCCGGCGCGGCGCGGGCGCGGCATTCTTCATCAATGCGCGCACCGACATCTTCCTCCACGCAGCCCAGGACAGCCATGACGCGGCGATGGTCGATGCGGCGATCGAGCGCGCCCATGCCTATGCCGCCGCCGGCGCGAACGGCTTCTTCGCCGCCGGCCTGGGCGATATCGCGCTGATCAGGAAGCTGTGCGAGGCGGTGACCTTGCCGGTCAACGTCATCCCGCTGCCCGGCGGGCCCGACGCACGCGCGCTCGCCGCGGCCGGCGTGGCGCGGATCAGCTATGGGCCGCGGCCCTATCGCACGATGATCAAAAACGTCGAGGAAGCAGCCCAGGCGGCGTTCAACTGGGAGGCGCAGGCCGAGCCCGTCGCGCCGCGGCCTAGTCCGCCGCCGCGTCCCCGGCGGGTCGCTCGAACCAGGCCTCGACCGGCCCTGACAGTTTGAGCGTCAAAGGTTGGCCGTGACGGTCGACCTTCTTGCCCAGAGCGACGCGGATCCAGCCTTCGGACAGGCAATATTCCTCGACATCATGGCGTTCGGCGCCCTTGAAGCGGATGCCGATGCCGCGTGACAGCGCCGCTTCGTCGAAGAAGGCGCTACGCGGGTTGCTGGAAAGCCGGTCGGGCGTGGTGTCGGTGGTGTCGCTCATGGGCGCGTCTCATGGCGCAAAATCACCGGCGATGCCACGCGAAAACGGCGCGGGCCGCAGCCCGCGCCGTCGCGATCGGCCGGAGCCGGATCTATCAGTCGCAGACCCGCACACGGACGTCGCGACCCCAATAGGGATCCCAGCGCCACTGCGACCAACAATGTGGGCGGTAATAATGCGGGCGGTCGTAATAATAGGGCCGGTCGTAATAATAGCCCCGGCTATAATAGCCGCCGCCGTGATTGCTGGCGATCGCCGCGCCCAGGCCCAAGCCGACGATACCACCGAGAAGCGCGGCACCGGCCGCGTCGCCGCGCCCATGATAGCCGCCATGATATCCCCCGCGATAACCGCCATGACGCTGCGCCTCGGCCGGCACCGCGCTACTCAGGGCCGTAGCGGCGAGCACCGCGCCGAGCCCCATCTTCTTCAGAATGCCGTTCATGATGAACCTCCATTTCAAGCAAGGCCCGAATGCCGCTGATAAATAACGCGCGGTGGGCCAGCCTGTTGCAGGGCATAGGCGATTCGGACTGAACCAGGACGGAATGCGCCGTTAGACTGGGGTTCAGCTGGACGGGTCCGTTACCGGCTCTGGCGTCAAGGCGCCATCGACGGCTTTCGAGCAAGAAAAGCCAGGCCGGTGAGCGATCAAAAGATCGACCCACCGGCCCGGCGCTGCGTCACTTCAGCTGATCAGGCGCGCGTCAGTTGCAGACGCGGATCCGCATGCTGCGGCCATAATAGCGGTCGTAGCGGTTCTCGATCCAGCAGCGGCGGTCGTGATAACCGTTGCGCTGATAGTCATAGGCGTAATAGCCATTCTGCGGATAATAGCCGTGGTTACGGTAATAATAGGCGTCGTAATCGGGGCGATAGCCGTGATCGCGATAATAGACGTCGCGATCGCGGTTGTTGCCCGAGGCGATGGCCGCACCGAGCGCCAGGCCCGCAATGCCGCCGACGATCGCCGCACCGGTCGCGTCACCGCGGTCGTGATTGCGATAACCACCGCCGCGCCAGCGCTGCGCATCCGCCGGAACCGCACTCAGGACCGTCGCGCTCAGCACCGCGCCAAGCCCCATCTTCTTTAACATGCCAGTCATGATGACCTCCTCATTATCAAGCAAAGCCCAAATTTTCCGCGAACCAACAACGCGGCGCAGGCCAGCTTGTTGCATGGGATAAACGAGTCGCACTGAACCGGGCCGGAATGCGCTGTTAGCCGGGCGTTCATTCACCGAGACGGGACCGCGGCCGCCGAAATCGCCCAAAATATAATGTCACTATTCGTGCCAAATCTGCGAACACAACCACTTCGGCGTTTTACCGGACCGAAAATAGGCTAGACCGTCCGGTGATGAGCGACCCGCGATTCACCCGACTGACCCCGCGCCAGGCCGAATGCCTGAGACTGCTGGCGCGACCGATGCGCCCCAAGGAGATCGCGCGCGCGCTTGGCTTGTCGGTGCGCACGGTCGAGGGATATATCGCCGAGGCAGTCGAACGGCTCGAGGCGGGCAGCTCGCTCGCCGCGGCGCGGATGTTCGCCGACTGGGAGCAGACACAAGGCGCGCAAAGCCCCCCGGGAAATCTACCCGGGCAGGAAAGCCGGGTAGCAGAACCGGCGACCGATACGCCAACGACACCCCCGTCCGACGCGGTGATCGACACCGTGCCGGCAGCAACCGGGAGGCAGGTCGACCTATCAAGCTGGCACCGCAACGCCATTATCTTCGCCCTCACCATCGGCATCATCGTTTCGGTGCTGCTGCTCGTCGCAGGCGGAGAGGGCATTGCCAGGTTGCGGAGCGGCTGGGTCGCAAGTCACCCGAACACGCATCGATAACCGCCGGCCCCGGTCGCGCGGTGGGGGGATTGGGACATGAAGCATCTGCACAATGAACGCCTCGAGGCCGGCCGCGCCATCGCCACGCCGTTGCACGCGCTGGAGGCGACGTTCGATACCGCGATCGGCCAGGCGGGCGAGTTGATGGTCGCCCTGTCGAGCGGGCGCAAGCGGGCGAAACTGTCGGCGGTCTACGGCGCCGAGGCATTCGACGCGCTGGCGGAAACCGCCGCGCGTCTGTTCGCCGGGCGGGCACAGGCGGTCGCGCTGCACCGCGCGCTGGACGGCGTGCGCGCCGATCTCGGCCTGCCGGCGCGTGCTTATGGCGACGAATCGCAAAAGCCCGATGGCTATACCGGCCTAGCGACCGGCATCGCCACCGCCGGGCCCGCATTGCGCATCGCGGGCTGAGGGGGGCCGGGTGACGCGGCGACGACGCCTTGCGCGGCGCCGCGCCACCCGCTCGCGTCACCGGATGGCAACGACATCATGACCGGACCGACCGCTTTCAACATCCTGCAGGCGCTGGTGTCGGGTTATGCCTTGTGGCGCGGCGGCAAGCCGGAGCGCTGGGCGGGCGTGCTGCTCGCCCTTGCGGCGGCGGCGACCTACCTCGCTTATTCACCTTATGCAGTGCGTTTTCGCTCGGTCGAGGCCGGGGTGCTGGTCGTCGACCTGGCCCTGACCGCCGGCCTGTGGTGGCTGGCACTGCGTTCCAACAGGATTTGGCCGATGTTGATCACGGCACTGCAATTCGCCTCGACCCTGGTGCATATCTCCAAGGCGGTCGACCTGGGGATGTCGCCCTGGGCCTATCATTTCCTGCTCAAGCTGAGCGGCTATCCGATCCTGCTCGCGCTCGCTTTCGGCACGGCGCGGCATGATGCGCGGCTGCGGCGTTTCGGGGTAGACATGCCATGGTCGGCATGATGCGCCCCGGCACCGTGACCCGCCGCCTTGCCGCGCGCCCGCAGCTGCGCGCGACCACGGCGCCGCTGCCATCGGAGATCGCGGTGTTCGCGGGGCTGGCCGAGGGCAACGGGCGCGCCTCCGACGTCCCGCTGGTCGACCGCGCCCGCGCCATCTACGCGGCGCGCCGCCGCCGTGACGCGATGCTCGGCACGGCGGGCCAGTTTTTCCACGACCCGGCCTGGGACATCATGCTCGATCTGTTCATTCAGACCGAGGAGCAGCAGATCGTCTCGGTATCGAGCGCCTGTGTCGGCGCCTGCGTGGCGCACACCACCGCGCTGCGCTGCCTCAAGGCGATGGAGCGCAAGGGCGTGGTCAGCTTCCGCCACGACCCGTTCGACAAACGCCGCCGCTTCGTCAGCCTGACCGTGGAGACACACCGCCGCGTGGCGAGTTGGTTGGCGGAGGTGTGAGGGAGCGGCCCGCTTGGGGCAAGTATTGCGCAAGTCGTTCGGCCGCGCGGCGCAAAGTATAGAGGGTATTTTGACGACCGACGGGGGGGTCCACTGATCCTCGGTCTCTTCTTTGCGGCATCAACACAGGCACAGCATCGCCGCCAAAATCCAGCATCGACCGTTGACGCGTTACGGCGAGGCAGACGGCGATCGGGTCAACGGTGACTGCCCCTTTTCTTGACCCCTTTTGGGGGACTGTGCTGTATTTCTGGTGCGTAACTGTGAAGCATATCCAACAAATATCGCGGAAATCCAACCTCATACGGCTGCTTTGGTACCAACGATGAGAATGAGCGGGTGCGCGCGGCTCGCGCGTGCGCAAGATGAGCATGGACTGCTCATGCAAAAAGTGAAGCGAGTTGCGGGTGATAGCGCATCCCCTTGGCGTTGCACTCGCCGCCCTATCGTGGCAGCCTTGGCACAGGAGAGATGCTTATGGCGACGATCGAGCGCCGCACGGACCACGCATGCCCGAAGCCGGTCGACCATGATCACGCCGACCCGGTCGTGCCGCGCAACGCGGGCGCGGAACCAGTGCCACCCGCCGACGAACCGGACTATTTTTTCTGGGGCATCAACGAGCTCTACGTCGCCCCCTGACGCGTAGTCGTCAAGTCAGATCGCGCGGCGCCAGTTCTTCGGCGAGCGCTGTCGCCGCTGCCCTGACCTCGCGCCGACCCAGCCAGTGCGCCTCGAGCCGCTCCATCGGCTTGCGCAGGCGGAGCGCCGGCTTCTCGATGAAGGTCCAGGACAGGCCGGCAAAGGCCGCCGAGGCGGCGACGCTGCCGATGAAATTGCCGAGCGGCGATTGCCCCCAGATGCCCAGCGCCGCGACCGCCTGCTGCATCGGGAAGCCGTATAGAAAGATGCCGTAGGAATAGTCCGCGCCCCGTACCAGCCAGATGCGCGGCGGGTTGGCCAGGCCCAGCCAGACGGTGACATAGGCCGCGGTGAACGGCGCGATGACATCGCCGAACGGCACCACCGACAGCAAGGCGACAGACGCCACCGCCATACCGATGAACCAGTCGCGGCTGTAAGGCAGGCGGTCGCGAAACCAGTAAAGCGACACCCCGGCCAGGAAGGCCGCGACCAGCAACAGGCCGGGCATCGGCCCGGTGACCATCAGCGCCTGACCCGTGCGCAGCCCCTTGTACGCGCCATAGCAGAGCGCTAGCGCGACCGCCGCCGCCGGCAACAGGCGGGGCCAGCGCTTCAGCCCGATGACGCTAAGTCCGCCGAGCGTGATGTAGCAGAGCAGTTCGAATGGCACGGTCCACAGCTGGCGGTTCATATAGGTCGGTAGCGGATTGTGCGGGAACGCGCCGGGTAAGACATATTGCGGGTCGCCGAGCAGGTTCCAAAAATACTGGGCGAACAGCGGATCCCGAACATAATGGTCCAGCGTCAGGCTGGTGAAGATCGGACCGAGGATCAGCGCGGAGAGCAGCGCCTCCACCGTCAGTGCGGGATAAATACGGATCACGCGTAACCCAAGGAACATGGGCAGCGTGCGCGAGCGCTCGAGGCTGCCGGCGACGAGGAAGCCGGACAGCGCGAAAAACATCGGCAGAATGGCACGAACCAGCGGGCGCAGCGGCGATTGCCACAGCGCGATCTCGCCCGGGAAGCTGTAGCAGACAATCGCGGTGTGCATCGCAATCACGCCGACGGCGAGCGTTAGGCGGAGATAATCGAAGCCGGCAGGGCGGCCGCCAGTCTCGGCGAGTTTCGAACCAATCGTCTGCATGGTGCCCCCGCGGAAAGAAACGCGTTAGCCTGCCTTGGCGCTTGCGATCAATGGCCTGCTCGGACGGAAGCAACTCTCATCAAAACAGGCCGAGCACTTTCCGCCTGCTGACGCGCCTCAACACCGCCGCGTCCCGCGCCTCGCATCGCGCGATGATGTCGAGCGCATCGCCGGTGCGACCATTGGCCTTGTCGAGCTGCGCGGTCTGAGCATCGCCGAACACTACCCAATCCCCGACCGTCTGGCCATCGGGCAGAGGCGCGCCGGGAACGGGATCGTGCCAACTAACGGGGATCAGCGTGCTGCACGCAGCGGGGATTGCCGCGATAGGCGGCGCGCCCGCACAGGCTGCGCAAGCCAGCATCGCGGACAGGGGCAGCAACAGGCGCGCTCGCGCCGTCAGCCTTGGTGATGGCATCCCGGTTCTCCTGGGTGATGGTGTCGATTGCGGCATCGGCCGACATACGGTTGCCGACGGTGTTGACGGCGTCGGCGCCGCTCTGCACCGCCGCGTCCGCCTGCCCCGTCGCCAGTTTGGCCGCTGTGTGAGCTGTGCGGGCGGCCTGACAGCGATCGAGGGTCAGCAGGCCGGCAAGCAGGGTGACGATCGCGAGCGCCGCCATGGCCCTGCCTGCGGTTGTGGTGAGCCAGGCTTTCATGTCGATGCTCCCGTCTTATCGTCGAGCGGCACCGCGGCGATGGTCTGGCGCGCGGCCGCGACCTGCTTTTCCTTGTTGCCGATCGCCACGACGCCGGCGGTCACCAGCGTTGCGAGACCGCCCGGATAGGCGAGGCACCAGGGCGTGATATCGAAATGGCCACCGTTCCAGCCGATCTCGTAGATCTCGAACGCGATCGGCGTCGTCACCGAGAAGAACACACCGAGCGCGAGGGACATGCGCCCGATTTCGGGCTCGCCCGATATGTTGCGGAGGAAGTCGGGGAGCCTCATGCGCCAAACCCCCGCCACCATGCCGTGCCCGGCAGGAAGGATGCCGCGCGGTTGCGCCACCCCGTCCTGAATTTCGCGTTCGTCGGATGGATCGCGATGATGCTGTCGTAGAACGCGTTGCGGGCCGCGCCGTAAGCGCGCGCCGCAGCTTCCTCACCCTTGGCCGACACATAGGCGATATAGGAGCGAGCCGTCATCGGCCCGATCTGGCCGTCGTCTCGCACGCCGATGATGCGCTGCAGGAGTTTCACCGCCTGTGCTGGACCAGCGCCCCAACCCATGTCGACAACAGACGCGATGCTGCGGTCCCACATCAGGAGATCGAAATGCGGCGCCTCGTAGAACAGGTCCATCCCGATCGACACGGCCTCGTCCAGCGTGAGCGCGGCCATGTCGCCCGCCGTCACGGCGGGCACGCCGCGATGGCGGGCCAGCACATCGCCCGTCACGCCGAACTTCGATCCGACGAGCGCCCCGTGGTGCCAGTTGCCACGGTCGTCGCGGTCGACGGACAGTCCGCCTTCGTGGGCCTGGATATAGCCGCGGATAAAATCAGCCGGCTTCATTTCCCGGCTTCTTTTGCTTGGCCACAAGCCGATCGGCAGCGACGATCGCTGCTGCCTCCTGTCGCATCTGACCTTGGCCGTGGTTTACCGCCCGGAGGCGCGCATTCTCCGCGAGGGCAGCGTCACGCTCGCGCACGAGGTTCGATTTCTCAGCCTCGAGATCGGTCACGCGCCTGTCGAGCCTCGCGATCTGCGCCGCCATCCGCTTCATCTCGGCCTGCATATTCTTGAACAGCGCGTTCGAAGCGGCCGCTTCTGCCGGGATGGCCTCGTTATCGGCACGCTTGCGCTCAGGCATGCCGCGAATCCACCAGACCGCCA
>NZ_JAQGLG010000027.1 GCF_028292965.1 Sphingomonas bacterium | reverse complement strand
AGCAGCAGCGCGAGCATCGCGTAGCCGAACCCCCACAGCCGGCTTTGCGCGGCGACCGGCAGCAGCGGCTCGACCAGCAGGGGATAGGCGATGAGGCCGAGGAAGCTGCCGAAGTTTGAGGCGGCGTAGAGCGGGTACGGGTCGCCGCCACCGGCCAGTGCGTACCAGCGCTGGATCAGCGGCGCCTGGGCCGAAACGACGAGGAACAAGGGCCCGATGCTGACGATCAGCAGCCATGGCACCCAGACGAAGATGTTCGCCTCGGGTCCCGGCTGCGCGGCGATCAGCGCGATCGGCAGGGTCAGCGCGGCGAGGCCAAACAGCGCGAGATGGACAAGGGCCTGGCGGCGCGGGGCGAGCCGGCCGAGGAGGTGGGCATAGCCGTAGCCGACGAGCAATAGCGCCTGGTAGACTAGCATCGCCGAGTTCCACACCGCCGGCGCGCCGCCGAGCCGGGGAAGCGCCATCCGCGCGACCATCGGCTGGACGAGGAACAGCAGGAACGAGCCCGTCAGGATTGTCACGACGAACAAGGGCCGCGCGAGGCGCGCGGAGGTGGTGGAGGATGTCATCAGGCGGGCCGACCGATCCGATAGAGGATATGCGGGTTGAGCGGTGGCGCCGCCTTGGGATGGTCGAAATCGCCACCCACCACGCGGGTCATGCCGAGCCGCTCCATCAGCCCCCAGCTGGCGGTGTTGCCCTGCACGGTGATCGCCGAGATCAGCGGTGCGTCGGTGTTCGCCCAGCCCCAGTCGAGGCTGGCCTGCGCCGCCTCGCGGGCATAACCCTGCCCCCAATAGTCGCGGCCGAAGCGCCAGCCGATCTCGATATCATGCTCGATCGGCGTGTCGGGCGCGCCGGGCTTGAGCCCGCAGAAACCGAGCAAGGCGCCATCCTCGCGTCGTTCGACCGCCCAGAAGGAATAACCATGGCTGTCGATGAAACCATTCTGCCGGTCGAGCAGGACGTCGGTCTCGGCGCGATCCAGCAACGGCCCGAGATAGCGCATCACCTCTGGGTCCGAGCAATGCGCATGGAAGATCGGCCGGTCGCGGTCTTCCCAGCGGCGCAGCAACAGGCGTTGGGTTTCGATCATGGCCGGGAAATCCGATAGGTTACCGTGTCGCGCAATGGATCATCTATGGTAAATAACGGGTGTTCGAAATCCAGTTCGGGCACGTGCGTCATGCCGAGACGCGACATCAGCCCCCGGCTCTTTTCGTTCTGCCGCGCGGTGATCGCGACGATCGCCGCATCGTCGCGGTTGCGCCATGCCCAGTCGATGCAAGCAGCGGCGGCCTCATAGGCGAAACCCTGTTTCCAGAACGGCACGGCGAGCATCCAGCCGATTTCGAGTGCACCGGCGATCGGCGTATCGGGCGCGCCGGGCTTGAACCCGACAAAACCCATCACCGCGCCGTCGGCGCGGTGCTCGACCACCCAGAAGCCCAGGCCCTGTGGATGATAGCCGGCGTGCTTGGCCAGCGCCGCATCGCTTGCCTCGGCCGATTTGACCGGGCCGAGATCGGCCATGACGCGTGGATCGGCCCACATCGCATGCAGCACGGCGCGATCCGCCGGCGTGTCGCGACGCAAGATCAGCCGCCCGGTCTCGATCACCGCGCGAGCAGCCTCGCCGCGTGCAGCGCGTGATAACTCAGCACACCCGAACAGCCGGCGCGCTTGAATGCCATCAGCGTCTCCAGCACCATCGCGTCGCGCTCGGCGGCACCCGCAGCGACCGCGGCCTCGATCATCGCATACTCACCCGACACCTGGTAGGCGAACACCGGCACCTGGAATTCCGACTTCACGCGCAGGATGATGTCGAGATAGGGCAGCCCTGGCTTGACCATCACGCTGTCGGCACCCTCGGCGAGATCAAGCGCGACCTCGCGCAGCGCCTCCTCGGCATTGGCCGAGTCCATCTGATAGGTCTTCTTGTCGCCCTTGAGCAGGCCGCGCGAGCCGACCGCGTCGCGGAACGGGCCATAAAAGGCGCTGGCATATTTGGCGGCATAGGACATGATCTGGACGTTGATGTGCCCGGCGTCTTCCAGCGCATTGCGGATCAGGCCGATACGACCGTCCATCATGTCCGAGGGCGCGATGATGTCGGCACCGGCGGCGGCCTGGTTGAGCGCCTGTTCGACCAGTACCTCGGCAGTGGCATCGTTCATGACATAGCCCGCGGCGTCGATTAGCCCGTCATGGCCATGTGCGGTGTAAGGATCGAGCGCGACATCGGTCAGCACGCCGACCTCGGGCACCGCATCCTTCAGCGCGCGGATCGCCCGGCACATGAGATTGTCGGGGTTGAGCGCCTCCTCGCCGCCGTCGCTGCGCAGGGCGTGCGGCGTATTGGGGAACAAAGCGATGCAAGCGATGCCCGCGTCGCGCGCTTCCTTCGCCCGCGCGACCACGCCATCGACCGACCAGCGCGACACGCCGGGCAGGCTGGCGATCGGCTCCTCGACACCCTGCCCTTCGGCGATGAACAGCGGCCAGATCAGATCGGCCGGCGTGAGCACGGTTTCGGCATGGAGCTTGCGGCTCCAGGCGGTGGCACGGGTGCGACGCAGGCGGAGCGCGGGATAGTGACTCATGCCGCGCTCAATGCTCGCTTAGCCCGTCGGCTGCAAGCGGCCGGCCGGTTCGCCGCCGGCATGAGCATGCTCCTCGCCTTCCTCCGGATCGGGCGGTACGACGAGCACGTGGCTGCGCCATGTACCGCGCCTGTAGAACCACGCCGCCAGCACCAGCGACGCAGCCGACCCTATCGGGAACGCCCACCAAAGAGCGTCGGGGCCGATAACCGGCTGCCCCAACAGCGCGATGCCAAGACGGATCGGATAAAGCGTGACGATCAGGATGACGAGCGGCGCGATGGTCGAGCCATTCGAGCGCACCGTGGAGAACAGCACCATCGTCGCGCCGAACATCACGAAGGTCCAGCTCGCGATGAGCTGGATGTGGCGCGCGATGGGGATGGCCGGGCTGGCGCTGCCGACGAACAGCGACATCACCGGCCGGTCGAACAGGATGATCGCGGCGATCACGACCAGCGTGATGATGGTGTTGTAGAGCAGGCCGGCGCGGGTGATCGCGTCGACGCGCTCCCATTTTCCTGCACCGATATTCTGCGCCACCATCGAGCTGACCGCGACGCCGATCGCCATCGCCGGCATCTGGATATAGGTCCATAGCTGCTGCGACACGGCATAGGCCGCCGCGGTATCGACGCCGAGCCGGTTGACCAGCCCGACCATGGTCAGGCCGGCGGTCGACATGACCAGCATCTGCGCGCCCATCGGCAGGCCCTTGGCGACGATCACCCGCATCAGCGCCGCCTCCGGAATCAGCCATTTCAGCTCATGCCCGCGCAGCCGGATCGGCAAGTCGCGGGCGTAGAGATAGATGAGCAACCCGAGCGACGAGACCGCCGCGGCGAGCAACGTCGCGGTCGCCGAGCCGGCAATGCCCATGCGCGGGAACGGCCCGAGCCCTTCGATCAGCACCGGGTTC
Source organism: Sphingomonas bacterium (assembly GCF_028292965.1). GTDB lineage: Bacteria > Pseudomonadota > Alphaproteobacteria > Sphingomonadales > Sphingomonadaceae > Sphingomonas. Next base: position 13,202 of record NZ_JAQGLG010000027.1, on the reverse strand, counting down.
ATCGTGCTGTCGATCACCACGCTCAGCACCATGAACCACATCGGCGTGATCGAATCCCCGCTGCCGCGCAGGCCCATCTGGATCAGCACGCCGAGCATCGACAGCGGCAGGCCGAGGAAGATGACGCGCAGATAGACCAGCGCCAGCGCCTGCGCGTCGCCGGGCGTGGCGAGCAACCGCAGGATGGCGGGTGCGAAGACCCAGCCGAGCAGCGCGATCACCACCGCCCCGCCGACGACCATGCCGATTGCAGAACCGAAGGCGCGCCGTGCCGCCTCGATGTCGCGCCGACCCATCGACTGGCCGATCAGGATCGTCGCGGCCATGCCGAAACCGAACACCGCGCTGAACATCAGGAACATGATGATGTTGGCGTTGGAGGTCGCGGCCAGTGCGCCCTCGCCGAGGAAGCGGCCGACCCAGATCGAGTTGATCGAGCCGTTGAGCGACTGGAGGACGTTGGAGGCAAGCGTCGGCAGCGCGAAGGTCAGCAGCGTCGTGCCGATCGGGCCGACGGTCAGGTCCTTCCGACCTTTGGGTGGCTGGGCCATCATCCGTTTCCTTTCATGGCCGAGCGAGCCGGCGCCGCGCTGGAGCAGCTCGTGCGTGTCGATAGGCAAGACGAAGTGGTTCGCCTAGCCTCGGAAATCGCCCGATTCGACCAACGTTATCTCCGTCACCCCGGACTTGTTCCGGGGTCCACCGTCCCGCAAACGTAGGGATCTACGAATTTGCGGAGCGGTGGATGCCGGAACAAGTCCGGCATGACGGGTAAAGCAGGTGAGACGCGAGCCCAAGATCGAACTCATCCCAACCGCGACAGCGCTGCCGTCAACCGCTCGGCCTCGGCCGCCTTTTCGGCATGATCGGTGCGCGCCTTGTCCACCGCGCCCGGCTTGGCCCGCTCGACGAAGCTTGCGTTGTTAAGCCGCCCAGCGAGGCCGTCCCGCTCCTTCTCCACTGCGGCGATCGCCTTGGTTAGACGGGTACGTTCCGCGTCGAGATCGATGAAGCCCTGAGTCCAACCGACAAAATTTAGCCCGCCTGCCTGTAGTTGGACGGTCACGAAACTAGTCTGGCTAAACTCTTCCGAGGACTCAAAATCGTCCTTTTTCTCATATCCCCACGTTAGGTGCGTTTCGCCGGGGGAATTGATGATCGCAGGCCAAACGCGCGCCATCCGCTTGATTGTCGCCAGATGCGAATTGAGGAAATTTAGATCTCCACCAGTAGCGGAGATAACGCCGACCGGCACGATGTCGGCAGGCTTGAATCCTACGGCTAGGCGCTCCGACCGAAGGCCCTCGATAGTATCGATCAACCGATCAATGTTTTTACGGGCCTCCGGATCGATCGCCCGCGCATCCGCCATCGGCCAGCGCGCCACGATCAGATCATTCTCGCGCGGCCCCATGGCATGCCACAGTTCCTCCGTAATGAACGGCATGAACGGGTGGAGCAGCACGAGGATTTGGTCGAGCACCCAGCCGGCAACGGCCTTGCTCTCGTCGTCGATCGATCCGCGTTCCTCGCCGCTGAACACCGGCTTGATCAGTTCGAGATACCAGTCGCAAAAGCGGCTCCACACGAACTGATAGATCGCGTTGGCGGCGCCGTCGAAACGGTAATCGGCCAGCGCGAGGTCCACCGCCTGCACCGTGGCGATAGTCTCGCCGATGATCCATTTGTTGACCGCCAGCGTCGCCTCCGGCGCCTCGAGCCGGTCACTCGCGCCGATGCCGTTCGACTGGCAAAAGCGCGCCGCGTTCCACAATTTGGTGGCGAAGTTGCGGTATCCCTCGACCCGCTTCTCATCCATCTTGATGTCGCGGCCCTGGCTCTCCATCGCCGCCATGAAGAAGCGCAGCGCGTCGGCACCATATTGGTCGATCAGCCCGAGCGGGTTGACCACATTGCCCTTCGACTTGGACATCTTCTGCCCGTCGGCGGCGCGTACAAGGCCGTGCAGATAGAGCGTGCGGAACGGCACGTCCTTCATGAAGTGCATGCCCTGCATCATCATCCGCGCATCCCAGAAGAACAGGATGTCGAAGCCGGAGATCAGCACGTCATTGGGATAACGACCGTGGAGCTTGGGGTCGGTTTCCTCGGGCCAGCCCATCGTCGCGAAGGGCCAGAGGGCGGAGGAGAACCAGGTGTCGAGGACGTCGGGATCGCGATTGATCACCACGGGCACGATTTCGCCGCCGGAATTGCGTTGATGAAACCCTAGGTCGCCCGCTCCCGATGGCAAAGCCAGCGGCGGCTCATCGCTCGTCAAAACGGTGTATTGAGGCCCATAGTACTCGGACGCGAGAGCGACCGCGTCCTCCTCAGTTTTAGCAACGAAGATCTTCCGGCCAGTCGTTCGATTTGGGAATTCCGAAAGCTGGCCTTCTTCCAGCAACGGTCCGAACCACGCCGGAATCCGATGCCCCCACCACAACTGGCGCGACACGCACCAGGGCTGGATATTCTCCATCCAGTTGAAGAAGGTCTTCTCCCAGCTCTTCGGCACGATCTTGATCGCGCCCGACTGGACCGCCTCGATCGGCGCCTTGGCCAGCGTCTCGGCATCGACATACCATTGGTCGGTCAGCCACGGTTCGATCACGTCGCCCGAACGATCGCCATAAGGCGTCTGGATGGTGCGCGGCTCGGCGTCGTGCTCGACGCCTTCCTTGTCGATGTAGGGCACGAGGAAACCCTCGTCCTTCAACCGCTCGACCACCTGCTTGCGCACCCAGAAGCGGTCGGCGCCGAGCAGGTCGTCGGGGATCAGGCCGTCGGCGGTCTGCGTCACCTGCGCCTTGGCGTCGAGCATGTTGAGCATCTCGCCGGCCTTGAACCCGGCGCGCTTGCCCACCTCGAAGTCGTTGAAGTCGTGCCCCGGCGTGATCTTCACCGCACCGGTGCCGAGCGTCGGGTCGGCATGCTCGTCGGCGATCACCGGGATCAGCCGGCCGGTGATCGGCAACCTGACCTGCTTGCCGATCATCGCCTTATAGCGCTCGTCCTCGGGATGCACCGCCACCGCCATGTCGGCAAGCATCGTCTCCGGCCGCGTCGTCGCGACGGTGATCGAACCCGAGCCATCAGCCAGCGGATAGCGGATCTGCCAGAAGCTGCCCTTGGTCTCACGCGTCTCGACCTCGAGATCGCTGATCGCGGTGCCGAGGCCCGGGTCCCAGTTCACCAGCCTTTTGTCGCGGTAGATCAGACCCTGATTGTAGAGATCGACGAACACCTTCAGCACGGCGCGGCTGAAGCCCTCGTCCATGGTGAAACGCTCATTGGCCCAGTCCATCGAGCAGCCGAGCCGGCGCAGCTGGCTGGTGATCTCACCGCCGCTCTCGGCCTTCCACTCCCACACCTTGGCGATGAATTCGTCGCGGGTGAAATCTGTGCGCTTCTGCTGGCGTTCACCCATCTGCCGCTCGACCACCATCTGCGTGGCGATGCCGGCATGGTCGGTGCCGACGACCCACAACGCATCCTTGCCCTTGAGCCGCGCGTGGCGCGTCAGGATATCCTGCAGCGTGTTGTCGAGCGCATGCCCGATATGCAGCGAGCCGGTTACGTTGGGCGGCGGGTTGACGATCGTCCAGGGCTCCGCGCCCGGGCGATCGGGGCGGAACAGGCCTTCGTTTTCCCAATGGCTGTACCAGCGGGATTCGATTGCGGCGGGATCGAAGGTCTTTGGAAGTTCGGTCATAGCGACCCGCCTTTAGACAGAACCTCCCCCTTCCGTCACCCCGGACTTGTTCCGGGGTCCACGGTGCCGCGAAATAAACCGCTGCCACGTTTGCGGAGCAGTGGATGCCGGAACAAGTCCGGCATGACGGGTGAGATTATTTGGCGGCGGTCCACTTGTTCATCCAGCCGAGCACCTCGTGATACCATTGCCGGCTGTTCTTCGGCTTGAGCACCCAATGGTTCTCGTTGGGGTTGACGAGCAGCCGCGAGGGAATGCCGCGCCGCTGCAAGGCGGTGAACGCCGCCAACCCTTGCGTATAGGGAATGCGGAAATCGTGCTCGCCGGTGATCACCAGCATCGGCGTCTTCCACGCCGTCACGAAGTTGACCGGGTTCCACTTCTCGAAGGCAGCGGGGTCTTCGTAATAGGCCTTGCCGCCATGCTCCCATTCGTCGAACCACAGCTCTTCGGTCTCGTACGCCATGGCGCGGGCGTCGAACACGCCGTCATGCTGGACGATGCACTTGAAACGATCGGGCCACTGGCCCTCGATCCAGTTCATCATATAGCCGCCATAGGAGGCACCGAGCGCACAGGCATTGTTTTCGTCGAGCCAGTCGAACTTGGTCGTGGCGGCCTTGAGCCCCTTTTGCAGATCCTCGAGCGGCCAGCCGCCCCAATTGTTGCGAATCGCGTCGCTGAACGCCTGGCCGTAACCAGTCGAACCATGGAAATCGATCGCCACCAGGCCGTAACCGGCGCCGGCGAACAAAGCCGGGCTCCAGCGATACGACCAGCTGTTGTTGCTCGAACCCTGCGGCCCGCCATGGACCATGAAGGCGATCGGCACCTTGCCGGTCGTGCCGTACGGTTTCACCGCATAGCCCCACACCGTGTCGTTATTGGCGCCGGCGAAGCTGAAGCGGGTGACGGTCGGCACATCGATGCCGGCGAACTTGTCGGCATTGACCGAGGTCAGCCGCGACACCTTCTTGCCCGCCAGCAGGTAGAAATCATCGGGTGCGAGCAGGCTGTTCATCGCGAACACCGCGCCCTTCGCGGTAGGCACCACGGCCGTGACATTCCCCTCGGTGGTCAGGCGCGCGACCTTGCCGCTGGCCGGATCGACCGACCAGATCGGGTTCTCCTGCGTATCCTCCGCAGTGACAAGAATGCGCTTCGAATCGGGCGACCAGGCGATCGAGCCGACCGAGCGGTCCCAGCCCGCGGTCAGCGCGCGAACCTTGCCGGTGGCGAGGTCGCGCAACATCAATACCTGGCGATCGGCCTCATAACCGGCGCGCGCCATGGCAAACCAGGCGAGGCTGCGCCCGTCGGGCGAGACCGTGGGCAAATTGTCCATGCCCTTATTATCGACCGTCAGGTTGGTCGGCGCGGCCGAGCCATCGGCGGGCGCGGCGAAGATATCGAGATTGGTCGACAGCGATTCGATCCGGCCCGCCTCGCGCAACGCGAAATAAACCGTCTTGCCATCGGTCGACCACGACACCTCCTCGCCGCCACCATAGGGTTTGGACGGCGAATCACCGACCAGGCCATGCTCGATCGCTACGCCGTCACCGGGCGCGCCATCGGCCGTCAGCGGCAGCACGAACAGCTGCGAGCGCGTGCCGTCGGCCCATGTATCCCAGTGCCGCACGAACAGTTGATCATAGGTGCGCCCTGCCCCGGCATCGGCGGCCCTCTTGACCATCGCCGGGGCAAGGCTCGGCGCGCCCGGCAGGCGATCCGCCCAGACCAGTATCTTGTCGCCGGTCGGCGCGACCTTGAAACCGCTCAGGCCGCCCTGGAAACCGGTCAATTTCTTCGGCGCACCGCCGGCGATACCGACCGCCCAGATCGCATCGTCACCGCCCTTGTCGGACTGGAAATAAACCGTCTGGCCATCGGATGAGAATTGCGGCGCGCTTTCGTTGACGTCGGCTTCGGCGACCAACTTCTCCGGCTTCGCACCCCTTTTCGACAGATCGAGTCGCCACAAATCGAGCCGGCCCTTATCGGCGGCGATGTCGGTCTCGCGCTGCTGCCAGACGAGCCAGTGCCCGTCGGCGGAGGCGGTCGGCGCGGCGACGCGCGAGAACATCGTCACGTCTTCGATGGTGAGTTGGCGGGCAGCGACCGGAGTCGCGACGGCGATGGCGAGCAGGCTCGCGGCAAGAAGCATCTTCATGCGCGGAAATAGAGCAGATGCCGCACGTGGCGGCAATCGCGGCTTAGCGCGGCTGGCCGGTGATCCGCGCAATCTCGCGCGCGACCATCGATTCGACCATCAGCGGCAGATTGGCATCGAGCCACTCGCGCAGCATCGGGCGAATCATCTCGCGCACCATGCCTTCGAGCGTATCGCTGCCCGCGATCTCGGGCTTGATCACCATGCGCGACAGCGCGTCGAGCGGCCCGCGCGTCGCCTCGGCGGTGCGCGGCGAGAGCAAGGACGAAACGGGCGCGGCAGCGGACGCAGGGGCGGTAGCAGGCGCTGCGGCGACAGGTGCCGGCTCGCTCGGCGCGAAACGCGGTTCGGGCGCGGCCTCCGGCTCAGGCGCCTCCTCGGTCTCAGCCTCGGCCATGACCGGATCGCTCAGCTCGAGGATTTCCTCTTCGTCATATTGCTCGGGCTCGGGCAGCGGCGTGGGTGCCGGGCGCGCCTGGCGTCGGGCGCGTGCAGCGGCCATCGCGCCATCGCCCTCTTCGGCGATGATACGTTTGATCGACGAGAGGATTTCCTCCATCGACGGTTCGGCGCTGATGTCCCCCATCGGCAGACCCTTGCGTAAAGCCAAGCAGGCCGAAAAACGACCTACTTTGGCGCAATTGGCGGATTCGGGGTATCCGTGTCAACCGGCGTGGTTAGCAAAGGGTCAAGTTTCGTCGTGACATTGGCGTTTTGCGCCGGCGTTCCGACCGTGCTGGTGCCGACCGGTTTCGGCGCCGGGCCATCGCTCCAGTCGGAGATGCGATGCTGCACCGAGTTGAAATGCGCCACGGGATCATAGAGCGCGCCGCCGTCGAGCCCGAGGTCGCGCGCCTCGGCATGACCCATCGCCGCGAGCAGCGCGAAGCCCGCGACATAGGCGTCGCGCTGCGCCGTCACCAACGTCACCTGCGAGTTGAGCAATTCCTGCTCGGCGTTGAGGATGTCGAGGATGGTGCGGTTGCCCACGCTGTTCTCGGCGCGCACGCCCTCCAGCGACAGCTTGTTGGCGCTGACCGCGGTCTCCGATGAGGCGATCACCTCGAGCGAGGACTGCCACACCGCATAGGCTGAGCGCGCATCGGAGATCACCGTGCGCTCGGCATCGGTCGCGCGTTCGATTGCCTGGCCGCGCAGCGCCTGCGCCTGGCGCACCTCGGCGGCCGGGCGGCCGCCCTGGAACAGCGGCACGGTCAGCGCGACGCCGGCCGTGGTCGACGTACCCGCCTGGCCGACGCGCACGCCCGTACCGGCACCGAGCGAGCCGAGATAATTATAATAATTCCCGCCGACCACGACGCTGAGCTTGGGCAGGCGCTGCGCCCGGGCGACATCGACGTCGAACCGCGTCGCATCGCGATTCTTCTGTGCGGCGAGCAGGGTCGGGTTATCCTTCAGCGCGACATCGACCGCGGTGTCGGGCGACGACGGCAGATTGGGCAGTGCCGGTGGCGCTTCGAGATTCGCCGGCGCCGAGCCGACCAGCCGGATATAATTCTCCCGGCTGCCGATCAGCCGCGACTGCGCCGTCTGCAACTGGCTGCGCGCCACCGCCAGGCGGGCGTCGGACTGGGCGACGTCGGTGCGGGTCAGGTCGCCGACCTGGAAACGGTCCTTCGACGCCTGTAGATTGACGTCGAGCACATGAACGTTCTGCAGGTTCAGGCTGACGATCGCCTCGTCGCGGATCACATCCATATAGGCGCCGACGACGGCCGTGAACAAATCGCCCTCGGTGCCGCGCAGCGTGTCGCGCCCGGCATCGACGCGCACGCGCGCCGCCGCCACCGAATTGCGCACCGCGCCACCCGAAAAGATCGGGATCGACAGGTTGGCCGAACTCAATATCTGGCGCGCGGGCGAAGCGAAGCTGTTCGAGCTGCTCGCCGCATTGCTCGAACTGTCCGAGAGATTCTCGGTATAATTGCCATTTGCACTGATCGACGGCAGGCCGCTGGCGCGCGCGATCGGCACATTCTCGTCATTGGCGCGCTGGGCCGCGCGCTGCGCGTTGAGCGTCGGGTTGGTGTTGTATGCCTTGACCAGCGCCTCGCGCAGCGTGTCGGCTCCGGCCGGCGGCACGATCAGCGCAACGGCGACGCCGCCCAGCAACAGGCGACGTGCCGGCGAAAGGCAACGCTGGGGCGAAATGCGGTCGGTCATCAGAACGTAAAACTCCTCGGCCGGGCAAACCCGGGCAACACAACGCATTCGATATCGGCAAAGGGCAGCAGCGCGAAACCGCCCTCGCTGCGGCGGCCATAGGCCAGCCGGGTCACGCCGCGATCGGCCAGCCCCGCGACGACCCGTCCGCCGGCCTTGACCTGCGCGACCAGCGCATCGGGCAGCTGCTCGACCGCACCGTCCACGAACAGCAGATCATAAGGCGCGTGACCGGCATGGCCCGCTTCGAGCGCGCCCTCGACCACCGTCACGGTCCGATAGTCCGCCAGCGACGTACGCGCGGCACCGGCGAGCACCGGATCGACCTCGACCGCGACGACCTCAAGCACGATTTCGGCGAGCACGGCAGCCGTATAGCCGCCGGCTGCGCCGATCAGCAGCACGCGGTCGTCGGCACGAAGCTCTGCCACGGTAAGCAGCTTGCCGGTAGCGATCGGAAGGTTCTGCGCGCGGCTATGTGGCAGCGGCACCGCTCTGTCGCTATAGGCGAAGGCCGACACATCCTCGGGCAGGTACGCCTCGCGCGGCACGCGCGCCATCGCCGCGACGACACGCGCGTCGCTCACGCCGTTGGTGCGCAGCTGGCTGGCCACCATCGCCTGGCGCATAACGTCGAAACGATCGGTCTGTGTCGCGGTCGAATTCATGAATCACCCTGTCGCACAACTGTTTTAGTCGTGCAATACACTTATGCACGCAGCGATCATGTAGAACGCTCACCCTCCCACGCCAAGCAGCGCGGGCGATTTTGTTGCGTTGCACCCGCGCGATGGTTGACATGAACGGCGCGCCCGCGCATTTGCGCCCGCCTTGGCCCGATGGCGGAGTGGTGACGTAGAGGACTGCAAATCCTCGCACCCGGGTTCGATTCCCGGTCGGGCCTCCACTCTTTTTGTCCCATAACGACCGGTTCGGCACGAAAACTGCCCGAACCGGTCGTTTTGTCCAATCTCTTTCGCACCGGATCGGCGCATTCTCACACCCGACGCCCAATCGGCGTCGGGTGCGTGACGAAACCGGGGGGTTGCATGATTGCGAAGATAATGAGGCGGACGCTGGGCCTTGCCCTGGCGAGCGGCACGATGGCGTTTGCCGTCGCGCCGGCGATGGCGCAGGACAGTGCGGCCGATATCGATGCAATGATCGACGCGACCGGGTCGGCTGCAGGCACACTTCGGCTTGCGCATAGCCAGGCCGATCAGGGCGACCTGACCGGCGCAGCGGCGACGCTGGAGCGCGCACTGCTCGACGGCGCGACGATGCGCGATGCCGGGGTCCGGCTCTATTATGTCACGATCCTCTGCCGCCTCGACGATCACGAGCGTGCCCGGCTGGAGGCGATGCGCGTCGACGCAAGCGGCGCCACGCCCGGCGCGGTGGCGGAAGCACGCGCGGCATGCGGCTCACTGGACCTGCCGGCCGGCGGCGCCGCCGCATCGAACAGCGGCGTGGTCGGCAATATCGCGATCGGCATGGCTTATGACACCGACACCAGCGCAGCGCTGAGCCCAATCTTCGCGCTGCCGGGCGTTGCCGTCGCCAGCAATGACGACCTGTCGGTCGTCGCCTCGGCGCAGGTCGATGCCCGCGCGCGCTCCGGGCCCGGCTATGTCTATGGCGGCCTGTCGGCCATGACCAAGAATTCGGTGTCCGGCCCTGATCTCGATTATCAGATCGGCACGCTGCGTGGCGGCTGGGGCATACAAGGCGGCGCTATCGGTTTCGAGCTGGGCGCGATGCTGCGTCACGGCCGGCTGTTCGGCCATCCCTTCTACAGCGAATATGGCGGGCAGAGCGAGATCAGCACCGCCGCCGGCGGCAATGGCCGCGTCGCCTTGCGCGGCGAGCTCGTCCATCAGGATTATGTCGGCTCGCTCGCGCTCGCCGATCGCGACGGCACGCGCTACGATCTGGCGCTCGAATATCGCGCCGCCATGGCGCGCGATCATGGCTGGGTGCTCGGCGCCGCGTTCGAGGACAAGACCGCGCGCAGCCGCAATCTCGGCTATGCCGGCTGGCGGCTCTATGCCGCCGCGCGTTTGCCGGTCAGCGAGGCCGGCACCTACACGGCGCTGTCGGCGACGGTGCGCCACGTCAATTACCGCGACGTCGCACTGGTCGCCGACCGTATCGAGACACGCTGGTTCACCCGCGCCGCGCTCGGCACGCCGCTCGGCTCGGGCCCGATCGATATCGAAGGCGCAGTCAGCTACACGCGACGCGATTACAACGCCGCCAGCGGACTGCACGATTATGACAGCTTCGGCGCCGAGCTTCGCCTCGTCCTGAACTTCGGCCGCTAAGGGGGCAATGCACATGACCCATCGTTTCACCCTGCTCGCCACCGCCGCGCTCGCCGCCGTCACCGCCCTGCCCGCCGCCGCGCAGACGGTCGGCGTCAACGCCGCCGTGGTCAACGACGTGCGCATGAAGACCGAGGCCAACCCGGCGGTCCATCGCGCCACGGTCAAGGAGCGCGTCTCGCTAGGCAACGACATCGCCACCGGCCCGTCGAGCCGGCTGCAGGTGTTGCTGCTCGATCGCACCAACTTCACCGTCGGGGCCAATGCCCGGCTGAAAGTCGATCGCTTCGTCTATGATCCGAACCGCAGCGCCAGCTCGGTCGGCCTGTCGGTGACCAAAGGCGCTTTCCGCTTCATGTCGGGCAGGCCGCTCCACGCCAATCCCGGCCAGTCGCAGATCAACACGCCGGTTGCCTCGATCGGCATTCGCGGCACGATCGTCGAGCTGGCGGTCGGCGCCGATGCGCTGAGCGTGATTGGTCACCAGCCCGGTCTGCCGAGCTATACCGCCAACCCTGATACAGCAACGCTGATCTTCCTGCGCGGCCCCGGCACCGGCGCGCAGGGCGGAGAGCAACAGGGCGCGATCGACGTTACCGCCGGCGGCACCACGGCGTCGATCGCCGGATCGGGCCAGGCCTTCTTCATCCCCGGCCCCGGCCAGGCGCCGATCGGGCCGTTCCTGCTCTCGGCCGACGCATCCGATGCACTGGCGATGCTGCTCGGCCGGCGCGGGCGCAATAACGGGCGCTTCGAAAGCCCGCTGATCGAAAACCCGCTCATCGACCAGTTCTTCGAAGCCGGCGAAGGCGACCGGTTCAGCCAGGTTCCCTGACCTGATTTCGAGACGATCGCGCGGCAAGGTTTTGCTGTTCGACGCGTAACGATTCGGGCAGAAAGTGTCCCGGGACGGAGGCCGGCGATTTGTCGCTGGCATCCGCAAAGGGGGAGTAGGCGTTGCATGGGCCTCTGGCGCCCCGGCATCGAATTTCGGAAGCGAGCGCCGGTACTTTGTGCCGCGCTGGCGCTCGTCGCCCTGTTCGGGCTGTTGTTCGGGACACCGTTCAGCGGCGCCGGCGCCGCCGATCGTGGCACGCCGGGTTTTCAGGGTGTGGCGAGTTGTGCCGGCACGACCTGCCACGGTCGGCTCGAAGCCGATGGCGCGGTGGTCCGGCAGGATGAGCTCAAGCTGTGGCAGGAACCCTCCACGCCCGGCGGCGCGCACAGCCGTGCCTTCACCGTGCTGTCCGGCGTCCGCGCGCACCAGATCACCACCACGCTCGGCCTGGGCGAGCCGACCAGCGCGCCGGCCTGTCTCGGCTGCCACGCCACGCCGCCCGGCGGACAGCGCGTCCTGACCAGCGACGGCGTCGGGTGCGAAGCATGCCATGGCGCGGCGCGCGGCTGGATTGCTTCGCATTACACCGTCGGCGCGAGCCATGCCGCCAATGTCTCACGCGGCATGATCGCGCTCGAACGCCCGGCGACGCGCGCCGCGATCTGCCTGGATTGTCATTTCGGCAGCGCCCGGCCCGGCCAGTTCGTCGACCACCGCATGATGGCCGCTGGCCACCCGCGCATCGCCTTCGAGCTCGACTTGTTCTCGACCCTCCAGCTGCACCACAATGAGGATGCCGATTACGCCGCGCGCAAGGGCCGCAGTGACAACGTGCGGATGTGGGCGGTCGGCCAGGCGATGGCGCTGGGCCGCGCGATGGCGCTGTTCGCCAATCCCGGCTTCGGCAGTGACGGCGCTTTCCCGGAATTCACCTTCTTCGATTGCCACAGCTGCCACCGCCGCATCTTCGACCAGGCCGATCGGGTGAAGACCTGGGAGAGCAACCCCGGCCGCCCGATCCCCGCCGGCATGCCGCCGTTCAACGACGAGAACATGATCCTGCTGTCGGCGGCGGCGCGGGTCGGCGCGCCCGGGCTCGCGTCGAAGCTCGATGCGGACAGCCGCGCCTTCCACGCTGCGGTCGCCCGCGACCGCGGCGCGGCGGTCGCCGCCGCCAACCGGCTCGGCGCGACCGCCAATGCGCTGGCCAGTGCGCTGGGCAATGCGCCGACCAGCGGCGACAGCGCCTTCGCCATGGTCGATGTCGTCGCCGGCCCGGTGCTGTCGCCGCGCTTTACCGATTATGAGGGCTCGGTGCAGGGCGTCATGGCGATCGACACCTTGCTCAACGCGCTGGTCAAGCAGGGCCGCGTGACGGTCGGCGCGGCGGCCGGCATCCGCGTCAACATCAACCGCGCCTATGCCGCGGTGAAGGACCCCAACGCCTATCGCTCGGGCGACTTCCGCGCCTCGCTCGCCGAGGCGGTGCGCGGCATCCGGGCGCTGCGATGAGGGAGTTATCGCCCACGTCCACGACATATTGCCCCTCCCTTTCAGGGAGGGGTTGGGGTGGGTGGAAGCCTCGCAGAGACCTGCGCCTGTGGCACCCACCCCAACCCCTCCCTGAAAGGGAGGGGCTAAGAAGGAGAAGCCGGGCCACCGCCTTGCTCGCCAGCGTCGCATTGATCCTTACAGGCTGCGGCGGCGGCAACGCATCCGGTGGCAGCACCCCGACACCAAACCCTGCCCCGGAACCCGCCCCCACCGGCCTCTACAGCGTCCCGGCCGCCGAGGCCCTCAGCGTCAACGATGTGCAGAACGTCAACGCCCATGCCGCCGCCGAGGCCACTGTGCGCCATCTGCCCGGCGAGATCGCGGTGACCGACCGGGTCGGCACCGTGCTCGCCGTGTTCCGCATGACCGGCGCGCGCGCCGATGCCGTGACCGCCGCCGCCCCCAACGGCATGA
>NZ_JAQGLG010000026.1 GCF_028292965.1 Sphingomonas bacterium | reverse complement strand
AGACGACGATACGGTTCAAGCCACGCGACCAGTGGCGTGCGGGGATGACGCCGGCGAAGCTGGTCGAGGAGCTGGATCGGACGGTGAAGCTGCCTGGCCTGACCAATGTCTGGGTGCCGCCGATCCGAAACCGCATCGACATGCTGGCGACCGGCATCAAGAGTCCGATCGGGGTCAAGGTGTCGGGGAGCGATCTGGCTGAGCTGGATCGCATCGCGCGCGATGTCGAGCGGGTGGCCAAGGCGGTGCCCGGAGTCAGTTCCGCGTTCGCCGAACGGCTGACGGGCGGACGCTATATCGACGTGAAGATCGATCGTGCCACAGCCGGGCGCTACGGTCTCAATATCGCCGACGTACAATCGGTCGTGTCGGGCGCGGTCGGCGGCGAGACGGTCGGTGAGACGGTCGAGGGACTCGCGCGATACCCGATCAGCGTGCGCTATCCGCGCGAACTGCGCGACAGCGTCGCCGCACTTCAGGCACTGCCGGTGCTGACGCCGTCGCTCCAGCAGATCACGCTTGGCACGGTCGCCGACGTCCGCGTGACCGACGGGCCGCCGATGCTCCGCAGCGAGAACGGACGCCCCACCACGTGGGTCTATATCGACACACGCGACCGCGCTTTGTCGTCGGTGGTCGCCGATCTACAACAGGCGGTTGGCCGTGACGTGAAGCTCTCGCCCGGCGTGAGCATCAGCTACACCGGGCAGTTCGAATATCTCGAACGCGCCGCCGAACGGCTGAAGATCGTCATACCGGCCACGCTACTGATCATCTTCCTGCTTCTCTATGCGACATTCCGGCGACTCGACGAGGCGGCGCTGATCATGGCGACGTTGCCGTTCGCGCTCACCGGCGGGGTCTGGACGCTCTATCTGCTCGGCTACAACCAGTCGGTCGCGACGGGGGTCGGGTTTATCGCCCTGGCCGGCGTCTCGGCCGAGTTCGGCGTCGTGATGCTGATCTATCTGAAGCAGGCGCTCGCGGCGCGAGGGCCGACGCCTTCGGCTGCGGAAATCGACGAAGCGATCCGTGAGGGCGCGCTGCTTCGCGTGCGCCCGAAAGCGATGACGGTGGCGGTCATCCTCGCCGGCCTGTTCCCGATCCTGGTCGGCCACGGCGTCGGTGCCGAAGTGATGAGTCGGATCGCCGCGCCGATGATCGGCGGCATGCTGACCGCGCCGCTGCTGTCGATGCTGGTCGTTCCCGCCGCCTACCTGTTGCTGCGCCGGCGCGTCGCGACACCCGTGTCCCAAGTTCACCTGGAAGGAGAAGCCCAATGAAGACCATGACTTCGATCATTCTCGTCGGCCCGGTCTTGTTGCTCGCAGCGTGCGGATCGAACACCGGCAAGTCGGAGCCGACAGCAGCCGCGACCGCTAAAGGCATGGCGATGCCTGATGCCGGCGCTGCTTCGATGGTGGGCAAGACCGTCAATGGGGTCGGCGAAGTAACGGCTGTCGACGCCGCCGGCGAAAAGATCACGCTCAAGCATCAGGCCATTGCTGAGGCACATTGGCCGGCCATGACAATGGCGTTCACCGCTTCGCCGGCGATCGTCGCCAAGGCCAAGGTCGGCGAGCAGGTGGTGTTCGATCTCAAGCTCGGCACAGCTGGCGGCGAGATTACGGCGCTCGCACCCCGCTAGCAGAGATCTCATGAGCCGCTTCTGTATCCTGCGACCGAGTACTTGAGCGTCACCGCTTTCGAACTATTCTAGAGCGATGCCGAAGGTGCAGATTTCAGCAGGGTGGCTTGATCGTCATTATTGCGCGTCAGCCCCGGCCGGCGTTTCCTTGTCCGAGTGGAGGAGAACATGCCCGAGTCGGATTTGAGCTATTACGAGCGTCGATTGGCCGAGGAGCAGGCGAACGCGCTGCAGGCCGCGTCTCCCGAAGCCATATCGGCGCACCGCCGAATGGCGGAGCACTATGCCGCGCGGTTGGAGGCACTGCGCCGGGCCGGGCAGCCAATGATTTCGTCGGATCGTCAGGCTCCGTCACGTTGATCGATCGTTCGACCCCGTGAAGGTATGGATATTCAGCGACGGCAAGGGCGTGCTCGCGCTGACTGACGACGCCTCTGGCAAATCCCTTCCGCCAGTCGAAGGCGGGTGGCGGCAACTCAAGAAAGTGACCCTTGCCGGGGCAGATCAGGATGACCTGGAAGCGCAGGTCCTCATTCAAGAGCTTGGGTTCTGCTGCTTCGACGAATGAGCCGCACGAAAGAGCGCACGTTGCTTGCACCCCTCCCCCCTAGGGGGTAGGGGAAGCCCCATGTCGCACGGTCGCGCAGAATCCGCGCATCCTCGGCATCGGCATCGACGAGGACACGGCGATCCTCGTCGAGGGCGATCATTTCCGGGTGATCGGCGCCGGCGCGGTCTATGCCGTCGATGGCTCGGACGTCACCCATTCGAACATTGCCGAGGCGGATACGGAACGCGCGCTGTCGATGCACGGCGTCCATCTGCACGTTCTTGCCGCGGGCGACCGCTTCAACCTCACTGAACGCTGCCCGCAATGCGGCTCGCCTTGAGGTGGAATGCACAACGATATGTGCGTCATCCATAGGAATGGCGGAAAAGGGTGGGCTCGTTGTTATTCCACCTGATGTCGCCCGTGGGCATCGTGCCTGCGACCCACATTTGCCTAGGCGATCTTTTGCACCAGCGGTTCGATCCGCAGCGTCACCACATCGACGCCCGGTCCGCGGGTCGCGGCGAAGAGAATGGCATCGGCGACTTCTTCGGGTGGCAGCAACTGATATTCCCCGACCAGGCGCGCGCGCTCTTCCGGTGAGAAGGGTTGCATCGCCGAGCCGATCGCGCCCGGCTCGATCAGCGTCAGCCGGATGCTGTGCGGGATCAACTCCTTGCGCAGCGTCTCGGCGAATGAGGCGACCCCGCCCTTCGATGCATTGTAGACACTTTCGCCGACCGCCTTGATATGGACGCTGATCGATCCCACCAGCACGATCAGTCCGTGCTTGATGTCGGCCGCCTTCATGCGCTCGATAGCGCCCTGGGTACAGGCAACGTAACTGACGAGATTGCTCTCGATCACATAGCGCCAGTCGGCCTCCGCCATTTCCATCAGGGGACCGGAGCCGACACCGGCACAGGCGACGAGCACGTCCAGTCCGCCAAGCCAGCCGTCCACCCGCTCGAACATGCGGGTGATGCCGCTCGCATTCGACAGGTCTGCCGTGACGGAGTCGATCTCGGCCTCGGCATGATCTCCCCGCACCATTTCGACCACCTGCCTGAGGTCGAGCTCATCGCGATCGGCGATCAGGGTGCGCGCGCCTGCTGCGACCATGCGCGCGGCGACCGCACGTCCTACGCCGCCGGCGCCCCCGGTGATCAGGACACGTTTGCCCGCGAGATGGGAAGGGGCCGACGACATTTCGGGTCTCCTGCACTTGAAAAGCTACGCGGCTATCGCTGCCCGACGATGAGGAACACGGCACCGGGCAAGGCGATTTCGTCATCATGCGGCGATAATGTCCCATCAGCCTGCACGGGAAAGGCAACGATATTGTCCTCCTCCTCATTGGCTACGAGAAGCTGCCGTTCGGCCTCGAGCAGCACGAAGGAGCGCGGCGAGGCACCACCGCTCGGCATATGCTGGAGCAGTTCGAGCGAACCACCTTCATCCCAGGCGAAGACGGCGATGCTGTCGTGCCCGCGATTGGTGACGTAAACGCGGTCGCCGGCGCTGTTGAGCGACAGATGTCCTGCGAGGCTTTCTCCGGCAAAATTATGCGGAAGCGTGGATGCCTTCTGCCAGGCGGCGAGAGTGCCATTGGCGATCTGGAGTACCGTCAGCGTGCTGGCCAGTTCGCTCACCAGCAACGCGAACGGCAGGATCGGGTGGAACGCCAGGTGCCGCGGCCCGGAACCGGCAGGTGCCCGGTAGGCGATGCGGTGCTCGCCGATCGATCCCGCGGCCCTGTCCGTAGGATAGGCGATGATCTGGTCGGCGCCGAGATCGGCATGATACAACCAGCGCTGGTCGCGACTGAAGCATGCGCAGTGCGCGTGTGGTCCGTCCTGCCGATCCTGGACCGGCCCGCTTCCGGCATGCTGCCGGATGGTGGGCGGATCCAACGGAAGGCCGGTGCGGTCGTCGAGCTGGAACAGCGCAATGCTGCCGCTGCCGTAATTGGCGACCGCCAGACAGCTTTCGTCGGCATTCAGCGACACATAGCAGGGCTCAGCCCCGAGGGTTGATACACGCGCCAGTTGCTGCCAGCCGTCGGGGTTCTCGCGAAAGGCGCCGAGCGTGCCCTCGGCCTGCTCGTCCACGAAATAATGGAGCCCGTGGCGAGCCGAATAGGTTCCGAAGGACGCATTCTGCACTTCCGCACAAGGATCGCCGACCGACCAGCCGTGAGCGGCGGAATGAAGGAGTGGATGGAGCCCCGCGCCACCGTTGCGCGCATAGGTTCCGACGTGCAGCCGCGGACTCACGAGATCGTGATCGCGACGAAGACGGCCCCGGTTTTCTCCTTGGCGTCCGCCGCTTCGAAGGCCTCGTTTATCTGATCCAGCGCGAAGCGGTGCGTGATCAGCTTGCTCGCGTCGAGCTTCCCCTTGGCCAGCAACTCCAGCACCATCCCCTGTTCGGGGTAGATGTCGTGGAAGGCGAAGCTCGCGCTCGGGACGATCTGGATTTCGGACATCTGGATCCGCTGCCATTCGAGCGGGATAGCCATCTCGCCCTCCTCGAAGCCGCCGACGACAACGACCTTGCCGCCACGGCGAACGAGCCTGGTGGCCAGCGGCAATGTTTGCGGCATGGACTCGCCGCCCGCGCATTCGAACACGATGTCGGCACCGCGACCGCCCGTAAATTCCATCACCCGCGCGACGGGGTCCTCGCCCTTCGCGTTGATCGCCATATCGGCGCCGAGTTCTCTGGCAAGATCGAGCGAAGTGTCGACGGGATCAATCACGAGCACGTCGGCGCCGCTCAACCTGGCCAGTTGCAGTTGCCCCAGCCCGATCGGCCCGGCCCCGATGACGGCGATCTTCTGATTGACGCTGACCTCCCCGAGATGATGCGCATGGAGGCACACCGCAAAGGTATCGATCAGCGCCGCTTCCTCGAAGCTGACATGATCGGGCAGCTTGTAGAACTTCTTCTCCGGACCGCAGACGAACTCGCCATAGGCGCGCGAGACGAATTTGGTGCGGACGTCGTAGAGATGCTCGCAGATATTATAGCGTTGAACGTTGCAATAATCGCAGACGCCGTCGCCCATCACCGTTTCGATCACCACCCGGTCGCCCGGCTTGAGATTGACGACGTCCTCACCAACTTCGACCACTTCGCCGGCAAGCTCATGGCCCATGATGTGGTGTTCGAGCGCGGGCTCCGCCTTTTCCCAATGCCTGAGATCGGTGCCGCAGATGCCCGCGACCCGCACGCGTGCGAGTACAAAGTCGCTGGCCGGGATAACCGGCCGCTCGACCTCGGTTACCTCAAATCTGCCATCGGCAGTCTTCAATGCAGCCTTCATCTGGCGCCATTCTCCATTTCTTCAGACAGGATGGATCTCAGCTCGTCTTCTGCAGCCGAGGTTCGATGCGGAGGTTGACGACGTCGGCGCGGTCCGATCGGGTAAGCGCGAAGTGAACCGCGTCCGCGATCTCTTCGGCATAAAGCATCTCATGGTCCGCGACCGCCTTTCGCTTCTCCTCGTCGTCGCATTCCTGCATCGGCGTGGCGACGGAGCCCGGCTGAATCACGCTCACTTTGATGTTCTTGCTGGCGATCTCCTTGCGCAGCGTCTCGGCAAAGGCCTGAATGCCGGCCTTGGTGGCCGAGTAGACACTTTCACCCTCGGCCTTGATTTCGGTGCTGATCGACCCGACGAAAAGCAGGTGGCCCGCGCCCTGGGCTTCCATCCGCTTGATCGCCAAGCGCGCGCTGGCAAGCGTGCCGATCAGATTGGTCTCGATGACGTAACGCCAGTCATCCTCTTCCATCTCGTGGAGCGGCTGCGCCCCGAGCGCTGCACAGGTAACCAGCATGTCGATCCCACCGAGCTTTTCGTCCATCGCCGCGAAAACCCGATGCACGCCTTCCTTCGTCGCTACATCGGCGGTCACGCCATCTATGCTGCCGCGCCCACCATGCGCGTAGCCGATGGCCTCCTCCAGGTGGCGCTGCTCCCGGCTGAACGTAAAGACGCGTGCTCCCTCCTGTACGAGGAGAGCGACGGTGGCACGACCTATGCCCGTGGTACCGCCCGTCACAAGGATGCGTTTGCCCTCAAGACCAGGTTGCATACTCACTCCCATGTCAGCACGATCCGGCCATTGGCCGGCACGCGGTATTCGATCATGTCGGCGTTTTCCTCATGAGGGCGAATGGCATCGCCGCCGAGGGTCGTCACATTGCTTTTGCCCAGCTTGCGACGCTTCAGGCGCACCAGTCTCAGGGTCGCGGTACAGGTCTCACCCCCATCCAGCGTGATCGTCAGCGTGCGATCGCCGCTGCGCTCCATCGCCCGGAGGAAGTGGTCGCAGAACAGGCGAAACGGCGCGTCCTCGACATGGTGGAAGGCGCGCGTGGCGAAGATGAACGCCGCCCCGGCGCCATATATCTCCTGCCCGACTTGCCCCGCAAGCTGGCCGTCGGGATAGAGATCCTCCAGCGGGAACGACAGCTTGCGGTCGACATGCCCATTGGCTTCGCGCTGCTTGGGTGAAACCGCCTCGCGCGGCAGTGCGTCGGGATAATAATACCACGCCCGGTCGAGCGCATATTTGCAATATTCGGCGATCAGCATGCGTGCTGCGGGTTCGAGATCGGGCCCGCTGTCGCTCAGATAATGTTCGAATGCCGCGAAGGAATCGAAGCATTCGTAGATCGCCATATAAGGCGCGTCCTGGAGGCAGGTCGCGCCCAGGAAATTCTTGTAATGCACCGCGAGCTCGAGCTGGCTCTCCCAGATTTCGCAATTATGGAAGAAGCTGCCGAGATACACATAACTTTGCTCGAGATAGGCCGGCTCATTGGTGATCCGCCACAGCCGCATACAGGCAGCGGCGCCCCACGCCGTCAGATTGGCCTGATAATTGACGTTGAACCTGAGCCCCATGGCGGCGTCGATGGCTTTTCGCGCCTCGTCGAGAAAGCGCTTGTCGTCGGTCAGCTCGAATGCCTGCAACATCACCCAGGCGTAGATGCCGCCAACGTCCGTCTGGCCCCGGCCATCGGCTTCGGCCTCCTCGGTGATCACGGAGAAGTCGGTTATCGTATATTGGACCGGCCATTTATATTTGAAATGCTGCGCTGCCTTGATGCCGAAATCGATCGACTTCAAAAACAGTTTGCGCGCCTCGCCATCGCCGTCGAGCGCGAGGATGCCGAGATTGAGCATCGGGTGGTAGAGATACCAGCTATCGACCGCATCGGCGTCCTTGTCGTCACCGACATTGGGCAGATAACGGCGCAATGACTTGAGCCTGGGGTCGTAGAATTTCTCCAGCCCGGCCTTGAACTCGGCCTCCAGCGGATGCGGTTCGCCGCACCATTTGCCCCAGCTATGGATCGCTGCGACGATCGACATCTGCACCATGATGTCGGGGTATTCGGCGGCGGTGTAGGGATGGATGTACCGGTGGCCGTAATGCTCGATCGTAGCCTCGGGCGCCTGGTCGAGATCGCGCAGCGTGCGCTCCGAGCGCTCCACCCAGTTGCGATAGTCGGTGCCCGGCAAATCGAGCATCTTGTAAGCCACGCCGAGCATCTGCAGGAACTGGCGTGCGGATTCGCGCTCATTGGGTGGCGCGTCATGCCGGAACACGAGGATCGCATCGGACAGCGTGACCTCCGTCCCCGCTTCGAGCGCATCGGTCGGCGGCGTGCCGCTCTGCGCTGGGGTCGGTATCAGATAGCCAAGCTCCGGCCAGATGCCGCCAACCGCGCCGTCGGGCTTGGTTTTGGTGGCGCGATAATATGCGTTCATTGCCGTCAGGTTCTGAAAATAAAGTACATTGCCGAAACTCGGCTCGTCGATCCGGAAATACAGCACGCCCGCGTTGAGACCGCGCTGCCCGGCCTCCACGGTTCCTTTGGCGCCGAGGGGGTCGTCATTTGCGTCGAGCGGATAAAGATCGCGCGGCATGAACGGCACCAGCGTGCGGGTCGCAGGCGTCAGCCGCACCGTCACGCGCAGATGTTCAAACGCGTCGCCGCCGGATCGGAAGACCACCAGATGTTCACCAAGAACGCTGTTGATGGTGAGGCGAGCCACTTCGCCCGGTTCGGCCTTTTCCTTGCTGAACGTGAAATCACCGGCAAGATAGGCCACACGCAAGGCCAGCCCGCCTTGCCCCTCGCGCCTGATGAACGCCCAGAAAGAGTCGGCCGTCGCGCGCAACTCGACCGCTAGTTCACCGGACCGGAAGCGCGTCACCAGCTTCGCCGATCCGCTGCGGCATGCCTGCCGCAACGCCAGTACATAGGGGCTTACCCCAGGAACATCGGGATCCAGTGCGCGTGTTGCCATTTTCCTGCCTGTTCAGCGTTGAATTCTGTCAATGGGAACAAGAAAAACGGGCCAATGTTCCTGCCATCAAGCGCTAGCTGATCCATGTTAGTGCGTTCGATGCTCAGCGCGATCGAGGCTGAGGCAGCGCTTGCGTGATAGCGGCCTGTTGGCTTTCAGTACGTGGCAACTGAGATCGTCACGCTCGCCTTTGGCAGCCGTTCGGGCGGTCGCGCTGGCTGTTATCTGCTGGCATTAACCGGGATAGCGTGACCCATCAGGATTCGCATAAGTGCGCGATGGTGCGTCGGTCGGGCTGGGCTGGTCGTCCGGCGCGTCATCGCCCTTGTCGCGTTCGTCTTCGATCGTTTCCGGGATCAGATCGTGTCGGGCTCGCTCGTCTCGCGGCAGTGGGTGATGGCCGCCTTTCACTCGATCATTCATGTGAACCTCCATGCCGGCCGGGTATATCTCGGCGGCTTGTAATGACGGAGCGTTCGCGCGGCGCCAGTAGCACGCGCGCCACGCGAACAGGATCGAGGCGCGGTCACTCGGCGGCGACCGTGATCGGCATCAGCTCCAGTTCGTCGGACTCTCCGGTGTCGGTCACCTCGGCGAACCAGGCATAGGTGCACGCGAGACCGTCGGCGAGGGGTGTCTGTGGACGCCAGCCCAACCGCGCCTCGGCGCGTGATATGTCGGGACGGCGGCGGCGCGGATCATCGACGGGGAGCGGCCGATGCGTGATCGAGACCGGGCGGTCGGCGAGCGCCAGGATCGCTTCGAGCAGTTCGTTGACGGTGCGCTCTTCGGGATTGCCGAGGTTCACCGGGTCGAGACCGTCTATGTCGCTCTCCATCAGCCGGATCAGGCCGTCCACCATGTCGGACACGTAGCAGAAGCTGCGCGTCTGGCTGCCGTCGCCATAGATGGTGACGTCGCGGCCCGACAGCGCCTGGCAGATCAGGTTGGAGACCACCCGGCCGTCGTCGGGGTGCATGTGCGGACCATAGGTATTGAAGATCCGCGCCACGCGGACCTCGGCCCGCCGCATCCGCGCAAAATCGAACGCGAGCGCCTCGGCCGCGCGCTTTCCCTCGTCATAACAGGCGCGCGGGCCGGTGCAGTTGACCCAGCCCCGATACTCCTCACGCTGTGGGTGCATCTCGGGGTCGCCATAGACTTCGCTGGTTGAGGTGAGCAGGAAGCGTGCGCCGGCGGCTTCGGCAAGGCGCAGCAGATTGTCGGTCCCGACCACGCAGGTCAGCATCGTGTGCTCGGGATCGGCCTGATATTGCGGCGGCGACGCGGCACAGGCCAGGTTGTAGACGCGCTCGAACTGTCCCGAGCGATACAGGATCTCGCGCGGCAACGGATTGACGATATCGGCCTCGACGAACTCGAACCGGGGATGGTTTTCAAGCAGCCTAAGGTTCGACGGGCGCGCGGTCTGCAGATTGTCGAGGCAGACGACATGCGCGCCACGCTCGAGGAGTTCCGCGCAAAGATGCGAGCCGATGAAGCCGGCGCCGCCCGCGACGAGGGTGAGCGGCTGGTTGATGGGGGACATGACTTTACTCCTCTGCTTCGGTGCCCTTGCGACCCGGGTCATTGCTTCGACGAGATGGTTTTCGAATTCGGCCGCGCGGTGGGCTGCGCTATGTGCGGCGAGCACCCGCTCCCGCCCTTTTCCGCCGATCCCGGGCGGGTGGTGCGAGAGCGCCGCGAGCGCCTCATCGGTCGTCTCGGCGAGCAATATCTCGCTGCCCGGCACGAACAGGCTGTCGATACCGTCCCAGCGATCGGACATGATCGGCGTGCCGCACGCGCCCGCCTCGAACAGTCGCACCGAGGGAGACCATCCCGCGGCGATCATGTCGGCGCGCGTGACATTGAGCGTCATGCGGGACGCGCCATAGAAGCGGACATGCTCGGCGGGCGGCAGATGCTCGATGCGGTCGACATTGTCGGGCCAGTCGATGTCATCGGGATATTGCGGCCCTGCGACCGCGAAGCGCAGATCGGGGCGACGCCGCGCGGGCTCGATCAGCAGCCTTTCGAGCGCGGGCTGGCGATCCGGGCTGTAGGTGCCGAGATAGGTCAGGTCCCAGCGCTTCGCCGTGTCGACCGGTCGATAAACCGCCGGGTCGACGGAGCAATAGAGCGCGCGTGCGGCGGGGGCGCCATAGTCCCTTTCGATCCGGTGCAGCATCGGCCCGCCGGTGAAGGACAGATAGACGTGATAGCCGGGGATTACCTCGGGCGAGAGATATTCGAAATCGCCGCGCGCAAGCTTGGCGAGCGTCACCGGGGTGTCGATATCGTAAAAGGCGGTGATGCCGCGTGCGGTCGCCTGGACGAGGCGGGCGACATCGACGCCATCGGGCACATAGGACCCGACGATCACCGCATCGGCGTCGGCGATCTCTCCCCGCCAACGATCGAGCGCGGGCAGATCGGCATAATATTCCAGCCGGCAAAAATCCGGCTCGGGCAGGTCGCGGTGCGCACCCGCATACCAGGGCGCTTCGCGCTCGAGGAACAGTAGCTCGTGCCCGCGCGCGGCCAGCGCGGCGAGCAGGGCGCGGAAGGTCGAGGCATGGCCATTGCCCCAGGACGAGCCGAGGCTGAGGCCGAGGATGATGAGTTTCATGCGGCCTCCCGAGCGCGCTGGCGATGGTTCTGGAAGATGCGGTGGACCTGTTCGCCGCGCAGCGCATAGGTGTGCCCGCGGCGCACGCGGTCCAGCGCCGCGGCGCCGATCTCACGCGCTCGCTTTTCGGTCAGCGCTTCGAGGTGGTCGGCGACATCCTGCCCGTCGCGCGCGACCAGCACCTCCTCGCCCGGGGTCAGGAACAATTCGATCCCCTCCCACGCATCGGTGATCAGGCAGGCCGCGGCACCGGCGGCTTCGAAAACACGGGTCGCAGGTGAAAAGCCAACGTCCGCCATAGAGTCCCGTGCGACGTTGAGTACGGCGCGAGGCGTACAGTTGAAGGCGTTGTGATCGCCGGTGCCGACATGGCCGAGCGAACGAACATTCGCCGGCACCGCCTTGTCGTCCCAGCCATTGCCGCCCAGTAGAAAGCGTTGGCCGTCGAGTTGCGCGGCGGGCCGGAGGAAGAATTCCTCGATCCTCGCCTCGCGATCGGGAAGACGATTGGCGAGCAGGGCGAGATCGGCGGTGAAGCGCGGATCGGGCGGGGCCGGATGATGCGTGTCGGGATCGAGCGCGTTGTAGACCGGTTCGCACTGCGCGGCACCGAAGCCGGTATAAGCATCGACCACCGGCGGACCGCCGCCATAGGTCAGCACCATGTCGAGGTCGGGCAGCGCGCGCAGCACCGGATGAGAGCTGTCCCGACGCATCTCTTCGAGCGTCGCGGCGGCATCGACATCCCAGTAGATGCGCAAGGCGTCGGGCCGGCTCTGCGCCATCACCCCTTCGAGCAACTCGCGATCGAACACCCCGACACCATTGGCCTTTACCACGATATCGGCAGCCCCCGCCTCGGCAAGCACCGCGCGCAGGCCCTGTTCGGTCGCCGGATAGACGATCGAGCGCGCCCAGTCGGGCGGGTCGATATCGCGGTGTTGCTGTCGGTCGAACGCGTCGGGTTCGTAGAAGGTGATATCGTAGCCGTGGCTGGCCAGCGCCTTGAGGATGCCGCGATAATAGGTCGCCGCGCCGTTCCAGTAGGACGACAACAGGCTCGATCCGTAAAAGGCGATCTTCATGCCGCGTCCCTCGCGGCGGAACGCGGCGCGATGCCGTCGACGATCGCCAGCAATTCGTCGACGCGGTGCGCGCAGCTGTGGCGGGCGCGGATCGTCTCCAGCCCGTTGTTGGCGAGTTCGGCCCGAAGCTCGGGGTCGCCGCGCACATCTGCGAGGTGGCGCGCCATCTCCGGGCCGTCGCGCGCGACGAGATAGTCGCGGCCCGGGCGGAACAACCCTTCCGCGTCTTCCCACGGGGCCGAGACCAACGGGATGCCGCAGGCCAGCGCCTCGAACACGCGGATCGTCGGGATGCCCGGCAGGATGGTCGCATAATAGCGCCGCGGCACGTGCACCGTCGCCAGATGTCGCGCGAAGATCTCGGGCACGCGGGCATTGGCGGCCCAGCCATGGTAGCGCGCGCCATAGCGCGCCAGCATCGATTTCGCTTCGTCAGGATAGCGCACGCCGTAGATATCGAGCGGCATCCGCTGATCGCGCGCCGGGCGGAACAGGAAACGGCCGAGTTCCTCGGTGCGCTCGCCATCGCCCCAATTGCCGATCCAGACGAGGCCCTCGCGCTCGCTTTCCTGCTCCGGGGGATGGAAGCGGCGCAGGTCGGCGGCTTCGTGCCAGGTCCACACCCGGCCGCCCCAACCCCAGCCGCGATAGACCTCGGACAATGCTTCGCCAAAGGCCAGCACGCCGTCATAGCCCGACAGATCATAGTCGCGCATCGCCTCGGGTTCGCTGACGGCGCGGTGATGGGTGTCGTGGAAGAGCAGCGTGTAAGGCGCGCCATATCGCCGCGCCCGCCCCAGCCTTGCGACGAGGTGCGGCTCGTTCCATTCATGAACGACGACCAGGTCGGCGCCTTCGACCATCTGTTCCAGCGTATCGTGCCGGGCATAGGTCGAGGAGGAGAGCTCCGGATAAACGGCGCGGTAAGGCGCGAGCCCGGCCTCGCCATGATCAGCGAGCAGATTGGTCAGGCTCCAGGCGCCTTCGGGCTCCCACACATGCACGTCGTGCCCGTGCGCGATCAGTTCACTGAGCACACCACGCAGGAAGTGCGCGTTGCCATGGTTCCAGCAGGAAGCGAGCGAATGCGTGAAATAGACGATCTTCACGCGGCGACCCTCCCGCCCGGTGTGTCTTCATCCAGCATGTCGAGATAGAGGGCGTGCATTGCGCCGGCCATCGACCCTGGCGTGTAGCGCGCCGCGCGCTGCCGCGCCGCTTCACCCAACCGGCAACGTTCCGCCGCGTCCCCCAGGATCGCCTCGATCGCATGCACATAACCGGTCTCGTCATCAACCGGCACGAAAGTCGCGACCCCGTCCCACAATTCGCGGAAGCTGGGGATATCGGACAGGATCAGCGCGCATCCCGCAGCCGCCGCCTCCAGCACGGCCAGACCGAACGGTTCGAAGGAGGCTGCCGACACGAAGATCGGTCGCGCGGCGAGGTGCCGACCAAGCGCGGCGGCATCCAGTTGCCCGAGCGGATGGAGATGCTCGATCGGGATGCGCTCGCCATGCGGCCCGGTCACGGCGCCCGCCGCGTCGAAGGGCACCGCCAGCCGCGATGCAACGCGGTCGAGCAATTCGGCGCGCTTGACCTGGTCCCATAGCCGCCCGACAGTCAGCACGCGATCGGTCTGCACCCTGCCGCGATGTCGGGCGAGCGGCGAGCGACCATTGTGAACGACCAGCGGCGCGCGCGGCAGCCCGTAATGGCGGCCTACCATCCGTGCATAGCTCGCGGTCGGTGCGACCAGCCGGTCGGCAGAACGCAAGCCCTCGGCCATCAACCGGCGGTGCCAGCGATATTCCGCGGCGAGGGCCTGCCCCGGCTTCGCTGCCTGCCACCAGGTCGCGACGCAGCCATGCGTCACCGCCACCACCGGTACCGGCGGAGGCGCCGCTGCAGCCAGCGTCGGCATGTTGAACTGAACGACATCGGCGCGGCAAGCGCGGGCCATCTCGTTGATCGCCGCGCTGGCCGCCAGCACTGGGGCCGGGCCGTCGCACAGCCAGTCGAGCGGCAGCCCGGTTTCGAGCAGCGTCGCGCCGGGGATCGCGCGCGCTTCGCAGCGTTGCGCGGCATCGGGTGCAGGGCCGAGCAGGGCGAGAACGGTCTCGACACCGCGCGCGTCGAGTCCGCGCGCCAGGTCGAGACCATATTGCCAGACCCCGCCGACCGCATCGATCGTCAGCAGGACGCGCAGACCGGCGCCGCTCACAGCGCAGAAACCTGGGGCATCGCCATCGGATGCGGCTCGCCGGGGTTGATGTCGAACCCGCGCTCGCTCGCGAGCCAGCGCGCCAGCCGCGCCACGCCGTCGCGCCACGGCATCGGCGTGCCGAGATCGAGCGCGGCGCGCGCCGCACGCGTGTCGGCGACGAAATAGCGCTGGTCGCCGGCGCGCCAATGGTCGTAGCGAATGTCAGGCTCTGTGCCGAGCAGCGCCCCGATATGGTTGATCAGCGTACGCAGGCTGACGGCATTTTCAGGCCCGCCGCCAAGATTGAAGGCATGGCCAGCAACGCGGTCTACCCCCCGCCATGCCGCGACATAGGCATCGACCGCATCCCCCACGTGGAGGACATCGCGTACCTGATGACCATCACCGTAAAGTGTGATCTGGCGACCCTCGATCGCCTGGATCAGGAAATGGGCGACCCACCCCTGGTCTTCGGTGCCCATCTGGCGCTCGCCATAGATGCAACTCATCCGCAGCACCGCCGCCGGCAGGCCGAAGCTGCGCGCATAATCGAGCACATATTGATCGGCGGCGCCCTTCGAACAGCCATAGGGCGTATGAAATTCGAGCGGCCGGTGTTCGCCGATGCCGTTGGCGCGGATCAGCGCATTGACCGGAAGATAGCCCCGACTGGTCGATGCGAATTCGAGATCGGCAAGATTGCCATACACCTTGTTGGTTGATGCGAAGATCAGCGGCACGGGCCGCTCGGCGCGGCGCACCGCCTCGAGCAGGTTGAAGGTGGCACCGACATTGACGTCGAAATCCTCGCGCGGATCATCGAGGCTGGTGGTCACCGCCACCTGCGCCGCCATGTGGAAGATCGCCGCGACGCCGCGCGCCGCGTCGGCCAGCAGCGCGGCGTCGCGAACGTCGGCGACGACCGATTGAATCCGCGTCCCGTGGCGGCTCTTCAGCCAGGCGAGGTTGCGCTTGACGCCCGCACGCGACAGCACGTCATAGACGATCACATGATAACCCTCGCCGGCGAGACGGTCGGCAAGGTTGGAACCGATGAAACCGGCGCCGCCGGTGATCAGGATCGGCCGATCGTCTGGCGCCTTCATGCCACCAGCCCCCGCGCTTCGAGTTCGGCACGCGCATGGCTGACGCGATCTTCCGCGGTCTGCTGCTGGACCCATGAAGCGAGCTCTGCGAGTCCCTCGTCGAAGTCCTGCCGCGCGCGGAAGCCGAGCTTGTCGGCGGCCAGGCTGGTGTCGCAGAAACAATGGCGGATGTCGCCGATCCGCGCCTTGCCGACGATCTCCGGCGCGATGTCGTTCTTGCCCATCGCCCGCGCCAGCGCGCGTGCGACTTCGGTCACGGAACGGTCCTCGCCCGAACCGATGTTGAACGTCTGCCCGCTGGCCTCCGGCAGGACGAGCGCGTCTGCGAACGCGCGCGCGACATCCTTTACGTGAACGAAGTCGCGGCGCTGCTCGCCATCCTCGAACACCATCGGCTGCTGCCCGTTGAGCAAGCGCGAGGCGAAGATCGCGAGCACGCCGGTATAAGGGTTGGAGAGCGCCTGACCGGGGCCGTAGACGTTGAACAGGCGCAGGCACACGCTCTCGATGCCATAAGGCGCGGCCATGATATGGGTGGTGCGTTCCTGGACATATTTGTTCAGCGCATAGATCGAAGCGAGGCTGGGGCGCTTCCATTCGCTGGTCGGCACCGGCGTCAGTGGCCGGCCCCGCTCATCGAGCGGATTCCAGATCTTCTGGCCGTCACGCACGATGCCGCGTTCGGCACTTTCGACCAGATTGCCGTCGACGTCGCGATATAGTCCTTCGCCATAGATGCTCATCGACGAGGCGGTGACCACGCGGCGCACCGGATGGTCGATCAGTCGCTCGAACAATACGGCAGTGCCGACATCGTTGGCCGAGGTGTAGCGCTCGACTTCGTACATCGACTGGCCCACGCCGACCTCGGCCGCGAGATGAACCACGCTGTCGATCCCTTCGAGCGCCCGGGCGACCGCGTCGCCATCGCGGATATCGGCACGGACGAGTTCGGCCGCAGGATCCAGCCCCTCAGGTCGCTCCACATTGCCATGAACCTGTTCGAGAAGACAATCGAGAACGCGAATGCGGTTACCGCGCCGCAGCAATTCGGCGGTCACTTCGCGCCCGATAAAGCCCGCGCCACCCGTTATCAGAACATGCTCACTCATCTGCAGCCCCGCGCCTTTAACTTATGTTATTTCAGTCGATCGCACTAACATTTTGCAGAATGATGATGCTTTGCTAATCCGATCTACGGCAAACACCTTCTTCTTCATCTTGTTCCGAGTCATTCCGCGCGAATAACATAGGTTATGAGGTAGTTTGCCCCGCTCTAATCTATGTTATGTTGGAACAAGCTTGCGTCGCGATTGTTACGCCAGCATCTATGTTGATGCTTGTTTCCGCCTCTTCGGTTCATGGCCGCTAGGATCCATCTCGTCCGCCACTGCGCCCATGGCGACGTGGGGCGCGTGCTCAGCGGTCGCTGCCCGGCGACACCGCTGAGCGCCGAAGGGCACGCCCATGCTCAGCGCCTGGGAAAGGTGTTCGCGCGTGGTGAAGCGATAACGGCCATCCATTCCAGCCCTCGCCTGCGAACAAAGCAGACCGCCCAAGCCATTGCCGACCATCTCGATATCGCCGTCGAAACGGTCGAGGCGCTGGACGAACTCGATTTTGGCGCATGGACCGGGCGTAGCTTCGCCGAATTGGACCAGGATCCGCATTGGCATCACTGGAACGCCGCGCGCGACGTGGCGACGATCCCGGGCGGCGAGACCATGAAGGCAGCCGTCGACCGCGCGGTGACCCATGTCGACACGCTCGCGCAGTACGATGGCGCCGTGCTGTGCGTCAGCCACTGCGACATCATTCGCGGCGTCATCGCGCATTATCTCGGGCTCGGCCTCGATCGGCTGCTCGCCTTCGACGTGGATCCCGGTTCGATCAGCACGCTTGTCGTTGGCAACTGGGGTGGACGCCTTCTCGCGCTCAACAGGAGAAGCATATGAGAAACATTGTCGCCGCGCGTCTTGCGCGACCGAGCGAGGAACTGCGCAACCGTGTCGACGCGCTTGGGCCATGGTTCCAGAATATCCGGATCCACGGCGTGGAGACCGCGCCCGAACATTTCCTCGGCGACTATCCGGCGTTCAAGTTCGCTGGGTTCGCAGATGCGATTCCCGCCGATCTCGGCGGCAAGTCGGTGCTCGATATCGGCTGCAATGCTGGCTTCTATTCCTTCGAGATGAAACGCCGTGGCGCCGCGGAAGTGGTCGGTATCGACAGCGACGACCGCTATCTCGAACAAGCCCGCTTCGCCGCCGCCGAACTCGGCTTCGAGGACATCGAGTTCCGCAACCTGTCGGTATACGATGTCGCGCGGCTCGGGCGCCGCTTCGATCTTGTGATCTTCATGGGCGTGCTCTACCATCTGCGCCACCCGCTGCTCGCGCTCGACCTGATCCGCGAGCATGTCGCGGGCGACCTGCTGCTGTTCCAGACGATGCAGCAAGGGCCGAACGACGTGCTGCAGGTTCCCGAGAACCATCCGTTCCATGTGCCGGGGACCACGCGGCCGCCGACCTATTTCGACAATCCCGCTTATCCCCGGATGCACTTCATCGAGCAGCGCTTCGCCGACGACTGGACCAATTGGTGGGCGCCCAACGCGGCGTGCAGCCAGGCGATGCTCCGTGCCGCCGGCTTTGCGATCGAGGCGAATCCCGAGCCCGAAGTCTATCTGTGCCGCACGGTGGACGTGCCCTATGCGCAATATGGTCCGGCCGCGGTCTACCCAGCCACAGCGGGAGACGACGCATGATCGAAGCGGCGATGCTCTGGAACGAGCCCAACAACAAGTCGCATTGGGACCCGGCGCTCGACCCCGAATGGGTGTCGTTCGCCGAGCACGTCATACGCGCCGGTGGAGCGATCCGCGACGTCAATCCCGCGATGACGCGCGTGCTCGGCGGCATGTCGCCGATCGATCCGCACTGGCTGCGGCGGATGGGCGAACATGGC
Organism: Sphingomonas bacterium; assembly: GCF_028292965.1. Taxonomy (GTDB): domain Bacteria; phylum Pseudomonadota; class Alphaproteobacteria; order Sphingomonadales; family Sphingomonadaceae; genus Sphingomonas. Next base: position 120,498 of record NZ_JAQGLG010000026.1, on the reverse strand, counting down.
GCGCTGGATGCGGTCGATGTCGTCGCGGTGCACGGTTTTCCGCTCGACTGGAATCTGTGGCCGATTGCCGCCTGGCCCGACAAGATCGCCGAGATCAGGGCGGTGACCGACAAGCCGGTCTGGGTAACCGAGGTTGGGGTCAGCTCCTTCGGCGCGGAGGAAGTCCAGGTCTTCGGCCTCGAACGCACCGCCACGCTGCTCAAGGACATCGCTCCGCGCATCTTCTGGTATTCGCTGTTCGACCTGCCGAGAAGCTGGGGCGCCGAGACGCGGCACCGCGAGGCGGAGGGCTCGTCCTATTACCGCCATTTCTATCTCGGCCTGATCCGCGAGGACGGCACGCCTAAGCCCGCGCTCGAAACCTATGCCGCGCACGCCGCCGACATCGGCCTGATGCAGTGGTTCCATTTCCACGATCCCCGGCTCGACGAGGCGGTGGCGTGGATGAAGCGGCTCGGCACGCGCCGCATCCGCACCGGCCTGTCCTGGGCCGACAGTTTCCGGCCCAATGCGATCGACTGGTTCGACCGGCAGATGGAGGCGCTCGCCGATTTCGACGTCACCGTCACCTTCTGTTTCACGCCCGAACATCTCGGGGTCGCGCCGCATCATACCAGCCCGGCGCGCGATCCGCAGGCCTTCGCCGATTTCTGTGCCTGGATGATCGACCGCTATGCGCCCGCGCAGCGCACGCGCCGCAGAATATCCGCCCCTGCTGTCCCCATCGGCGTCGAACCGCGCGTGCCGGAACTGACGCCGCTCGACTTCAACCGTGACGAGCGTCTGGCCGCCGAACGGAGCGCGGCGTGATGCTCCTGCCGGATCGCTGTCGCGGTGGCCGTGTCGACTAATGGTCGAGCCCCTCGTCATGGCGGCGCTGGTCGAGCGCATCGAGCACCTGTCCCGGGTCGACGTCGGTACGGATTTCCCGGAACTGCGCATCCTCGACGGAAACGTCGAGGCGGGCAGCGATGCGCGCGACGATCCCGGCCAGCCGGGTCAGCTCATGCTCGGCAAGCAGATTGACGTGGAGGTCGAGATCGGCGCGCCGGTCGGCCGCGGCCGCCATGCGGTTCTGGCTGATCAGCACGAAGGTCGACAGGAAGATCGCCTCCACCGACGCGACCATCGCGAGCACGACGAAACTCGGGTCGAAGCGCGGCACGATCGGTATCGCGCCGAGATTCACTCCGATCCAGATGCCGAAAATCAGCAGGTGCAGGACGACGAACAACATCGAGCCGGTGAAGGCGGTGATGCGATCCGCAATGCGGTCCGTCCAGGGCGCATTGTCCGCTTCGCTGCGTTGGCGTGCGGTGAGCGCGGCGATGTTGTCGCGCAGTGCCGCCGCCATCTTCTTGTCTTGAGACGTCATGCCGGCGCCAATCGCCCGCCCCGGAAATGGTTGCAGAGAAAATGAACATGATGCGTGCGGCGGTGCTCGAAGGGCCGGGGGCGATCCGGATTGCGCAGGTACCGAGGCCGGAGCCCGGCCCCGGCGAAATCCGCATCCGACTCGAGGGATGCGGGGTGTGTGCCTCCAACCTGGAACCCTGGGCGGGACAGGAATGGATGACCTATCCCGGCGAGGCCGGCGGGCTCGGGCATGAAGGCTGGGGCACGGTCGACGCGGTCGGCGAGGGTGTGGGGGATCTGGTGCCGGGCGACCGCGTCGCGGCGCTCTGCCATCGAAGTTTCGCCGATTTTGATGTCGCGCGCGTCGATGTGGTGCTCAAACTGCCGGCGACGCTGGCCGACGCGCCCTTTCCCGGAGAGCCGCTCGGCTGCGCGTTCAACATCTTCCGCCGCAGCGACATCCGGGCGGGGCAGAAGGTCGCGATCGTCGGCATCGGCTTCCTTGGTGCGGTGCTCACCCGGCTGGCGACCGACGCCGGCGCGCAGGTGGTCGCAATCTCGCGACGCCAGGAATCGCTCGATCTGGCGCGACATTATGGCGCGGCCGAGACTATCCCGATGCACGATCACTGGGCGATCATCGAACGCGTCGGGGATTGGACCGGCGGAGCGATGTGCGAACGCGTGATCGAGGCGGTCGGGAAGCAATGGCCGCTCGATCTGGCGGGCGAACTGGTCGGCTTCGGCGGCAAGCTGGTGGTCGCGGGATATCATCAGGACGGGCCGCGACAGGTCAACATGCAGAACTGGAACTGGAAGGGCATCGACGTGATCAACGCGCACGAGCGCGATCCCGCCGTGCAGATGCGCGGGTTGCGCGAGGCGGTGGACGCCGTGGCAAAGGGCAGCATCGACCCTGCACCGCTCTACACGCACCGCTACCGGCTGGAGCAGCTCGGCGACGCCCTCGACGCCACCCGCGACAAGCCGGGCAACTTCGTCAAGGCGTTGGTGATGCTCGCATGACGGCGCGACTCGGCTTTCTCGGCACCGGCTGGATCGGACGACAGCGGATGGAGGCGATGCTCGCCACCGGTGCGGTGGAGGCTGTCGCCCTATGCGATCCGTCGCCTGAATGCGCTGACGAGGCAATGAAGCTTGCACCCGCTGCGCGCCGATTATCCACCTTTGCGGATATGCTCGAGCTCGACCTTGACGGCGTGGTCATCGCGACCCCGAGCGCGCTCCACGCCGCGCAATCGAGCGAGGCATTCCAGGCCGGAAAGGCGGTATTCTGCCAGAAGCCGCTGGGCCGCGACGCCGCCGAAGCACGCGCCGTGGTCGAGGCGGCGCGCGTCGCCGACCGGTTGCTCGGCGTCGATCTCTCCTATCGCCATACCGAGGCGATGCGCCACATCGCCCGACTGGTGCAATCGGGTGCGCTCGGCGATGTGTTCGCGGTCGATCTGACCTTCCACAATGCTTACGGCCCCGACAAACCCTGGTTCTACGATCCGGTCCAGTCGGGCGGCGGTTGTGTCGTCGATCTCGGAGTGCACCTCGTCGATCTTGCGCTGTGGACGCTCGGCTTCCCCGACATCGGCGACGTCGATGCGCGGCTGATGAGTGGCGGTGCGCCGCTCGTGCCGGGGCGCGTCGAAGACTATGCCATCGCCCGGTTCAGCGCCGGCGCGGCGGAGGTGCGGCTCGCTTGCTCATGGCGTCTGCATGCCGGACGTGACGCGGTGATCGAGGCCGCCTTTTACGGCACGCAGGGTGGCGCGGCGCTCCGCAATATCGGCGGCTCCTTTTACGACTTCACCGCCGAACGTTTCGACGGCACCAGAGCGAGGCGTCTGATAGATCCGCCCGACCTGTGGGGCGGGCGCGCCGCGACGGCATGGGCGGAGCAACTGGCACGCGCCCCGGGCTTCGATCCGCAGGCCGAGCAGTTCGTCCGCTCGACCGAGGTCCTCGACCGCATCTATGGGCGGTGACGCGAATCTCTGATTGGCCAACCGGCAACTTTGGCCCGCCTCGCTGGTTATTCCTGCACAACGCATATTCCGATGGAACGCGATGGCAGACCCCATTGATGGAGGTAAGACATGGGAGCTTCAGACGGGCCTCACCTCTACGGCACGCCCGATCCCAAGAGCCAGCAACCGCCGCCGGCTGGCGGTCTGCGTGGCGAGCGCGTGCCCCCTCCCGCGGATGACGCCTCACCGGAATTGACCCACACCGTCGATGCCGGCGATCGGCCGGTCCTGGTTCAGGAGGCCTCCGGCAGCGCTTTCGTCGAAGCGACCGGCAAAGCGGGCCAGAAAAACGATGATGAGGAACACGCCAAAGGACCGACCGCAGGCGATCGGCCGTGAAATGCCGATCCACACCGACGGAGCTACTGCAGCTGAGAAAGCCCTGCCTACCAAGCTCTTCGTGAATGGTCGGAAACCGCCCATTTTCGGAAAAGGGCTCAGACTTTCACCAGCCGCACCGCGATCCATGGCTTGCCTGGCAGTTGTATCCTCGGACGGTCGGGATCGTGAAAATCATAATTATCCCGCGGCGACATGGCGAAAACGCCATCGACCGGCGTGATCGTCATGTTCCAGGTATCGATGATATCGGCGCGATAAGTCGCATGTGGGTCGTTGCGCCGGCCCGGCAGCAGCAGCTGCCATTCGGTCGGCCTGGCCTCGCCGAAATAGCGCAGATAATAAGCATGCTCCTTGCCGGCGAGATGATAGCCCCACCAGGTCTGGATCGGCTCGATACCTGGCGTCGGCCCGGCTTCCATGATCTTGCGCAGAAAGGCGAGGCGCGGGGCGCTGGTGCCGGCGAGCGTGCCGCCCTGGCCGAGCCAGGAATAATCGGCATTGTGATCGCTGCTGAACGTCTCACTATGTCCGACATAGGTGCCGCCGATCGTGCCCCACCAGAAGCGTTCGACCAGTTCTTCGCCCTTCAGCCAGCCCCAGCGCTTGTCGGAATTGCCCTCATAACGCACCTCGTCGAAGATAACTGGCTTGAGCGCGAAGCTGCGGTGCAGTTGCGCCGGTACGTCGTCCATCACCGCAGCGCCGTTCTGCACGCTGGCATGGGTGATCCACGGTTTGCGGTGATCGTAATAGAGGGTGATCTGGTGGATCGAGCGCAGCCGGTCATGCGGATCGGCGGCCTGCAATATCTGAAACAGATGATCCCAGTCGGCCATCGCCTTGCTGTGGATCGCGTCATATTCATTGGCCATCGACCACCAGACGTTGCGGAAAGCGCCGAAGCGCGCCGCGACATAGCGGAGATAGCGCTCGTCATCGGCCCGTGACATGTCGGAATAGCCGCGCCTCGCATCATAGGGGTGGTAGAGGATGATGTCGGCTTCGATTCCCAGTTCGCCGAGGCGCCTGATGCGGTCTTCGAAACGCCGGAAAATAGGCGGGGTCGATCCGTGCCGGATCCCAATCCTTCAGGTTCGGGCCAGTCCTGACGAACGGGTTGGTCGCAACCGCGTCGACATTGGGGAACACGCACATCCGCATCTTGTTGAACGGCGCCGCGCGCAGGGTCGCGAGCGTCTGGGCGCATCGCGCATCGGATTGCTGCGCCCAGGAATAGCAGGTCGTGCCGACCTGGCGGAATGGCGTGCCGTCGGCATAGGCGAAATGATAGCCGTCCGGCGTGACCCGTACCGGGCTGTGATTGTCGCCGCTTGCCGCCACACACTCAACGGTGCCGGATTGGCCGTCGAGCGCCGCCAGGCTCCCGCGACGCCGGGCACGACGCCGCGGTTAGAGCATCGTGCGAAAAAGTGGGTCCGGTTTTTCGCGAAAACGATGCGACAACAAATAACCAGAGCAGGCGACGCGCGTCAGATTAAACGCAGCCTGCTCTAGCGCGATTATTACTTGGCCAGCGGGTCGAAACCCTCGGCCAGCCAATCCGCGCGCGTCTTGCAGACCTTGTGCGGCAGGATCGAGCCGGTGACGGAAAAGACCACGCAATAACGTTGATCGGGCTTGGGCTTGCCCGTGTCGGGAACGGCACCATTGGTCGTCGCGCCATCCGGCCCGGTGGCGAGGGCGGGAGCGGCGAAAGCAAATGCGGCGACGGCGATCGATGACAATGCGACCTTGAACATAACATTCTCCACAGGCTTGGCCGGACGTTCGGCGGCATGTGTGTTGGTGCATTAGCTATGCCAATCACTAAAATAGTTGTTTTACAGATAGTTATGTGAGTAATTGAACGAGAAGTGAATGGCGGATCGCGCTACTACTCGGCATTATTTGCCAGCTTGTGGCGGAGCTTTCGCGCCCGGCGACCCGCGCGGCCGTCACGTCACAGCGGCAGCTGATAGACCGTCTTCACATTGGTGTAGAACTGGCGCGCCAGCCGGCCCAGCTCGCGCGGGCCGTAACTGGACGCTGCCACCCCGCCGAACGGAGCGTGATAGTCGACCCCGGCGGTCGGCTGGTTGATCATCAGCATGCCGGCGCGCGCGCGTTGCTTGAACGCCTCGGCATGCGCCAGTGAGCGCGTGCAGATCCCCGCCGACAGGCCGAAGCGGTTGGCGTTGAGCGCGCCGATCGCCGCGTCGAAATCGGCCACGCGGAACAGTGCCGCGACGGGCCCGAAGATTTCCTCATGGGTCAGGGGTGAATCGATCGGTGCATCGACGAACAGGGTAGGATGGAAAAAGGCATGCGGCGCATGGAGCCCGCTGCCGCCCATGATCGGCGAAAGGCCGAGCGCCTCGACCGCGCGGACCTGACCGACGATGCGTTCCTTCTGGCCCATCGAGGCGAGTGGCCCGATCAACATGCCCGGCGTGCGCGGGTCGCCCATCGGCAAGGCCTTCATCCGCTCAACGATGCGCACTATGAGCTGGTCGGCAATGGCGTCCTCGACAATTACGCGCGACGTCGCAGTGCAACGCTGACCAGCGGCATAAAAGGCGCCGTTGATGACGCATTCGACCGCATTGTCGAGGTCGGCATCGGCCAGCACGATCAGGCCATTAACGCCGCCCATCTCGGTCTGGACGCGGATGCCGCGCTCCGTCGCCGCACGCCGCACAGCCCCGCCGGTGCGCTCCGACCCGGTGAACGAAACCGCATCGAGCCCGGCATTGCCGGTCAGCGCCGCGCCGGTGTCGCCGGCACCGAGCACGAGATTGATCGCGCCGGCAGGCAATCCCGAACGGGCGATGATCGCCATCAGCGCGGCGGCGGTTGCCGAGGACAGTTCCGATGGCTTCCATACGACGGCGTTGCCGAAGGCGATGGCCGGCGCGATCTTCCACGCCGGAATGGCGATCGGGAAGTTCCACGGCGTTATGATGCCGATGATGCCGACCGGTGTGAAATCGACCTCGACCGTCACGCCGGGGCGGGTCGAGGCGAAGCGCTCGCCGACATTGCGCAGCGTCTCGCCGGCAAAGAAGTCGAAGATGCGTGCCGCGCGGATCACCTCGCCCTTGGCGTCCCCCAGGACCTTTCCGGTCTCGCGCGCGATCAGCACGGCGAGTGTATCGACTTCCGCGACGATGCCGCGCCCGATGGCGGCGAGCGCATCGGCGCGCTGCTCGATGCCGCGCTGGCGCATCGCGTCACAGGCGCGGCCTGCGGCGCCGATGGCGGTGTCGATCAACGCCGCATCCGCCTGCGGGAAAGCAATACAGAGGTCGGCCGGATCGGCCGGGTTGCGATGCTCGAACGATATGGGCGCGGCAATGGCCGCGCCATCCACGAAATGGTGGAGGGTCAGAAGTTCGGTCATCGGATGGTCCTCGGAAAAGTTGGGGAGTGTCGGCGACTCGGCTCAGCAGGCAAGCCAGGTGTCGTTGAGCCGATAGCCTTGCGGAAACGGGTCCTCGGGGTCGGTGCCGTAATAGGAAACCCCGGTCAGCCAGGCGCGGCCACCGACATTGGTCACCACCGCTTCGGTCTCACCGACCATCGCCGTTTCCTCGATGCGGCAGGCAAAGGCGGTGTCGAGGATCGACAGGTGCGTGAACGGCTCGCCGACCGCCAACTCGCCCTTGGCATGCATCAGCGCCATCCGAGCTGAACTGCCGGTGCCGCAGGGGCTGCGATCGATCCGGCCGGGCGAGACGACGACCGCGTTCTTCGCGGTCTTGATGCCATTTTCGACCGTCAGCGGGCCGGCGAACAGGGTCTGGTTGATGGTATGGATGCCGGGATTCTCGGGATGCACCGAAGGCAATTGGGCGGCGGCGGCAAGTTTGATGCGCTCGCCCAGTTCGACCAGCGCCCGGGCTTCGTCCTTTGCCAGGCTGAAGCCCAGTGCGGCGGCATCGACCACGACATAGATCATGCCGCCATAAGCGACATCGACGGTGATCGTGCCGCGCCCGGGGACATCGACCGGCTGTTGCAGGTGCATGACGAAGGCCGGCACATTGCGGAACGACACGCGGCGGCATTTCCCGCCGCCGCATTCCGCCTCGACCGCGACCAGCCCGGCCGGCGTATCGACGCACAAGCGGGTGATCGGCTCCGTCATCGGGACCATGCCGGTCTCGAGCACGGCGGTGACCGAGCACATCAGGTTGGAGCCGGACATCGGCGGATAATAATCGGCCTCGATCACGATCAGCCCGAAATCGGCCTCGGGCGCGATCGGCGGGGTGATCAGGTTGACAGCCGCGTTGACGCTACCGCGCGGGTCGGACAGCAGCAGCCCGCGCAGCCAGTCCTGATCGCGGATCACGGCTTGCTGGCGCGCGAACATCGACGCCGCGCGCGGCGCGATCACGCCACCGGTGATGACGCGCCCGACCTCGCCTTCGGCATGGACTCCGACGACGGTAATGACTTGTTGCAACCGCATGGCTGTTTGTAGATTGGATACAGTGTGGAGTCAACGGGCGGATCAGCCGTTCGTCGCGGCCCGTTGCTTGCGAAGTACGATCACCAGACTGCGTCCGGCATCGAGAATATGGGTGCGGAGAAAAGCGACGGCCTCGTCGGTGGCGCGCAGGGCATAAAGCCGCAGGATCTCACGATGCTCGCGTTCCGCCGCTTGCAATCCGTCGGTCAGCACGAGGTGGAGGCGGATATAGCGTTCGGTCTGCAGGTTGACGCCGTGCAGGATCGCCATGGTCTGCGCCCGATCCGCCGGTGTGTAGAGGCGTTCGTGAAAGGTCCAGTTGAGGCGTCCCCAACTCGCCATGTCGCGCGCCTGATAAGATGCTTCCAACTGGTCGAGAATTACGCGCGCCTCGACCACGTCCTGGTCGGTCATCCGCACCATGGCACGGCTCAGCAAGTCGCCTTCCAACATTGCGCGCAGCTCGAACAGCTCCTCGATCTGTTCGGTCGGCAGCGTCGTGACGACCGCGCCCTTATGGGTGCGCATCGCCACCAGCCCGCACGCCTCGAGTTGCCGCAAGGCCTCGCGCACCGGCATGCGGCTGACGTCATATTCCTCCGCGATCGCATCCTGGATCAGCGCATCGCCTTCCTTGAACTCTCCGTTGAGAATTCGCTCCTGCAGCGAATCGCGCAGGCTTTCCGGAATGCTCTGGCGGGTGATCTGTCGCGCGCCGGCGGGTTTCTGGCTTTGCTTCATTGCGGGTGGACGCCTGAATTCGAACGCGCCGCGTCATGCGGCTTGCAGCTTCCGGATGTGCCGTATCCGGGCGCCGACGGCAACGGCTATCGACAAACGAAAATCTCATTTGTATATTGGATACAGTTATTCGAAAACTGGAGATCGATAATGACGACGGCATGGCGCGGCGTGTTCCCCGCGGTAACGACCAAGATGGACGAAGCGGGCCGGATCGATCTCACCGCGACCCGGCACAGCATCGACCGGCTGGTGAACAACGGCGTGTCGGGCGTGATCGTGTTGCCGATGCTCGGCGAGAATGCCTCGCTCACGCTGGTCGAGCGCGAGAGCGTCATCCGCGCCGCGGTCGAGGTGGTCGATGGTCGCGTGCCGGTATTGTCGGGTCTTGCCGAGGCGACCATCGCCAATGCCCGGGCCAATGCGGTCAATTATGCCAGTTACGGCGCGCAGGGGCTGATGGTGTTCCCCAGCCTCGGTTACAAAACCGATCCGCGCGAAACCGCCGCCTGGTACCGCGCGGTCGCCGGTGCCTCGTCGCTGCCGATCATGGTCTATAACAACCCGATCGCTTACGGCGTCGACGTCACACCCGAGGTTCTGGCGATGCTGACCGACGTCGAGGAGATCGTCTGCGTCAAGGAAGAGAGCGGGGATATCCGCCGCCCGACCGACATCGCGGTGGTGCTGGGGGATCGGTTCAGCGTGTTCTGCGGCGTCGACGACGTGATCGTCGAGAGCATGGCATTGGGCGTCACCGGCTGGGTGTCGGGCATGACCAATGTCTGGCCGAAAGAATGCGTTGCGATCTTCGAATTATGCCGCCAGGAGAAGTTCGCCGAGGCGCGCAAGCTCTACCGCATCCTCACGCCGTCCTTCCACCTCGATACCCACGTCAAGCTGGTGCAATATATCAAGCTTGCCGAGAGCCTGGTCTATGGCGCGCCCGAATGGACGCGCTCGCCGCGCCTGCCGTTGGTCGGTGAGGAGCGTGCGTTCGTTACCGCGACGATCAACAAGGCGATTGCAGCGCTCGCCGCTCTTGCCCCGGCTTGAGCGCCAACTAGAGTCGCTTGCGATCAGCCCTAACCGTCATGCCGGACTTGTTCCGGCATCCACCGTCCCGCAGGAGCCTCGATCTTTACTCGCGCGGCATAGTGGACCCCGGAACGAGTCCGGGGTGACGGTGTGTGACACCGTTCAAAAATGACCGAGAGCCGGCATGACGTGCAGAAGGATAGCAGCAACATGACACTGGGATTCGTCGGCACCGGCACCATCGCGGCAGCGATGATCGAAGGGCTGTGCGCCACGCCAAGCGCGCCGCCGATCATCGTCTCCCCGCGCAACGCAGATATCGCGAATGACCTCGCCGCGCGCTTCGCCAATGTGCGCATCGCGGCGAGCAACCAGGCGGTGCTCGACGATAGCGACATGGTCCTGCTCGCGGTGCGCCCGCAGATCGCCGCCGAGGTGCTCGGCGACCTCCGCTTCCGCCCCGACCACAAGGTCGTCAGCCTGATCGCGACGGTATCGCTCGACTATCTCCGCGGGGCGGTCGCGCCCGCCGCACAGGCCATCCGTGCGGTGCCGCTGCCGGCCGTCGCGCTGCGCCACGGTCCGACCGCGATCTATCCGCCCGATCCCGAGATCAGGACGCTGTTCGACACACTCGGTACGGCGGTGGTGCTCGACAATGAGGGCGAGTTCGACACCTTCACCACCACCACCGCGGTGATGGCGAGCTACTTCGCCTTCGCCGGCACGGTGACCGGCTGGATGGAGCGTAACGGCATCGCCGCCGATACCGCCCGGGCGTTCATCGGCCAGATGCTGTCCGGCCTCGCCGGCACCGCCGCCGCCGCGCCCGACCGCAGCTTCGCCGCGCTCGCCGACGAGCATCAGACGCGCGGCGGCCTCAACGAACAGGTCTTCCGCGCGATCAGCCAGGACGGACAAATGGTCGATCTCGACCGCGCGCTCGATGGCGTGCTCGCGCGTCTCAGGGCCGCCCACGCCTGATGATATGGAGCATGCATGCCAGCGTCGCTTGTCATGTTGATTCAAGATGCTGCCGACCATGGCAGACGGAGAGTCCGGCGGTGTGCCTTGGCATAACGCTCTCGCTCTTTGACATCGTCGATTGTAGGAAAATGTCGCGCCTGTTGCCGACCTGTTCGCACCTGCTGAGCAGGCGCCGGGCGACCTGCTCCGCGCCTGCTAAGTTGGATTCCGCTTTCGATACTAAACCACTGATATCTAACGGCAAACGTGCAATCTGCGCGCTTCCCGACCCTGCAAAAAAGCGATCCACCTGCTTTTGCAGGTGGAACAGGTGAAAATGTTGGGACCGGCGAGCCTGCGAAAATTCGACCGCGCGATACAATCGCAAGATGATTGTACTTTTGCATTCGCTAATACTATGGCGATTGCGGGAATCCAGTCCGGTTAGGGAATCGCGCCATGCCCGCGCTCGACACTGCCCTCGGTGAGATCATCGGCGCGATCGGCGAGCGCGGCTTTCCGTCGCATGTCGCTGGCGCGCTGCGGCGCTTCACCGACTTCGACCTCGCCGCGGTCGTGCTTCATCGCGACCGCGACGACGCCCGCATCCTGTCCGACAATTTCGATCAGGTCGGGTGCCGCCAGGGGATCGAAACCTATGCCCGCACCACGCACCGGCTCAATCCAATGCTGGCCAGCCGGCGCGGGTCGGCGGTGCGTGCGCGCGACTTCGCGCATTTGCCGGCGGCACGGCTGAGCGCGATGCAGCGCCACATCGTCCGCGCCGAGGATGAGGAGCTTGGATATCGAACCCTCGGCTGGCCGCCGCGCCATGAGGAGATCGGGCTGTATTTCGAAGGCTGGGGCGGGGTGATCGAAATCGGCTTCTACCGCGCCCGCGCGCGCCGCGCCGCATCGACCGGCACGCTCCAGTCGCTCACCGCGATGCGCTCCTCGCTCGCCGCGGCGTTCGAGCGGCATCAGTCGCTGTCCCGTAGGGAAGCCGTCGTCGACTGGCACGCCCCACTCACCGAACGCGAACGCGAGGTCGGCGAATTGCTGTTGCGTGGTTGTTCCAGCGACGCGATCGCGCTGCGGCTCGGCATCACCCGCCACACCGTCAAGGATCACCGCAAGAACATCTTCCGCAAGCTCGACATCACCTCGCTGGCCGAACTCTTCTCGCGCGCGCGCTGATCCCACGCTGGGGGGATGGCGTTCGCCCCGGCGACGGTGACAATAAGCGCGATCATCAGACAGGAACCCGTCCATGCGCTACGTCCGGATGCCCATCGAGGTCGAATCTCCCGAGGAATACGGGTATGGCAATATCCGCAACAATCTCTCGGAAAGCTCGATCGTCGACCAGTCGATCGGCAGCCTCGGCCTCACCGTTCCCGACCTCACCCTGCTTTATGGCGAGCATCGCGGCAGCGAGCGGCTGCGCGGGCTGATCATCGAGGACGAGCCCGGCCTGCGCATCGAGGATGTGCTGATCACCGGCGGCGCGGCGGGCGCGCTGTTCATCATCGCCACCGCCCTGCTCGGCGCCGATGACGGCTTGGTCGTGGTGCGCCCCAATTACGCGACCAACCTCGAAACCCCGCGCGCGATCGGCTGCGAGATCAAGTTCGTCGATCTCGTCTTCGAGGACGGCTTCGCGCTCGACTTCGACCGGCTCGCCGCCGCCATCACGCCACGCACCCGGCTGATCAGCGTGACCTGCCCGCACAATCCGACGGGGGTGATGATGAGCGAGGCCGAACTTCGCCGCCTCGTCGACTTCGCCGCGGAGAAGAAGTGCCTGTTGCTGGTCGACGAAACCTATCGCGACCTGGCGCTGACGACCAAGCTGCCGATCGCGGCATCGCTCGGCCGCCACGTCATCAGCGTCTGCTCGCTGTCCAAGGCGTACGGCGTGCCCGGGATCCGCGTCGGCTGGATCATCAGCCAGGATCCCGCGTTGCAGGAGGTCTTCCTCGCCGCCAAGGAGCAGATCAGCATCTGCGGCAGCGTCATCAACGAATGGGTCGGCGAGGAGATTCTCGCCCAGCGCGCAACCTTCCTCCCGCCCACACTTACCGAATGGCGCCGCCGCCTCGCGCGCGTCGCGACATGGATCGAGGGTGAGGAGCTGCTCGAATGGGTCGCGCCTGCCGGTGGCGTGGTATGCTTTCCGCGCATGAAGGCCGATCCGCCCGGCGGCACCGAGGCCTTCTACCAGCGCTTGTTGCAGGATCACGGCACCTATGTCGGCCCGGGCCATTGGTTCGAGATGTCGGATCGCTATTTCCGCCTCGGCTATGCCTGGCCCACCGCCGACGAGCTCGAAGCCGGGCTCGTCGGCATCTCCGCCGCGCTGCGCGGCTGATCGCCCTTTCATCGATCGCAAGGAACAGATCATGACGACCCTCATCGACCGGATTCGCGAAGCGCATAGCGGCGTTCGCCCGCATGTGCGCGTCACGCCGCTCGACCGCAGTGCCATGCTGTCCACCACGCTCGGCTGCGACGTCTGGCTGAAATGCGATTTCCTCCAGCCGACCGGCTCGTTCAAGCTGCGCGGTGCAACCAACAAGATGCGCCTGCTCGCCGACACGGCGCGCGACACCGGCGTGATCACCGCCTCGACCGGCAACCATGGTCGCGCGGTGGCGCACGCCGGACAGGTGTTCGGCGTCGGCGTCACGGTCTATATCGGCAACACCACGCCGCAGATGAAGGCGGACGCGATCCGTGCCGCCGGCGCGACGCTGGTCGAGATCGAAGGCGGTTCGCTCGAGGCGGAGATCGCGGCCCGGCAGGAGGCTGAGCGACGCGGAATCCCCTATGTCGCGCCCTATAATGATTTCGACACGATCGCGGGCCAGGGCACGCTGGGCATGGAACTGGTCGAACAGGCCGCCGATCTCGACGCCGTGTTCGTCTGCGTCGGCGGTGGCGGGCTGGTCAGCGGTCTCGGCACCGCGCTCAAGGAACTCAGCCCGAAGACGCACCTCGTCGGCGTCTGGCCCGAGGCATCGCGGTGCATGCTCGACTCGCTGCATGCCGGCGAGATCATCGCCACGCCGGAGAGCCCCACCCTGTCCGACGGATCGAGCGGCGCGGTCGAGCAGGGATCGGTGACCTTCCCGATCTGCCAGCAGGTCATCGACGAGACGCTGACCGTCAGCGAAGTCGAGATCGCCCGCGCCATGCGCCAGGTCGCACTGGCCGAATGCTGGATGGTCGAAGGTGCCGCAGGCGTGGCACTCGCGGGCCTGATCCAGACGGCCGAACGCTATCGCGGCAAGAAGGTCGCGGTCATCCTGTGCGGGCGCAACATCGCGCTCGAAACCTTTGTCGATGCGATGGAGCTGGGCCGGACGTAAAAACGGCTTGCCCAACGTTCGCTGACAAGATAGTTCTTACGATATTAAAAATACAATCTGGCGGCGCGTATCGCTGGAGACATGCCAATGAACCGTGGGAGACTATCGTGCGCCTGATCCTTCGCATGCTTGCTGCGTTCGCGCTCGTCATTGGCGCCGCTGGTCCTGCGTTCGCGCAGGAGGAGTTGCAGGACGGTCCCAAGTCGCTGGTCATCAGCTATCGCGCAAGCCTCACCCACCGCGCCGCCTTTCGCCGCTATCTGGCTGACAATCTCGCCCCGCGGCTGCGCGCGATGCGGGCACGCCATGAGATCGTCGACTTCCGCATCTTCTACAGCTGGTACCGTCAGCCCCAGGTATGGGATGGCCTCGTCATCCTGCGCTTCCCGACCTTCGGCGCGGTGACGCGGTGGAATACGCTCGAACGCACCACGCCGGGCGGCCTCGACGCCGCCGGGCAGGCGCTGGCCGATCCGGTGGCGACCTATTCCACCGACCTCGCCTGGTCGCGCAATCCCGACGATCTGCGCGACGGCGAGGTGTTCTATGTGATCCCCTACGAATATCGCAACGAGGCGGAGTATCGGGACTATGTGAAGGGTTATGTGCAGCCGCAGTTCGACGGCTGGATCAAAACCGGCGCGCTCGACGGCTATGAGATCTACATGAACCGCTACGGCACCGGCGCGCCCTGGGATTCGCTGTTCATCCAGCACTATCACGACATGACCGCGTTCGGCCGGCGCCAGCAGATCACCGCGAGCGTGCGGACGACGCTGCGCGGCAATGCCGAGTGGATGGCGTGGAGCGAAAAAAAGGCCGGCATCCGCACCGAGGCCGAGAACAGCATCGCCGAGCTGATCGCGCACTGAAGCGACGGGTGGGTTCGCGTGGGAAGGGTGAGCGAATGAAGCGACTGGTCACGGTGTTCGCCGCGCTTGCACTCCTGTCCTCTCCTGCGGCGGGGGTTGCCCAGTCCGCGCCGGTGATCGCTGACAAATCGGTGCGTGACGATGTCTTCCCGACGATCACGGCGCCTTTTCCGCGCGGCATCGTCGGGCGGCCACATGTCGAATTCGCCAATTATGTCGGCTACCGGCCGCTCCAGCTCGACCTCTATCTTCATACCGACCATCGCGCGGCGCGTCCGCTGATCCTGTGGATCCATGGCGGCGGCTGGAGCCGGGGCGACGCGCGCGGCTCGGGCGCATTTGCCGACTGGCCTGCTGTGCTCGCGTCGCTTGCGGCGCGCGGTTATGTCGTCGCGGCGGTGGATTACCGGCTAAGTGGCGAGGCGCGCTTCCCGGCACAGGTGCAGGACGTCAAGGCGGCGATCCGCTTCCTGCGCAGCAAGGCCGGCGAGTACGGCATCGACCCGAAGCGCGTCTATCTGTGGGGCGGCTCGGCCGGCGGCCATATCGCCGCGCTGGCCGCGACGACCTGCGGCGTGGCGGCGTTCGATCCGGTTGCCTCGACCGGCCGACTGCCGCATTCCGAGGCCGTGCGCGCGACGCCGCTGGCGCAGTCCGACTGCGTGCAGGGCGCGGCGATCTGGTACGGCGTGTTCGACCTCGTCACGCATGGCACCGAGCCGGGCACCGCGCTGGCCCCGGGCAACATGGCCGGGCTGCTGGGTTGCGCGGCTGACGCATGCGAGGCGGCCGAGCGGGCTGCGAGCCCCGCCAGCTACATCAAGCGCGACACGCCGCCGATGCTGCTGATCCACGGCACCGCCGATGAAGAGGTGTCGGTCGATCAGACGAAGCGCATGGCGGCGCAGCTCGGAACGGCCGGCGTGCCGGTCGAGACGCTGCTGATCCCAGGCGCCAATCACGGCTGGATCGGCAAGACCTCCGCCGACACCAGGCGCTACAGCCTGCTAGCGCTCGACCGCACGCTAGCCTTTTTCGATTCCCTCGCCCGACACTGATCCGGCGTCGCGCAGGATCAGCGGGATGATCCCGCCGGCGCGCAGCACCTCCAGTTCGAGTGCCGTCTCGATCTCGGCGCGCGCCGTGAAGCGCTCGACCGATCCGTCGCCGCGGTGCACCGCGACCGGCACTGGCGCGCGCGGCGCCAATGTGCCGGATGGTGCATCGATCTCGATCCGGTCGTCGACCTGCAACCTCAATAGCGACGGATGGCGGTCGGCCGGCAGGCGCAGCGGCAGCACGCCCATATTGACCAGGTTGGAGCGATGGATGCGCTCGAAGCTCGACGCCAGCACCGCGCGCGCGCCGAGCAGGCTTGCGCCCTTGGCCGCCCAGTCGCGCGACGATCCCATGCCGTATCGTTCGCCGGCGACGATCACGACGGGCTGACCGGTTTCAGCGTAGCGCGCGGCGGCGCGCCACAGCGGCATCGGATCGCCATTGCCCCTCATCATGGTGCTGCCAGCGGGGATAGCTTCGCCAAGCAGGTTGCGTACCGTCGGGTTGGTGAACAGCCCGCGCAGCATCACCTCCCAATTGCCGCGCCGCGACGAGAAGACGTTGAGGTCGCGGGCGTCGGCGCCTTGCTCGATCAGCCAGCGCGCCGCGTCGCTGTCCGGTGCAATGGCACCGGCGGGCGAGATATGGTCGGTGGTGATGTCGTCGCCCAGCACGATCAGCGGCGCGGCGCGATAATGGCCCAGCCGATCCTCGCGTTCGCTGCGCGCGAACGGCGGGCGCCGCAGATAGGTCGAGCCGGGCTGCCATGGGTAGAGCGGCCCGTCCGGGGCGGGGAGGGCGGCCCAGGCGGGGCTGGCTTCGGCGGCATCATAGGCGGTGGCATAGTCGTCGCCGCGCATCGCCAGTGCGGCAACCGCATCGATCTCGGCGCCACTGGGCCACAAATCGGCCAGATGGATGGCGCGGTCGCTTTGGTTTCCGAGCGCATCGCGCGCGACATCGATCGCAGCATCGCCGGCTAACGCATAGGCCACGACCAGCGCGGGCGAGGCGAGGAACGCATCCTCGATCTGCGGATGGACGCGACCGGGGAAGTTGCGATTGCCCGACAAAATGCCGACCGGCTTAGCGTCGTTCATGGCCAGCGCGTCGAGCATCGCTGGCGCGAGTGGCCCGGAATTGCCGATACAGACGGTGCAGCCATAGCCAACGATGGCGAAGCCGGCCGCGTTAAGATCTTCGAGCAGGCCCGCGCGTTCGAGCAGCCGCTCTGCGGTCGGAGAACCGGGCGCGAACGTCGTCTTGACCCAGGCAGGCGGCGCCAGCCCGAGCGACCGTGCCTTGCGTGCCACCAGTCCCGCCGCGATCAGCTGGCGCGGATCAGATGTGTTGGTGCAACTGGTGATCGCGGCGATCGCGACCGGCCGGCGCGGCATGGTCGTTTTACGCCGTCCGCCAAGCAAGGCGGGGATATCGGCGGTCGCGACCAGATCCTGCGGTCGGCGCGGCCCTGCCAGCGACAGTCCGATTGCGTCGAGGTCGATCTCGATCACTTCGGCATAATGCGGTTCGGCACCGGGATCGAACCACAGACCCGTGGCCCGCGCATAATCCTCGACCAGCGCCACGTCCTTTTCGGCGCGGCCGGTCTCGCGCAGATAGCGCAGGGTCGCGTCGTCGATCGGGAAATAGCCGGTGGAGGAGCCGTATTCGGGCGCCATATTGGCGACCACCGACCGCTCGCCGGCGGACAGGCTGGCCACGCCGGGTCCGAAGAACTCGACGAAGCGCCCGGCCAGCTCGATCTGGCGCAGACGGTGCGTGACGACCAAGGCGAGATCGGTCGCGGCGATGCCCTCGCGCAACCGTCCGGTCAGCCGCACGCCGACCACTTCGGGCACGCGCATCATCACCGGCATGCCGAACATCACGCTTTCGGCTTCCAGCCCGCCGACGCCCCAGCCGAGCACGCCGATGCCATTGACCATCGGCGTATGGCTGTCGGTGCCGATCAGCGTGTCGGGCATCGCCCAGCGCGTGCCGTCGCGCTCCTCATGTGTCACCACCGTGGCGAGCCGTTCGAGGTTGATGGTGTGCATGATGCCCGTGCCCGGCGGGTGGACGGTGAAATTGTCGAGCGTCGCAGACGCCCATTTCATGAAGCTGTAGCGCTCGGCGTTGCGTTCCATCTCGCGCGCCATGTTGCGTGCACGGGCGTCGGGGCTGCCATAGACATCGACCGCCAGGCTGTGGTCGGTCGAGACGTCGACCGGGAGCACGGGATTGAGGATCGCAGGATCGCCGCCCGCCTCGGCCAGTGCGGATCGTGCTGCGGCGATATCGACCAGCGCCGGGCCGCAGGTCGTGTCGTGCATCATCACGCGACCGGGCAGAAAGGCGATCTCCGCGTCGCTGTGCCCGGCGGCGATCCACTGCTGGATCACGGCGCGTGTTTCGGCATCGTCACTGCCCCGGCGCAGCAGATTCTCGAGCAGGATGCGGTGGACGATCGGCAGCCGCGCGAGCTGCAACGCGGCGAGGTCGACGATCGTGAAGTTGGTGCCGCTGTTTTCGAGGAGGCGTGTCGGGAAGATCATGCGACGGTCCGGGGAGAGATCGGCGCCTTCAGCACCATGACGAAAGCGACCAGCGTCAGAGCGGCGAGAAACACAAGCCCGGTCGCCGGCGCGCCGCTCGATTTGGCGATCACGCCCACCGCATAGGGGCCGACAAAGCCGCCGAGATTGCCGATCGAGTTGATCGCGGCGATCGACACCGCGGCGGTCGAGCGCGACAGGAACTGGCCTGGCAATGTCCAGAACGGCGCCTTGAAGGCGTAGAAGCCGGTCAGCGCGGCGGCGAGCAACAGGGTCGCGGGCAGGGGGCCACTGACCAGCGCCACGATACCCAGTGTCGCCCCGGCGAGCAGCAACGGCAAGGCGGTATGCAGCCGGCGCTCGCCGGTGCGATCGGACCGGCGCGACCACAGGATCATGCCGACCGTGGCGACGAGATAAGGTACGGTCGAGATCAGACCGGTCTCGACATTGCTCAGCGATGCGCTCGAATGCTTGACGATCTGTGGCAGCCAGTAACCGACGCCCAGGCTGCCGGCCTGATAGACGAAGTAGATCGCCGCCAGATACAGCACGCGCGGCTCGGTGATGGCGCGCCAGGTGCCCAGATGGCGTACACCCGCGGCAGCGCGATGCTCGGCGGCGATTTCGCCTTCCAGCCAGTCGCGCTCCTCGGGCAAGAGCCAGCGCGCATTGGACGGGCGATCGACCAGCAGCCGGTAAGTCAGCAGCCCGCCGATCACCGCCGGCAGCCCTTCGAGGATCAGCATCCAGCGCCAGCCGGTCAGCCCGAACCAGGCGACATGGTCCATGATCCAGGTGCTGACCGGCGTGCCGATGACATAGGAAACCGGGATTGCTGCGGTGAACATCGCCACGACCGTGGCCTGTTCCTTGGCGCGGAACCAGCTGGTCAGATAGATGATGATCGCCGGAAAATACCCCGCCTCGGCCACGCCCAGCAGGAAGCGCAGGCTGTAAAGCTGCCAGTGATTCTGCACGAAGGCGGTGGCCATCGACACCACGCCCATGCCGATCAGGATGCGCGCGATCCACACGCGCGGCCCGTAACGCGCCATCAGCAAGTTGCTCGGCACCTCGAACAGGAAATAGCCGATGAAGAAGATGCCGGCGGCGAAACCGAAAGCGGCGCTGGTCAGGCCGAGTTCGGCGTTCATCTGCAGCGCCGCGTAACCGATGTTCGCGCGGTCGATATAGGAGACGATATAGAGCAGGAAACACAATGGCACGATGCGCCAGAACACGCGCCGCATGATCGTTCGCTCATCGGCAATGATCGTCGGCATCGGTTGCTCTCCGCTCAGTCAAATGTTCTTTGACATTCAGTAATACAAAGAGCAAGAAAAGTCTGCGCCACGGTGGTGGCGATCGATGGGAGAGCCCGGCTCATGACCTTGCCCGTTTCCCGCCGTATGGTGGTGGCCGGCATTGCCGCCGGCGTCGCGACACGCGTGACGGGGGCCGGCCGCGCGGCACGGGGAGGGTTGATGAGCGGTTTCGCCTATATTGGATGCCGTACCAGCCGTGAGCGCAATGCGAAGGGCGACGGGATATCGGTCTGGCGTATCGCGGCCGATGGCGCCTGGAGCCGCGTCCAGCTCGTCCGCGATCTGGTCAATCCATCCTGGCTGGCGTTCGATCGTACGCGGCG
This sequence comes from Sphingomonas bacterium, assembly GCF_028292965.1. Lineage (GTDB taxonomy): Bacteria > Pseudomonadota > Alphaproteobacteria > Sphingomonadales > Sphingomonadaceae > Sphingomonas. The sequence goes on along the minus strand of NZ_JAQGLG010000026.1, from coordinate 100,031 downwards.
ATTCCTCTACACCGTGCATGGCGATGGCAGCGAGGCGAGCGCGTTTCGCATCGATCCGGCGACGGGCGAACTCGCCTTTCTCAACCGGGTGACGACCGGTGGGCGCAATCCGGTGCATCTCATGGCCGATCCGACCAACCGTTTCATGGTCGTCGCCAACCACATCGTCGCGGGCGAGGTGAAGTCCGGCCTGGCCACCCTGCCGATCGCCGCCGACGGCAGGCTCGGCGCGCCCGTCGATGTGGTCGCGCTCGACGGCAAGATCGGCCCGCACCGCGTCGAGCAGCCTTTCCCCAAGCCGCACCAGGTCCAGTTCGATCCGTCCGGCAAGTTCATCGTCGTGCCCGACAAGGGCTGCGATCGCGTGCTGGTCTACACGATCGACGGCGGCGGCAAGCTGCATCTGGTCGAGGCGGCCGGGGCGGCGGCGCGCGAGACATCGGGCCCGCGCCATGTCGCCTTCCACCCCGGCAATCGCTTTGCCTATGTGATCAACGAGCTGGATTCGACCGTTGTCGCCTATCGCTTCGATCCGGCCTCGGGCGCGTTGCGGCCGTTCCAGGTCGCGTCGGCGCTGGCCGAGGATTTCACCGGCAATAGCCGCGGCTCGGAAATCGCCGTCTCGCGCGATGGCCGCTATCTCTACGCCTCCAATCGCGGCGCGGACACGCTGGCGACTTTCGCCATTGATCGCGCCACCGGCAGGCTGACGCTGACCGGCGCTTCACCGGCAGGCGGCAAGACGCCGCGCTTCTTCACGCTGACTGCAGAAGGCGCGACGATGTTCGTCGCCAATGAAGAAGGTCACACGATCGTGCGCCACGCGCTCGATCCGCGCACCGGTCTGCCGCAAAAGCCGGTCGTCGTCGCCGAGACCGGCAGCCCGACCTCGATCCTGCTTAGCGGCTGACGGACTTTAGCCCCTCCCCTTCAGGGGAGGGGTTGGGGTGGGGCCTATCCTCATCAACGATGGTCTCGGTGAGATTGAGACGCCCCACCCCCAACCCCTCCCCTGAAGGGGAGGGGCTCAGAAGAGTCATCACTTGCGTGGTGGCGCGCAGCTGAAGCTCGTCGCCAGCCGCGTGTTGCCGCCACGATAGACCGGCGCATTCGGCCAGGCGCAGACCGGGCGTTGGAAGTCGATCGGCCGCTTCGCCGGCGGGGTGCCTTCTTCGGCGGCGGCATAGCGCGTTGCTATCAATGACTGCGGCGCCTGCCCACGCTCTACCCAGGCTTCCAGCGCCAGCGTCATGTCATGCGCCGCATCGCGCACCGGCGGTGTCGAATCGCGTGTCGCGGTCGAGAAGTTGGTCGCGCCCGGGCCGCCGGCGCAATGATCCATGCCCGGCACCATGAACAGCCGCGCAAAGGCCCGTGCCGCCGCGATGCCACCGGCATGTGCTTCCACCGCGCGGTAATAGTTGATCGCCTCCAGTGGCGTGCCAACCGGATCCTGCCAGCCCATGAACATGATCAGCTTGCCGCCGGCGCGCGAGAAGGGCGTGAGGTTGCTGTCATTGGCGTCGAAGATCGGCCCGAGCTTGCGCCGCATCGTGTCGACATCGCGGCCCCAGTCGAACGTCCACCAATTCCATTTCGGGTCGTCGAACACCCAGTAACGGAACATGTCGGCGCGCGACGGCTCGTGCGGATTGGCGGTGTCCGACCAGTAGCCGGTCCAGCCGGGATGCTTGTCCGACGGCTCTGTGGTGACGCCTTCGGTGCCGAGCGGATAGCCGGGATAGATCGCCCTGCCGGTGCGCTTGTCCTTCGGGCCGTCATAGATGCGCTGCGCGGCCGTGATCTGCTCCGCGGTCAGGCAGGTGCCGGGTGTGGCGCCTTCACGGCACAGCAATGACGAGATGCGGAACCCGCAGCGTCGCGGATCGCTCACCACGCCGTCGGCGACGCCGTCGAGCTTGTCGCAGTCGGCGACCACCGCGCGGCTGATCAGCAACAGGTCGGGGGCCGACAGAATCGGTGTGGAATCGTCGCCCGGCCGGTGATTGGAGAGGTAATTCCACAAAAAGGCCAAGGTCAGGCTGGTGCGGTTGTTACCCGGCGCCCCGGCGATGATGCCGTCGAAATCCTTCGGGTAACGTTGCGCCGAGGCCAGCGCCTGATAGCCGCCGGTCGAGCAGCCGCTGAAATAAGCCCAGCGTGCCGGCTTGCCATAAAAGGCACGCGTCACCGCCTTGGCCGCGACGACCGATTCATGCACCGCGCGGTGGCCGAAATCCTCGATGCGCTCGGGACGCTTCCAGCCGAATTCCAGATCGGTGCCGATATGGCCCGTGTCGGTCGCCACCGCGACATCGCCATCGTCGAGCCGGGCGATCATCTGCTTGTAGGAGATATTGGACACATAGGCGCCGTTGCCGATCATGTGCAGCCGGCCAGACCATCGCTCGGCCGGCAGCCAGACCTCGAAGCCGATCGCCGATCCCGCGACCGGCCGGCTGATCCCGCGCACCCGGCAAAAGGGTTTGAGGCCCTCGAAGGTGCGCGGTGCGCGCTCGACCGCCATGTCCTCGCGAAACGTGCCGCTGACGGGCGTGGCGAGGAGGATCTCGACATGCGGCAGCTTGAGCCGCTTAAGGCCGGCGCAGTCGGGTGCGGCCTGCGCTGCCGCGGCGGAGGCTGTCACGAAGGCGATCGTCGCGGCACAACCCAGCATCGTGTGCCTGATAGCTTTCGATCCGATCACAACCGCTCTCCGAAGGTTCTCGCGGTAAATGTCTTAATGATTGCAAAAAGACAATAGCATTCGTAACGGCGCATACATCGCCGACGACGGTGACAGCGAAAGGGGCAGCGGCGTGCAAGTCTTCGATCTCGATACGATCATGGCGGCCTATGACGAAGCAGCGGTGCTGGCCGCGGTCGAGCGCGCCATCGTCGCGTTCAGCACTGGCCGGGCGCAGACCGGCGCCAGCGCCCATCTCATGTTCGATTCGCCGCCGGGCGACTGCCATGTCAGGTCGGGCAGCCTGCACGGCGAAGACGTTTTCGTGGTCAAGGTGGCGAGCAGTTTCTACGACAACCCCGCGCAAGGGCTGTCGTCGAGTCAGGGCTTCGTCGCGGTACTGAACGCGCGCACCGGCGAGCCGCTGGCGATCCTGCAGGATCGTGGTCACCTCACCAATATACGTACCGCGATGGCCGGCCTGCTGGCGGCACGCGCGATCGGCTATGCCGGCAGGGGCACGATCGGTATCGTCGGCACCGGTATCCAGGCGCGCATGCAGGCCGAGCTGATCCGGCGTCATCTTGGTGCGCAGCGCCTGCTGATCTGGGGCCGGGACACCGAAAAGGCGCGACAGCTGGCGGACGAACTGGGCGGTGAGGCAAGCGCGCTCGAGGCGCTGGTGCGTCAGGCCGACCTGATTGTGACCACGACGCCCTCGACCGTGCCGTTGATCGACGATGCCTGGATCCGGCCCAGCACGCGTATCGTCGCGGTCGGCGCCGATGGCGGGGGCAAGCGCGAGCTCGACCCCGCGATCCTGCATCGGGCTACCGTCGTGGTCGATTCGGTCGACCAATGCCTCGCCAATGGCGAAACGGGGTGGGCGGTGAACGCGGGCTTCCTCTCGCCTGCGGCGTTGATCGAACTGGGTAGCCTGCTCGCCAGCCCACGCGCCTTCGGCCGCGAGGACGTGGTCGTCGCCGACCTGACCGGGCTCGGGGTGCAGGATGCAGCCATCGCCGGTGCGGTGTGGAGGTCGCTTGCGCTGAGCGTCTAGCCGAGTTCGACTACACCCCCGTCACCCCGGACTTGTTCCGGGGTCCACGGTGCCGCGTGAGCAAGGGCCGACGCGCTTGCGGGACGGTGGATGCCGGAACAAGTCCGGCATGACGGGTGGTTGCTGGTTCGCTTCAGTCTGACCGACCCGAGAAAATGCACGCCAAACGGGGCGCAATGCATTTTTGTCTTTTTAAACTCAGGAAAACAGTGTTACCGGTCCGCGGAATAGAAATCGGGGGTTCCGGTCGATGGCAGAAGCATGCCGCCTTTTGGAGATATGGGGCACGGCCCATGAGCGCGGCAAGCGTTATGGCGCCGGCGCGGCGGAAGAGATTCGGCGCGGCACGACGCATTACATCGCACAGATGAAGGGCCTCGGGCTGACCGAATCGGCGCTGGCCGAACTGGTCGACGCCTATCTGCCGATGATCGCCGACTTCGATGCCGACCATGTCGTCGAGATGCGCGGCATCGCCGAGGGCGCGGACCTTCCGCTCGCGCATATCGTGCTGATGAACGCGCGCACCGAACTGCTCAAGCTCGCCGGGCGCCCGGCCCTGCGCGCCGGCCTGCTCGCCGAGCGCGGGCAGGATGGCTGCACGACGATCGTCGTGCAGCCCGAGCGCACGCCCGACGGCGTGCTGATCCATGCGCATAACTGGGACTGGAAGGCGAGCTGCGCCGACAGCTGCATCATCCTGCGCATCCGCGGCGACAATGGCCCCGATATCCTGACCTTCACCGAGGCCGGCGGCCTGGCGCGGTTCGGCTTCAACAGTGCGGGCATCGCGGTGACCGGCAATTATCTCGAATGCGAGCGCGACTATCGCCGCATCGGCGCCCCGCTCGCGCTGATCCGCCGCAAGGTGCTGCAGCAGGAAAGTCCCTCGCTCGCCTTCGCCGCGATCTATGCCACGCAAAAATCGGCCTCCAACAATCTCGCGCTGAGCCATGCCGGGACCGGCATCGTCCATGACCTGGAATGCGCGCCCGACGAGACATTCGTGGTAGAACCGCGCGATGGCCTGCTCGTGCACAGCAATCACTGGCTCAGCCCGATCGCGCTCGCCAAGCTGCGCGAGACCGGTGTGCCGGACTCGCCCTGTACCTTCTGGCGCCAGCAGCGTGCCGAGCGTCTGCTCGCGCCGCACCGCCAGATCGGGCTCGATCAGGTGCGCGACGTGTTGCTCGACACCGCGGGCACGCCGCTGTCGATCTGCGTCCCGCCACGTGCCTCGACCATGACCGGCTGCACCGCCACCGTGGCGTCGCTGCTGATGCGGCCGGCGCTGGGCGAAATGCAGGTGGCGATGATGCCGTCCGCCGGGGCGGCCTATGTGCCTTACAGCCTGACCGCCGGGCAGCCGGCGATATCGGATCGTATCACCGCCGATGCGTAAGGCGATCATCGCCCTTTTGTTGATCGTTTGCGTCGTCGGCGCCTTCCTTTTCCTGTCGCACCGCGCGCGACCGGTCGCCGGCGGCAGCGTCATTCGCGCCCGTATGAACGCCGACATCGCCTCGTCCGACCCGGGCACAAGGCGCGATGCCAATACCGATGCGGTGCTGCTGCATGTCGCCGAGGGGCTGGTCGCCGCGCGCGAGGACGGCAGCGTCGGCCCGATGCTGGCGAGCAGCTGGACCGTCTCGCCCGATGGTCGCACCTACCGCTTCATGCTGCGCCACGGCATCCGCTTCCATAACGGCGCGCCGTTCACCGCGGCGGACGTCAAATGGTCGCTCGAACGCTATCTCGCGCCGGAAACCCATTGGCGCTGCAGAACCGATTTCGGCCCCGGCGGCATCGCCCGCGTTACCGCGATCACCACGCCTGATCCCCATATCATCGATGTCACGCTCGATCGTGCGGCGCCTTTGTTCCTGACCATGCTGACGCGGCTCGATTGCGGCGGTACCGGCATCACCCATCGCGATTCGGTCGGCCCCGACGGCAAGTGGCGCTACCCGATCGGCACGGGGCCATTCCGCTGGGGCGAGTGGCGCCACAACCAATATGTCGATCTGTTGCGTTACGCCGATTATCGTTCGCTGCCCGGCAAGCCGGACGGCAATGGCGGCGGCAAGCAGGCGCTGGTTGATCGCATCCGTTTCTCGGTCATCCCCGACGGTTCGGCGGCCAGCGCGGCGCTGCTGCGCGGCAGCGTCGACATCGTCGACCAGCTGGCGCCCAACGAACTAGGCAACATCCAGGGCAGCCCCGGCATCAAGCTCGTGTCCGCCGTGTCGTCGGAATTCTATTATGTGCTGCTGCAGACCAACACGCCGACACTGCGCGACCCGCGCCTGCGCCAGGCGCTCGCGCTCAGCATCGACGTCGCCGGTCTGACGCGTGTTTCGACCCATGGCACCGCAGTCGCAAACAGTTCGCCGGTCGCGGTGGTAAGCCCTTATCATGGGGCGACCGAAAAGGCGCTGGTGCAACGCAACCTCCCGCTGGCACGCGCGCTGGTCAAGGCATCGGGCTATAGAGGCGAGCCGATCCAGCTGATGACCAGCCACAGCCCGCCGGAAATGTACGACAACGCCATCCTCGTCCAGGCGATGGCACGCGAGGCGGGAATCAATATCGAGGTCGTCTCGCTCGACTGGGCGACCCAACTCGCGCGCTATTCGAGCGGCGACTATCAGGCCTCGATCTTCGGCTTCTCCGCGCGGCTCGATCCGTCGCTGACCTTCAGCCTTTTGATCGGCGATCGCGCGACCGATCCGCGCAAGGTGTGGAATTCGCCGGCCGCGCGCGACCTGCTCGCCCGGTCCATCGCGACCGGCGATCGGCAACAGCGCCAGGCGCTGTTCGATCGCCTCGATGGCCTGTTCCGCCAGGAGGTTCCGGCGATCGTGCTTTACAACACCCGCCGCGTCACCGCGCTGCGGGGCTCCGTTGTCGGTTACCGCGCCTGGCCGGCGCAGAGCCTGCGGCTGTGGAACGTGGCGCCGGGGAACGCGCGATGATCGGCTATATCCTGCGCCGCCTGTTGCTGGCGATCCCGACGTTGCTGATCGTCGCGCTGATCGTGTTCTTCCTCGTCCGCCTGATCCCCGGCGACCCGGCGCAGGTCATGCTGGGCGAGGGTGCCGACCCGGCGGCGATCGCCGCGCTGCATGCCGAGCTCGGGCTCGACAAGCCGATTCCGGTGCAGTTCGTTACCTGGCTGGGCCATGTCTTCACCGGCGATCTCGGCACCTCGGTGGTCACCGGCGAGCCGGTCACCGAACTGCTCTTCTCGCGTGCCGAAACGACGGCCATCGTCGTGCTGCTCTCGGTCGCCCTCGCGACGATCATCGCGATCGTCGCGGGCATGTTCGCCGCCTGGCGCCGCGACACGCGGGCCGATCTCGCGGTGATGGGCGCCGCCAGCCTCGTCCTTGCCGTGCCGAGCTTCTGGCTGGGCCTGCTGCTGCTGCTGATCTTCGGGGTGTGGCTGCACTGGTTGCCCGTGGTTGGCTATGTGCCCTTCTCCGAGGACCCGGTCGCCGCGCTGACCTTTCTCATCCTGCCCGTCGTCACGCTGACCATCTCGGAAAGCGGCGTGCTGATCCGCATGATGCGCTCGAGCACCATCGATGTGCTGCGGCTCGATTACGTCACCCATGCCCGCGCCAAGGGCCTCACCGAGCGCACCGTGCTGGCGCGCCACGTCTTCCCCAACGCCTTCGCGCCGACGCTGACCCTTGTCGGCCTCACGCTCGGCCGGCTGTTCGGCGGCATCGCGGTGATCGAGACGGTGTTCACGCTGCCCGGTCTCGGCCGGCTGATGGTCACCGGCGTGCTCAGCCGCGATTATCCGGTGGTGCAGGGCTGCCTGCTGTTCACCGCGTGCATCTATGTCGTGGTCAATCTGATCGTCGACCTGCTTTATCCCGTGTTCGATCCGCGGGTGACGGTCGAATGAAGGGCCGTTTCTCTCGCATGCTCGGCTTCGGGCTGGTCGGCCTGTTGCTGATCGTGGTGCTGCTCGGCTTCGTCTGGCTGCCTTATGACCCGCTGGCGATCGATCTCGACCAGACGCTCGCCGCGCCGTCGCCGCTCCACTGGTTCGGCACCGACGAGTTCGGCCGCGATGTCGCCTCGCGTGCGATGTTCGGCGCGCGGGAAAGTGTGCTGATCGCGGTGCAGACCGTGACCGTCGCTATCGTCGCCGGCACGTTGCTGGGCCTGCTCACCGGGTTCCTGCGCGGCTGGACCGACCGGATATTGATGACCTTCAGCGACGCGTTGCTCGCCTTTCCCGGCATTTTGCTCGCTTTGGCGTTGGTCTCGGTGCTCGGGTCGAGCCGCCACAGCATCGTCATCGCGCTGGCCATCGCCTATCTCCCCGCCACCGTCCGCGTCGTGCGCGCCGCGGTGCTGTCGATCCGCGAGCGTGAATATGTCGAGGCCTCGCGCGTCGCCGGCGACGGGGTGATCTACACCATGTGGCGTCACGTGCTGCCCAACACCGTGCCGCAATTGCTCGTGCTCGCCACCAGCCTGTTCGGCTGGGTGATTCTGTCGGAAAGCGCGCTGAGTTTCCTCGGTGTCGGCGTGCCGCCGCCCGCGCCGACCTGGGGCAACATGCTGTCCTCGGCCAGGCCTTATATGTACGCCGCGAGCTGGCTGAGCATTGCGCCGGGCCTGTGCATCGTCGCCACCCTGCTTGGCATCAACATGCTCGGCGATACGCTGCGCGACCGCTTCGATCCGCGAGGCCGGACATGAGCGAAGCACTGCTCGTCATCGACAATCTGCGCATCGAGGTCGACGGCCCCGCCGCCCGTCCGCTGCTCGAAGGGCTGAGCTTCGAACTCGCCGCCGGCGAGCGGCTCGCCATTGTCGGCGAGTCGGGCAGCGGAAAGACGCTGGCGACGCGCGCCATCCCCGGGCTGCTTGCGCCCGGCGTATCGCGCACCGCCGGCTCGATCCGCTTCGAGGGCCGCGAGTTGACCGACCTGTCGCAGGAACAGTTGCGCAGCGTGCGTGGGGCTGGGGTCGGGCTGGTCTTCCAGGAGCCGATGACCTCGCTCAATCCGGCGCTGCCGATCGGCCTGCAACTGGCCGAGGGGTTGAAGCTCCATCAGGCGCTGAGCGACGACGAGATACGCCGCCGCTCGATCGACATGCTCACACGTGTCCAGATCAGCGACCCGGCCGCCGCCCTGACGCGCTATCCGCACGAATTCTCCGGCGGCATGCGTCAACGCCTCATGCTCGCTTCGGTGCTGCTGCTGCAACCGCGCCTGCTCATCGCCGACGAACCGACCACCGCGCTCGATACGCTCAGCCAGCGCGAAGTGCTGCTGCTGATGGTCGCGCTGACCCGTGAGATGGGCACCGCGCTGCTGCTCATCACGCATGATCTCGGCCTCGTCGCCGAATATACCGAGCGCGTGCTGGTGCTCGAAAAGGGCGTGCTGGTCGAAGCCGGCGCGACCGCCAGGGTGCTGGCCGAGCCGAGCCATCCCTATACCGCCAAGCTGGTCAATTCGCTGCCCCGCCGCAGCGGCGGTCGTGCGGCGATCCCGGCGGCGGCGCCCGACCTATTGTCGATGCGGCAGGTCGTCATCGACTATCCCGGCAAGCCCGGCCTGTTTCGCAAGAGCGCCCCGAAGCGTGTCGTCGATGGCGTCGATCTCAGCGTGCGCCAGGGCGAGATCGTTGCGCTGGTCGGCGCGAGTGGCTCGGGCAAGACCACGCTTGGCCGCGCCGCAATGGGGCTGAAGGCGCTGGCCGGCGGATCGATCAAGTTCGACGGCGCCGACATCGCCACGCTCGACCGCGCGGGGCGGGCGAAGTTCCGCCGCGACGCGCAGCTCGTCTTTCAGGACCCCTTCTCCTCGCTGCCGCCGCATCTGCGCATCGCCGAGATCGTCGGCGCCGCGCTGCGCCACATTCCCGGTCTGAGCGTAGCGGAACGTCGCGATCGTGTGCTCGCCACGCTGGACGAGGTGGGTCTCGCCGGCTTCGAGTCGCGCCGGCCGCACCAGATGTCGGGCGGCCAGCGCCAGCGCGTCGCCATTGCCCGCGCGATCGTCTCGCGACCCCGGCTGATCGTCGCCGACGAGCCGGTGTCGGCGCTCGACCTGACGATCCAGCTCCAGATACTGACCCTATTGCAACAACTGCAGCGCGACCGCGGCTTCGCCTGCCTGTTCATCACCCACGACCTCGCCGTAGTCGAACAGATCGCCGATCGCGTCGTCGTGATGGAGCAGGGCCGCGTGGTCGAGCAGGGAGAGGCGATGGCCCTCCTATCCGCACCGGCCCATGCCTATACCCGCCGGCTGGTCGAGGCATCGCCCTCGCTGTCGCTTATCGGCCACACTGGCGGCTGATTCTCCTGTCGATGTATTTTCGACTTTACAAAGTACAATGAGACATTATCGTTACCAATAGTACATCGGCAATGAGCGATAATGCCAACACAGGCGCACGCTCGGAAACAAAGGGTTGGGAAACGATGATGAGCACGAACATCCGTCGTAGGTTGATGGCCGGCGCAGCAGCCCTTTCGATCGTGGGCGCTCTGCCCGCTATCGCTCAGTCCGCTCCCCCGGTAAAACCCGCCGCGCAGCCGGCCCCGGAGGATAGCGGCGACATCGTCGTCACCGGCGAGCGCAACAACCGCTTCGGTACCGACGTCGTCCAGTCGGGCAGCTTCCGCAACGCCAAGGTGCTGGACACGCCGCTGACGATCGCCGTCATCCCTTCGGCCATGCTGGAGTCCCAGCAGGCGGTCGAATTGATCGACGCGGTCCGCAATACGCCAGGTGTGTCGTCGACCAGCACCGGCACGGTCGCCTATCAGAATATCACCATTCGCGGCATTACCGCGGATACGCGCGCCAACTTCCGCCTGGACGGCTCGCTCAATATCATTTCCGCCACTGCTTTCCCGCTCGAGGACAAGGACCGGGTCGAAGTGCTGAAGGGCGCATCGGCGCTTTATTACGGCTTTTCGTCCCCGGCCGGCATCGTCAACCTGACGATGAAGCGCCCGACGCAGGAGCTGTCCTTCTCCGCGAACATGTTCGGCGACAGCAATCGCGGCGTTGGCGGGAATGTCGATATCGGCGACACCAAGGGCATCTTCGGGTATCGCGTGAACGCACTCGCCGCGCATCTTGACACCGGCATCACCTATGCGCGCGGCTCGCGCTACATGGCCGCCGGTGCGTTCGACCTCAAGCCGACCGACAAGCTGACGATCACTGCCGACGTCGAATGGTTTCAGAAGGACATCGTCGAGCCGGCCTTCCTGCTGCTTCCCGCCACCGGCACCGCCGCGATCAACATCCCGAATGTCGATCTGCTCAACCCCAAGGTCAACCCCGCCGGCGCCGACTGGGATTCCAACCGCACGCACGAGTTCAACTATCTCGGCAAGGCGGTCTACAAGTTCAACCGCGACTGGAACCTGTCGACCTATTTCGGCCAGTCGCGGATGGTGCGTTTTCGCAACAACCCGCAATTGACGCTGGCCAACCTGACCACGTCGATCGACCCCAGCAGTGCGAGCTACGGCGCGGGTACGGTGCGCTTCTCGGGGCAGCAGGCGGTGTTTCTCAACACCAATTATGCGCTCGAACTCAACGGCACGCTGCGCTTCGGCAATGTCCGCAACGAAATGCTGATCGGCGCCTCGCGCACCCTCCGCGCCAACGCCTCGTCTGCCAATGTCCGCGTGCCGTTTGCGCAGAATTTCATCAATCCGGTCTTCATTCCCAATCCGGGCATCCCTTATTCGGCGCTGCCGCCGGTTTCGCGCATCGACGACAAGGGCATCTATTTCTTCGATCGGCTGAGCTTCAACGACGTCGTCCAGCTGCTCGGCGGCATACGCTACAGCGACTACAAGAATGACGGCTCGATCAATCTCATCACCAAGACGCCCTACACCGCCAAGCCGACCTCCTATTCGGGTGGTTTCCTGGTCAAGCCGGTGAAATGGGCCAGCCTCTACGGCACCTATATCCAGGGCCTGGAGGAAACGCCCGCGGCACCCAGCACGGCCGACAATGCGACCGAGATTTTCGCGCCGACGGTCAGCACCGAATATGAAGCCGGCCTGAAATTGCAGCCACGCTCGAACCTGCTGTTCCAGGCGGCCTATTTCCGTATCGATCGTGGTGCTGCCTATACCGCCAACCTGCCAGGCACGGCGACGCCGCATTATTACGTCGGTGGCCGCCAGCTTTACGAGGGCTTCGAATTCAGCCTCACGGGCTATGTCATCCCCGATCTCGCGCTGAACGTCGCGGGCATGGTGTTGTCGGCGCACTATCGTGATCAGCCGATCATCGACGGCTTGCGAGTCGACGGCACGCCGAAGAACAGCTGGTCGGTGTCGGGCGAATATCGCCTGTCCTGGCTCGATCAGGGCCTGAAGGTGACGGCGGGTGCCTACCATACCGGATCGCAGGCGGTTAACGCCAACAACCAGGCCTTCACCTCGCCCTACACCACGTTCGACCTGGGCGGCTCCTACACATTCAAGCTGGACGGCCATGAGCTCGTTGCCCGCGTCAACGGGCAGAACATCACCGGCAAGCGCTACTGGGCCTCGGTCGGCGCAAGCTCGCTCGCCGAGAATACGCCGAGCGTGGTGAAGTTCTCGCTCGCCTTCAAATATTGAGCGGCAAGGGCGACACCACCATGTCGCTCGCCCCGCCTCCTCATTATCGCGCCCGGTCCCGCTTCCTTGCGAGACCGGGCGCTCAGGCTTTGCATCCTTGCGATCGAAAGTGTAATCCGCCACCTCGACTATCGGTGCGGAAAGATGACCTGGCATGGCACAACTCGCGGCTCTGAAAGACAATTCGGCCAGCGCCCCGCGCGCCAGCCGGTTGCAGGCCGATCTCGCGGCGCGCATCCTGCGCATGCTCAAGGAACAGGGCGCCGGCCCCGGGCATCATCTCGTCGAACTCGATTTGTGCCGCCATTTCGACGTCTCGCGCACGCCGGTGCGTGGCGCGCTCAAGCTCCTTGCCGAGCAGGGCGCGGTCGAGGCGCGCGCCAATCGCGGTTATGTGCTGCGCGGCCCCGTCACCCAGGCGCCCGAACTGGAGGTGGTCAATCCGGAGGATGAAGAGGACCACCGCCTGTTCATCGCCATCGCTGAGGCGCGCAACCAGGGCCGCATGCCCGACCAGTGCAGCCAGCTCGAGGTGGCGCGGCTGTTCGACGCGAAGCTGCCGACCGTGCTGCGCGTGCTGCGCCAGCTCGGCGAACTCGGCCTGGTCGAGCGCAAGCCGGGCAATGGCTGGTCGTTCACCCTACCGATCAACTCGGCCCGCGCGCGCGCTGACAGCTATTCCTTTCGCGGCCTGATCGAGCCCGCCGGCCTGATCGAATCGACCTTCGAGCTCGACCGCGAATGGCTCGATCGCAGCCGCTCCCAGCATCTCGCCTTTCGCAAGCGCCCATGGCGCGATACGCTGGCGGTGGAGCTGTTCGCGCTCAACACCGATTTCCACGAGCAACTCGCGCGCTGCTCGGGCAACCGTTATCTGCTCGACGCCGTGCAGCGCCAGAACAAGCTGCGCTCGTTCCTCAACATCCAGTGGATCAACGGTGCGGAGCGCGTCGCGGATTCGATCGACGAGCATCTCGGCATCATGGATGCGCTCGACGTGAGCGATAACGTTCGCGCGTACGAGCTGATGAAGGCGCATCTCACCTTGGCGCGCGATGCCGAGCCGACCGTCTGAACAATTTTGCGCTCCATCCACTCGCGTCTCGTTCTCCTGCGAAAGCAGGAGCCCAGGGTCGCAAGCGGTGCGTTCGTGGCTCTGGGTTCCTGCTTTCGCAGGAACACGACCACGCCTTGGACGGATGAGCACCAACTATTTTACTATTGTATTTTATAATTCAATAGGACAAAACAGTCGCACTCCATGAGGGTGTGACGCATGCCGTTCGGCGACTCGCTATTGTCCTCCATTGATCCGGCACGTGCGCGCGCTGGCACACCCGGCTGAGCGCGATGGCGGAGGCGAACGCGACCATCCCCCTCATCGATGCCGCGCGCACGGCTGCCGCGCTGCCGTTCGAGGCGCTCATCGCGGCCTTGCGGACGAGCTTCGCGGGCGGCGCCGTCGCGCCGCCACGCCATCACCATCACATCGCGCCGGGCAATGGCGAAGACGGCGTGCTGTTGCTGATGCCCGCCTGGCAGGGCGAGAGTCTCGGCATAAAGATCGCCACCGTCTTCCCCAGCAACAATGTACGCGGCCTGCCCAGCGTCTACAGCACCTACCTGCTGTGCGACGCCGCGACCGGCCGACCGCTCGCGCTGCTCGACGGCGATACGATCACCGCGCGCCGCACGATCGCGGTGTCGGCGCTCGCCGCTTCACTGCTCGCCCGCGAGGATGCGACGTCGCTGCTTGTCGTCGGAACGGGGCGCATTGCGCGGCTCGCGCCCGCCGCTTTCGCCGCGGTGCGCCCGGTCCGCCGGGTGGCGATCTGGAACCGCGATCCGGCCAAAGCGGAGATATTGGCAGTGCAATTCCGCGCCGATGGCGTCGACGCCATCGCGGTCTCGTCGCTTGAGGCGGCAGCCGGTCAGGCCGACATCATCTCCTGCGCCACCCCCGCGACCACGCCGCTGATCCGCGCCGACTGGCTTCGCCCCGGCACGCATCTCGACCTGATCGGCAGCTTCACCCCGGCGATGCGTGAGGCGGACGATGCCTGTTTCGCGCGCGGCCGGGTCTATGTCGATACACCCGACGCGCTCGCCGAGGCCGGCGATCTTGTCGGGCCGATCGCCAACGGCGCGTTGCGTGCCGAAGATGTGGGTTTGCTCGCCGATCTGTGCGTCGGGCGCACACCGGCGCGCCGGTCTGCGGACGAACTCACCATCTTCAAGGCCGTGGGCACTGCCGTCGCCGATCTGGTTGCTGCCACTCTCGTGCGCGACGCGCTGTCGGAAAGCGCCTGACATGACCGACGCCGCCACACCGCGCACGATCCGCGTCGTCGATATGCACACGGCCGCCGAACCGGTGCGGATCGTCGAGGCGGGTTATCCCGAATTGCACGGCGCGACGATCCTCGAAAAGCGCCGCGACGCGCTGACCCGTTTCGATCATCTGCGCCGCATGCTGATGCTCGAGCCGCGCGGCCATGCCGGCATGTACGGCGTCATCCCGGTCGCGCCGAGCCACCCCGATGCCGATCTCGCGGTGCTGTTCACCCATCAGGAAGGCTACAGCACGATGTGCGGCCACGCGACGATCGCCATCGGTCGCTGGGCGGTCGACAGCGGGCGCATCGCGCTGACAGACGGCCGCGCGAACTTCACACTGGAGGCGCCATGCGGCGTGGTGCGGGTCGAGGTCGACGCGACCGGCGACGACGCGCCGCTGGTGACGTTCGAGAGTGTCGAATCCTTTGCCGGCCAGCTCGACCGGCGGGTCGAGGTGCCAGGCTTTGGCGTGGTGCGCGTCGATATTGCCTTTGGCGGGGCCTATTATGCGATCCTGCCCGCATCGCGGCTCGGCCTGTCGCTCAGGGATACGCCACTCGAGACGCTGGTCGCGGCAGGCGTCGCGATCACCGACGCCGCGCGTCGCGCCCTGACGATCGTCCACCCCGGCGAGCGCGATCTCGGCTTTCTCTACGGCACGATCCTCACCGACGATGTCGCGCTCGGCGATCATCGCGGGGCGCCGAGCTATAATCTGTGCATCTTCGCCGAAGGTCAGATCGATCGCTCGCCGACCGGCAGCGGCGTCACCGCGCGCATCGCCCTTGCCGCCGCGCGCGGCGAGATGTCCGTGGGGCAGACGTGCGAGATTCGCGGCGTTTCCGGCGAAGGATTTCGCGGCACACTCGCCTCCGCCGAGCGGCGAGAAGCCGGGCTGGTGTCACGCGTGCGCGTCGCCGGCCGCGCTTATTACGCCGCGCGTAGCGAGTTCATCGCCGAACGCCACGATCGTTTCGCCAACGGCTTCGCGCTCCCCGCGCGCTTTGCCGATCTATAAAATGAACAGGAGAAATGTCATGAGAGCCCAGATCACGGCCTTGGCGGGGGCGCTCGCGTTGCTCGTGCTCGGCGTCGCCGGCGGCAACGCGAAGAACCACGCCCGGCCCGCGCGCGTGCCGACACCCGTGCTGATCGAGCCGACCGATTGCACCGCGCGCGTCGCCTATGATCGCGACCTGACGCTGCCGGGCTATCTGCTGCCGACCTCGGCGGGTCCGAAGACCTGCATTCCCTTCACCACGACCCTGGCGCATCCGCCGGCCGGCTATCAGGGCGACTTCTATGTCGACGAGTTCACCGACGCCAAGCTGCGCGAGCGCTGGGAGGCGTGCAAGAAGGACGATGCCTGCCACAAGCGCGTCTACGATCAGGTGCTCAAGCGCCATCCGCCGAACAAGGAATATGCGCTGACCGATCCGCATGCGCGGTTCCTGCTCGGCAAGATCGACGAGAAGGGCGGCGACACCGATCTCACCCAGATCCGTCGCCCGGCTTTCTATGCCCGCGCGCCCTATGACGAGCCGATCGCCGCCGCCGATCCGCAGACATATGTCGTCGAGTTCACCGCGCCGGTCGAAGCCTATGAGCGACTGCACCGGGGCATGATCGGCGATATCAAGCTGCGCGGCTGGTACATGCGCGGCGCCGGCGTGTCCGACGGCAAGGGCGGGCGCAAACGCACGCTGATCATCATGAACGGCGGCGGTGGCGACCGCGTCACCGCGATCGATGATCCGTCGGACAAGGCCTATGTCGTCGATCCGAACAGCGGCGAGACGATCCCCAACGACGATTGGCCCAGCGCCAAAACCGGCGCGCAGGGTGGCCGCTACTGGCATGCGATGTGGTACCGCCTGCACCAGGCCGGCTTCGACGTGCTGGCGATGGACCGCCGCGGCATCGGCATCTCGGGTGGCTACAGCGACACCAACACCTTGCAGCAGGGCCATGACCTGCTCGACATCGCGGCTGCTCTGCGCACCGGCAAGGGCATGCGCGCACTCGGGCCCGACCAGCGCGTAACGCACGGTGCCGAGGCCGCGACCGTGGTGCACGGCGGCGCACCTGGCGGCGGCTTGCCGGTGTTCTTCATGGGCAGCTCGCGCGGCCCCAAGGCGAGTGGCTGGGCGATGACGATCAACTTCGACAAGGATTGCAGCTACGATCTGGCGGTGATCAGCTGCGGTGCGCCGAGGCGTGACCCGAACATCCGCGGCGTCATCCTGATCGCCGACTTCTCCAGCGGCGTCGGCTACCTCGAATCCGAGACCACGCCCAAGGACGACGGGCGCGGCCCGGGGCGTGATCGCGGGCTGTTCATCGGCGGCATCGAGGTCGAGAACAACATCGTCTTCTTCCCCAGCTCGGCGATCCTTGCCGGCATGCACAAATGGCCCAGCGCCTTCTTCGCGCGCGGCCTGTGGTGCTATGCCGATGGGCTCGAAGGCGAGGTCGGGGCGTATAGTCGCGTGAACGGCCTGAAGGATCTGGTCGTGGTGCGCGGCCCGCACCCCTATGAGACCTGGCCCGAGACAGAGAAGCGCCGCGTGCAGGACCGCATCGTCGCTTATGCCCGCGCCGTGGTGTTCAACCAGCCCACGATCCCGGGCCGCCGCACCTGGGCGACGATGAAGCAACTCGTGGCCACGACAAGCGATGTGTGGGAGCCGTCGACCCGGCCGACCGTGGTGCGGTGACCGCGTTGCGCCTCTCCCCGATGGGGGGAGGCGTCATCGGTATTTTCATCCCGTCATGCCGGACTTGTTCCGGCATCCACCGTTCCGCGAACGTGCCGGTCAGAGAAAGGAAATAGAGTGGTTCACGCGGAGACGCGGAGACGCGGAGGTGTCGCACTTGCGGAAAGAGCATCGACGAATGTCGACCCATTCCTCTTCGGCTGCTGTTGAATAAAGGTCTCGCGCTCACGCGCGATGAGAGCAGCGAGCGCAACTCCTCCGCGTCTCCGCGTCTCCGCGTGGACCATTCTTCCTTATGCCTGAGCAGTTGCGCTTGGTGGATGCCGGAACAAGTCCGGCATGACGGTCAAGCGGCCGGACTCAGTCCCAGCCTAACCCCGCGTCGCCGTCACCACAGGCCAAGCCCGCGCCGCCGAGTTGATGTTCACCCGCCGCTCCATCGTCAGCCGGTTGCCCGCACGGGTGAAGGTGAAGGTGTCGCGGAACACGGACTCGACGAAATGCAGTACCAGTTCGAGCCGATCCGCCGCCGGCCAGCGCGCGCCCGCGAAAGTCGGCGCATCCTCCAGGCGATAGCCGTGATGGAGTGATGCGCCGGGCAGATAGGTCGGCGCCAGGTGCCAGCCGTCACGCCCCGCGACGACGGCAAGCGTCCCTTCGTGATCGGTGATCGAGAAACGCAGTGTATCGTCCTCGAAGGTGAAATCGAGCCGGGTAAGACCAAGCTCGTTGTCATCGACGATCCATGCGCCCGCCAGACCAGCCGCGTCGCCCGTTGCGACCGACGACAAGGCAGGAATCTCGGCCCAGCCCGCCAGCCGCGCGGTCAGCGCCACTTCGGCAGTCGCGTCGCCCGCGCCTGCAAAGGCGGCGGGGAAATGTTTCTTGAGGTGCGGCAGCAGGACGCTGCTTTCCTCCATCGCGCCGTTCAGCGCGAGTACGGCATTGGCCCCGGGGTAAACCACGATCATCTGCACGAACTGGCCGAGCGCCGCGTAATAAGTGTCGCCGATCACCCAGTGATAGCCATATTCCGGAGAGCCTTGCGCGCGCGTCGCCTGTTCGACCCAGCGCTCGGACAGCAGGCGCTGGCCGTTCCACACGCCCTTCTGTGCGTGCAGGATGCCGAGCTTCAGACCATCGGCGATGGTGAAGCTGACCCCGTTGCCACCGGGATTGACCCCGTCGGGGCCAATGTCCCAGGTGACATTGGTGATGCCGAGCGGGGCGAACAGCCGCGGCGTCAGGAAATCATGGATCGTCTCGCCCGTCACGCGGGTGACGATCGCCGACAGCATATAGCTCGCCGCGCTCGAATAGACGTGTACCGTGCCGGGTTCATGGTCGAGCGGGATGCGGAAGAACTCGTCGATCCAGCTCGTCGCGATGCCGCGCCAGATCGACCCCGACACTTCGCTGCCCTGACCCGAGCGCATCGTCAGCAGATCCTCGATCGTCATGCGCGCGGTCGCGCTGGCCGGGTCGACCGCGGCCTCGGGGAAGAAGCTGCATACCGTGTCCTCGAGCGACAGGCGGCCGGCATCGACCAGCATGCCGATGGCGCAGGCCGTGATGCTCTTGGTCATCGAATGCGTCATGCGCCGCCGCTCGGCGCTGTAGGGCCAGTGCCAGCCCTCCGCCACCACGACACCGTCGCGCCACAGCATCACGTCGTGCAGTTCCAGCCCCGCCGCCTCGACATCGTCGATAAAGTCCGCGACCCGCGCGGCGTCGATGCCGACCGAGCCGGCACTGGCGCGCATAAGTCCGTCGGCGGCGGGGGTTGCGGATGTCGGCGAGATGATGGCCACCTGTGGTCTGTGAAAAAAGGCCTGCGTTATGCCATCGGGTTATCGCTCGCCGCCCCGAGCGTCAATGTTTTTGTATTACTGTTGCCAATAGTCCAAAATTTGCTATCGGGATAGTCGACGGGTTCGGGGCGCTACGCTCCGCGCCGATTCTGGCTCATGGTGCGGTGTGATCAAAAAACCGACCTTCCTGAAGGTGCACCGCTGGATCGGCCTGGGCGTCGGCCTGTTCCTGCTCGTCCAGGGCCTGACCGGCACCGCGCTCGTCTTCCGCGACGAGATCGAGCGGGTGATCCACCCCGGCCTGGTCGTGGTGGAACGCGGCGCGCATCTGCCGGTGCAATCGCTGGTCGATGCCTTCCGCGCCGCCCATCCCGGGGCCGAACTCACCCGCGCGGAATTCCCCGACCATATGGATCAGGCGGTGCAGCTCCGCTGGACAATGAAAGGTGTACGCGGCGTCACGGCGATCGATCCGTTCGATGCGCACATCGTCGGCGACGGCCCGGCCAATAGCTGGCCGATGGAATGGATCTTCAACGTCCATGAGAACCTCCACGCCGGTCCGATCGGCCAGACGCTGATCGGCGTGGAAGGGTTTGCGCTGCTGTTCATGGCACTGACCGGGCTATTCTACTGGTGGCCCGGCGCGCGTCGGCTGCGCCAGGGATTCCGCCTCAAGCTCGACGGCAGCACGGATATGCGCTGGCGCACGCTGCACCGCGCGGTCGGGGCGGGCGTGGCGCTGTTGCTGATCGTCTCGGCGACCACCGGGGTGATGATGGTGTGGAAGGACGGGTTGCGCAGTGCGCTGGCGACGGTCACGAAAACCGAGCCGCGCCCCGCGCCAAAGGTCGCCAAGCGCGTCGGCGTGGCGCTGCTGCCCCTCGACCGCCTCATCGCCGAGGCCAGGGCAAGCTATGGCGACACGCCGCTGCGCCAGTTGCGCTTCTCCAGCGGCGGGCGCGTCGTGGCGGTCTATCTGACCGGCGCCCGCACGATCCGCCCCGACGGCACCAGCCAGATATTCTACAACGGCTATGACGGGTCCGAACTCGGCCATTATGTCGCCGGCACGCTCCCGGCGTCGAACGAGTTCATCGACTGGATCTATACCGTCCACACCGGCCTGTGGCTCGGGCTGCTGACGCGCGTGATCCTCGTCCTGACAGGGCTGACGCTGGTCGGTATGGCCGCGAGCGGACTGTGGCTGTGGTACGCACGCACCGCCCGCCGCAGGGCGCGGACCTGATCGAATGAGAGACTATCCATGAAGGCGGACCATCAATGACACGCATCCTCGTCCTGCCGGGTGACGGCATCGGCCCCGAAATCACCGCGGCGACGCTCGCCGTGCTGCGCGCGGCGGTCGGCGACAGCATCGCCTTCGTTCAGCAGGATATCGGTGAAGCGAGCCTCGCGGCGTCGGGCTCGACCCTGCCGCAAGCGGTGCTCGACGCGATCCCCGCCGCCGATGGCGTGATCCTCGGCCCCGTTTCGCACTACACTTACCCGGCCGGCCAGCCCAACCCCTCGGCGGCGCTGCGCACCGGCTTCCAGCTCTACGCCAATATCCGGCCGTGCCGCTCGCGCGAGGGTCTCAGCATCCTGCGCAAGCCGATGGACCTGGTGATCGTGCGCGAGAACACGGAAGGGTTCTATTCCGACCGCAGCATGTATGCCGGCCCCGGCGAGTTCATGCCCGACCCGGACAGCGCCTTCTCGATCCGCAAGATCACCGCCGCCGCCTCGCGCCGCGTCGCGCGCGCCGCCTGCGAGCTTGCCGCGTCGCGCAGTGGCCGCCTCACCGCGGTGCACAAGGCCAATGTGCTCAAGCTGACCGATGGCCTGTTCCTGCGCGAGGTGCGCGCCGTCGCCGCCGACTTCCCGACCGTCACGCTCGACGAGGTGATCGTCGATGCCGCCGCCGCCTTGCTGGTGCGCGATCCGGCACGGTTCGATGTCATCGTCACCACCAACATGTTCGGCGACATCCTGTCGGACGAAGCGTCGGAACTGAGCGGTAGCCTCGGCCTTGGCGGCGCGATCAATGCAGGCGACGATATCTGTGTTGCCCAGGCCCAACATGGCTCGGCGCCGGATATCGCCGGGCAGGGCGTCGCCAACCCGACCTCTCTGATCCTCTCGGCGGCGATGCTGCTCGACTGGATGTCGCGACGCAGCGGCGATGCGGCGTTGGCCGATGCCGCCCGCCGTATCGAAGGCGCAATCGACCGCGTGCTCGACGACCCCGCGACGCGCACCCGCGACGTTGGCGGCCCGCTCGGCACCGAAGCGTTCGCCGCCGCGGTGATCGGCGCGCTATGAACCTCTCGACCAATCCCGCGACCGGCGAGACCTTCGCCCGCTTCGAGCTGCACACCCCGGCACAGGTCGACACGGCGCTCGATCACGCCGCGCGCGCCCAGCGCGACTGGCGCTGGTCCACCCCGGGTGCGCGCACCGCGTTGCTCCACCGCCTTGCCGCCGGGCTGCGCTGCGAGCGCGACACGCTCGGCGCGCTGATCACCGCCGAGATGGGCAAGCCGATCGGCGAGGCGCGGGCCGAGGTCGAGAAGTGCGCACTCAACTGCGACTTCTACGCCGACAATGCCGCCGCGATGCTGGCCGATGCGCCCGTCGTCGGCGTGCCCGATGTGATCATCGCGCACGAGCCGCTCGGTGTCGTGCTGGCGATCATGCCGTGGAACTACCCACTGTGGCAGGTCGTGCGTTTCCTTGCGCCCGCGCTGGCGGCGGGCAATGGCGTGATCCTCAAACACGCGGCCAATGTGCCCGGCTGTGCGCTGGCGATCGAACGGCTGGTGGTCGAGGCCGGTGCGCCCGCCGGCCTGTTCGCCAGTCTGCGGGTCGAACCCGACACCGTCGCCGCGCTGATCGCCGACACACGCATCGCCGCCGTCACGTTGACCGGCTCGACCGAGGTCGGCGCGATCGTCGCCGGCCAAGCCGGTGCCGCGCTCAAGAAGCAGGTGCTCGAACTTGGCGGGTCGGACCCGTTCGTCGTGCTGGCCGATGCCGATGTGGATCATGCCGCGCGCATGGCGGTCACCGCGCGCTTCACCAATGCCGGGCAGAGCTGCGTCAATGCCAAGCGCTTCATCGTCGCCGAGGCGGTGGCCGATCGCTTCGTCGCAGCCTTTGCCGAAGGCGCCCGCGCGCTGGTGATGGGTGACCCGACCGACCCCGCCACCACGCTCGGCCCGCTCGCCCGCGCCAATCTGCGCGCGGCGATCGACGACCAGGTCAGGCGCAGCGTCGCGGCCGGCGCACGCGTCGTCACCGGCAGCGGCCTGCCCAACGGGCCTGGCTTCTTCTATCCGGCCACGCTGCTCGACCATGTCGTCCCCGGTATGGCGGCGTTCGACGAGGAAACATTCGGACCCGCTGCCGCGATCATCCGCGCCCGCGACGAGGATGAAGCGATCGCGCTCGCCAACCTCACCGCCTTCGGGCTCGGCGCGTCGATCTGGACCGCCGACACCGATCGCGGCCTTGCCGTGGCGCGGCGCATCGATGCCGGCGCGGTGTTCGTCAACGCCATGGTCGCCTCCGACCCGCGCGTGCCGTTCGGCGGCATCAAGCGCTCGGGTTATGGCCGCGAGCTGGGCGATCTTGGGCTCAAGGAGTTCACCAACGCCAAGACGATACGCTGGACCCGCCCGGCGCTGGAGCAGGCCGCATGAACCCGATCGTCCTCACCCCCGCCGGCCTGCCTGTCAAAGATCGCGGCGGCGGCATCGTCACTACGCCGCTGGTCACCGCCGGCCGCGGCTCGCGCGCGATGCTCACCGGCATCACCCGCATCGCGCCGGGTGCGGCGGTGCCGCTCCACACGCACAATTGCGAGGAGTGCGTCATCGTCCTGTCGGGCAGCGGCATCGCCTTCATCGACGGCACCGACCATCCGGTGAAGCCCAACGACACCAGCTGGATCCCGGCCGAAGTACCGCACTGCTTCCGCAACACCTCGACCAGTGAGGAGATGGCGATCTTCTGGACCTACGCCTCGATCGACGCGACGCGCACCATCGTCGCGACCGGCATCACCACGCGGATCGACGAGGAGCGCTGATCGAGGTCATCTAGCCCAATCCAGTTCGTGCTGAGCTTGTCGAAGCACCGTTCTTCCTTGCGACGCTGCAAAGAAGAACAGCCCTTCGACAAGCTCAGGGCGAACGGAGAAGGAAGTCCTGACCAAACTGAAAACCACGCTAAGCGGAACTCAGCAGCAGGCTCGTCTCGCTGTTCAGCACGCCTTCGATCAGCCGCACCTCACGCAGGACGCGGTCGAGATCGGCCAGCGTCTCGACGCGGATCTCGGCGACCAGATCCCAGCCGCCATTGGTGGTGTGCAGCATATGGAGCTCGGGTAGCTCCTTGAGGTGACGGACCACCGCGCTGGTCGTGCGGCCGGCGAGCTCGATCATCATCACCGCACGGATCGTCGAGGCGTCGTCGCGCGCGCGCACTGTGAAGCCGAGGATCGCCCCGCTCTCGATCATCCGCGCGACGCGCTTCTCGGCGGTGGCGCGCGAAATGCCGAGCTGGTTCGCGATCCGCGCCATCGGCGCGCGGCCGTCGACGCGCAGCGCGCCGATCAATCGCCGGTCGATCGAGTCGAGCGCCTGCATGACGAATTGCTCCATGGAAATGCGCGGTTCGTAGCAACATTGTACTCTATGTGTGCAAAAGTCCAATTCTATGTGGCGAAGCGCGCGCCTAGAATCCGGGGCGAAGGAGATGATCTCATGCGCCTCGTTGAAGTCGATCACGTCGTCGCGCTGGTACGGCGCAGGGGCATCGCCAATGTGCTGCGCGAGATCGCCGACTATCTCGCCGCCGACTATCGCCGCTGGCCCGAGTTCGACAAGTCGCCGCGCTACGCCAGCCATTCGTCACAGGGCGTGATCGAGTTGATGCCGACCGCCGACCGCGAGGCCTTCGCTTTCAAATACGTCAACGGCCACCCCGCCAACCAGGCCAATGGCCTGCAGACGGTGACCGGCTTTGGCGTGCTCGCCGACGTGGCGACTGGCTATCCCTATCTGATCGCCGAGATGACGATCATGACCGCGCTGCGTACCGCCGCCATGTCGGCGCTCGCGGCGAAGCATCTCGCGCGGCCCGATGCACGCAGCATGGCGATCATCGGCCTCGGCGCGCAGGCCGAGTTCCAGGCCGAGGCGTTCCGCGCACTGCTCGGTATCGACCGGCTGTCGATCTACGACGTCGATCCCGCCGCCACGGCGAAGTTCCGCGCCAATATGGCAGGGCGCGATTTCACCATTCATGTCGCCCGCTCCGCGCCGGAAGCGGTGGAGGGCGCCGACATCATCACCACCGTCACCGCCGACAAACGCCGCGCGACGGTGGTGTCCGACGACATGGTCGGCGCCGGCGTCCACATCAACGCGGTTGGCGGCGACTGCCCGGGCAAGACCGAGCTGCAGCGCGCGATCATCGAGCGTGCCAGCGTGTTCGTCGAATACCTCCCCCAGACGCGGATCGAGGGCGAAATCCAGCAAATGCCCGCGGACTTCGCCGCGACCGAACTGTGGCAGGTCATCACCGGTGAGGCGGCCGGCCGCACCAGCGCGGGCGAGATTACGCTGTTCGATTCGGTCGGTTTCGCGATCGAGGACTTCTCGGCACTGCGCTATCTCGCCGACGTCACTCAGGATCCGTGCTTCCACCGCACCGTCGACCTGCTCGCCCGGCCCGAAGATCCGCGCGACCTGTTCGGCCTGCTCGCGCTCGAGCGTGATGTGGTAGCGTCCTAGGTCCGCTCGATCGCGCTTGCGATACCGTCATAGAGACGGTCGAGATCGGCATCGTCGATGCAATAGGGCGGCATGACGTAGACGGTGTTGCCGAGCGGGCGCAGCAGCAGGTCTTGCTCGCGGAAGTGCGCCAGTAGCTGTGGGCCGAGTTGCGAGAGATAGCCGGCGCCCCGTTCATCTACCAGGTCGAGGGCGGTGATCGTCCCCAGCGCCCGGGCGTTGCGCACATTGGGCAGCTTCGCGATCGACTCCAGCCGCGCCGCCTGCCGCGCCGCCAGATCGGCGATGCGCGCCGCCACCGGTTCCTCGCGCCAGATAGCGAGGTTGGCGTTGGCCGCGGCACAGGCGATCGGGTTGGCGGTGTAGCTCGACGAGTGGAAGAACATCTTCGCCCGGTCGTCGGACAGATGCGCGGCGTAGATCGCCCCGCTCGCCATGGTCACGGCGAGCGGTACCGCGCCGCCGGTCAGGCCCTTCGACAGGCACAGGATGTCGGGCACGACGTCGGCCTGTTCGCATGCCAGCAGCGTGCCGGTGCGGCCCCAGCCGGTCATCACCTCATCGGCGATGAACAGCACGCCGTGCCGGGCGCAGATCGCGCGCATCTCGCTCAGCACCCGGGCGACGTAGATCAGCATGCCACCGGCGCCGAGGATCAGCGGCTCGACGATCAGCGCGGCGGGCGCCTCGCGACAGGCCGCCTCCAGTGCGTCGAGCGTCGCCTGTTCCGCGCCGGCCGCGGGAAAAGGCAAGGTTCCGACGTCGAACAGCAACGGCGCATAGGCCTGATTGAACACACCGCGCGCGCCGACCGACATCGCGCCGATCGTATCGCCATGATAGCTGTGCTCCATCACCAGGATGCGGCCACGGTGTTCGCCGCGATTGGCCCAGAAGCCGAGCGCCATTTTGAGCGCGACCTCGACGCTGGTCGAGCCTGAGTCCGAGAAGAACACCCGGGTCAGTGCTGGCGGCATCATCGCGGTGAGGCCGCGCGCCAGCGTCTCGGCGGGTTCATGGGTCCAGCCGGCGAAGATGATCTGGTCGAGCTTCGTCGTCTGCTCCGCGATCGCCGCCATGATGCGTGGATGGCAATGGCCGTGCGTCGTCACCCACCAGGACGAGATGCCGTCGACGATGCGGCGCCCGTCGGCGGTGTGCAGCGCGGCGCCCTCGGCATGGGTGACGAGCGGGACCGGCTCGTTCAGCCCGTGCTGGGTGAAGGGATGCCAGATCGGCGAGCCGGTCATCGGAAGTCGTCCAGATCGAAGTGCGCGGCGAAGGCGGCGGCCAGCGTGTCCGCGTCGAGCGGGTCGAGCCGGGGCAGGCGGCCGAGCCGCTTGACGCCGCCGAGCCGGGCGATGGTCGCTTCGCTGTCGGGCTGTTCGTCGCCGATGAAGGCGATGCCGAGGATCGGCACGCCGCGCCGGCGCAGCGCTTCGATCGACAACAGACTGTGATTGATCGTGCCGAGCCCGGTGCGCGCAACGAGCACGACCGGGCGGGCCCAGCGCGCGAACAGGTCGACGAACAACAGGTCGGGCGTGATCGGCACCAGCACCCCGCCGGCGCCTTCGACGACCAGCGGGCCGTCGACGCCGGGCAGCGCGAGCCGCGCCGGATCGATCGTGACCCCGTCGATCGCGGCGGCGCGGTGCGGCGAGCAGGGCGTCGTCAGGCGGTAAGCCTCGGGCAGGATGCGCGCGCCCGACAGTATCGCGACGCTGTCGACATCGGCTCGCGGATCGAGCCCGGCCTGGACCGGCTTCCAATAGCTCGCGCCCAGCGCCCCGGCGAGCGCCGCGGCGAACACCGTCTTGCCGACATCGGTGTCGGTGCCGGTGACGACGATGACCGGCCCGTTCATCGCGGCAGTGCCATGATCGTGTCGGCGAGCGCCGTGATGTCTGCCTCGTTCACGTTGAGCGTCAGCGAGATGCGCAGCCTTGCGGTGCCGGCCGGCACGGTCGGCGGGCGGATGCCACGCACATCGAACCCGGCGGTCTGCAGCGCGCTCGCCATGCGCATCGTCGGCGCATCCTCCCCGATCACCAGCGGGAGGATCTGCGAGCCCGTCGGTGCGACGCCGCATGGGGCGAGGGCGCGTTCGGCGAAGGCGATCAGCGCCGCCAGACGTGCGCGCCGTTCAGGCTCGTCGGCGAGGATGCGCAGGCTCGCGCGCACCGCGCAGGCGATCAACGGCGAGGGTGCGGTCGAGAAGATGAAGCCGCGACCGCGATTGACGAGGAAGTCACGCGCGGTGCGTGGTCCGCACAGCAACGCGCCTTCGCAGCCAAGCGCCTTGCCGCAGGTGCGCAGCGTGATGACGTTGTCGCGGCCTTCGAGATTGGCGGCGAGGCCGCGTCCGCTCTCACCGAACACGCCGGTGGCGTGCGCCTCGTCGATCAGCAGCATCGCCTCGTGCCGCTCGGCCACAGCGACCAGATCGGCGAGCGGGGCGCGGTCGCCGTCCATGCTGTAGAGGCTCTCGACCGCGATCCATGGTCGCCCGGTCGCGCCGCCGCGCCGCCAGGCGGCGATCGCGTCGTCGACCGCGCCGGCGTCGTTGTGCGGCGTCGCGACATGATCGGCGCGGCCGAGCCGCATGCCCTCATGCGCGCTGGCATGGACCAGCGCATCATGCACCACGAGATCGCCCCGCTGGGGAAGGGTCGAGAGCAGGGCGGTGTTGGCAGCGTAACCACTCGAGAAGAACAGCGCCGTCTCGCTGCCGAAGAACGTTGCCGCCTCGGCTTCGAGCGCCTCATGCTCGGGATCGTTGCCGCGCAGCAGCCGCGACCCGCCCGAACCGATCGCTACGCCGCGCGCCAGTGCCGCCGCCACGGCCTCGCGCAGCTGCGGCGCATCGGCGAGGCCGAGATAGTCATTGGACGAGAAGTCCAACCCGACACGCGGTATGAGGGAGCGCAGTCGCGCGCGTTCGGCAAGCTGTCGCAGATCGCTGTCCTGGGCCGTCAGCAGAGTCACCGGGCGCCCTATAGCGAAGCAGACGGGTAGTGCACGCGCAGCAATTCGTTTGCGGCCTAAAGGTGCCGAGCTATCCGGCCGCTCCCTGCTTTCTCCCTGTTTCTCCCTGTTCGCTCCCTGATATTCCCTGTTCCGAGGAAAAAATATTTCACCCACGGAATCGTGACCGCGGCAACCAGAATAAGGGTTTCGTATCAACGCGGTGACGTGCATCTCCCTGCTGCGCAGAACAGGGAAAGATCAGGGAGAGACCAGGGAGCGGCGGCTCACCACGGCGGCGCGCTTCTCGATGAGATCAACAATGCGAAAGAGCGGACGCGAGTCGGGTTGCGCCCCGCGTCACGGATCAGCTTTGAGCAGATTTCGCGGCGATTGAATCGCGGCGTTGCCCGCCACCAGCCACGGGCCGGGCGAACGATACCGAAGCGACGGCGAAAAGCGCTCCGGCCGCCAGGGCGGCCATGGCGTAGCCGGTGTCGATCCGCACCAAGGCCCCGAAAACGATCGGCGCCAGGACCGTGCCGAAACGGCCCATGCCGCCGCTCCAGCCGACCCCGGTCGCGCGCAACGCCGTGGGGTAAGATTCGGCGACGAACGGGATCACCGCGCTGAATGCACCTTCGAGAAAGAAGGCGGCGGCAAAAGCGCTGATGACGATGGCGGCACCATCGGTCTGCCCGGCGAGACACAGGAGCGATGCGGCACCGCCGAGCGAGCAGGCGGCGATCAGGACACGCCGATCGATCCTGCCTGCGACCAGCAGGATGGCGACGCGGCCGACGAGCCCGGCGAGCGCGAGCCCGACCATGAAGCGCAATATCTCGGGCGTGGCCATGCCGCGATATCCCGCCAGAAACGCCGGCATCCACAGCACGAAACCGTAATAGGCGAAGAAGCTGCCGAAATAGATGCCCCAGCTCACTAAGGTGGTGCGGCGGTAAGCGGCGGCGAAAAGCAGGACCTCGGGCGCTTGCCGGACGCTGCGACGCGCGGTCGCGTCAGCAGCTGGGTTGGGCATGGCGAGCGGCATCGGGCGACGCGCAATCCATGACAATGCCTGTTCGGCCTCGGCGACGCGGCCGTTGCCGGCGAGATATTGCGGCGTCTCGGGTATCGCGCTGCGGACGATCAGCACCAGCACCGCGGGAAGCCCGCCGAGCAGCAGCAAGCCGCGCCAGCCGAGCGACAGGGGCATTACAGCCACGCACAGCGGCGCGACGAGAGCGCCGACCGGCAACGCCATCGCCCAGATCGCCATGAAGCGACTGCGCCAGCGCGCCGGGGTGAACTCGGCAAGCACCGCCGTCTCCACCGGGATGGAGCCGCCGATGCCGAGGCCCGCGCCGAAACGCGCGACCATCAGTTGCCCGAGCGTGCCGGCGAGCCCCGACAAGGCGGTGAGGATCGAGAAGATGCCGACCGTGATCTGGAAGGCGCCGCGCCTGCCAAACCGGTCGGCGACCGCGCCGAAGGCATAGGTCCCGACCAGCATGCCGGCGATCGTTGCCGAGATCAGCCCGCCCAGCATCGCCGGGCCAATGTGCCATTCCCTGGCGAGCATCGGCGCGACGAACGACATCAGCTGGAGGTTCAGCGCCTCGAAGAACAGGCCGGCTGCACACAATGCAAACACCGTGAAGTGCCGGGGATTGAGCGGCAGTGCGTCGATCGCCGCCTGAACGGGGTCGCCGTCACCGCTTCCCGGCGCGGCTGCCACGGGCTGCCGGTTCAATAGCGGAACCTCAGTTCGGCGCCGAGCACCCGGCCCTTGTTGAGGGGCGCAATCGTCTCGCCCGGCGTGAAGGTCAGCGGATTGTTCAACCCGGTGGTGGTCTGATCGGTCAGGTTCTTGCCGTAGAGCGAAAGCGTCAGGCCGTTGTTCAGCCGCAGCGCTAGGCTGGCATCGATGCGGTTGACCGCCTTCAGGATGCCGGTGTTGGCGTCGTTCGAGGGCGTGCTGTCGCGGTGGTCGAAGCTCGCGTCGAACGACAGCCGCCCGAGTGCGGTCGGTACCGCATAGGAAATGCTGCCGCCATAGGACCATGGCGAGAGGAATGGCAGCTGGAGCGCATAGTCCGCGGGGGTCACCGGGCCGGCGCCGAGCAGATGGTAGCGGATCACCTTCCAGTGATTGTCGAGATAGCCGAAATGTCCGCCGAGCCGCAGCGACTTGCCCAGCGTTACGTTGACCTCGCCTTCGATGCCGCGGATGCGCGTGTCGGCGCTGTTGACGGTGGTCTGGATGATGCCCAGCGTTGGGCTCGACGTCAGGATGGCGCGCTGCAGATTGCTGAATTCATTGTCGAACACCGCGATGTTCAGGCGCAGGCGATTGTCGAAGAAATTGCGTTTGGCGCCGACCTCGAAACTGTCCTCGACCTCCTGGTCATAGGGCCCGGGCGGGGCGAGCAGATTGGTCTGGCGCAGATTATAGCCGCCGCTGCGGAAGCCCTTGGTATAATAGGCATAGATGTTGGTTGCCGCGTCGGGTCGCCATTGCAGCCCGATCTTTGGGGTGAAGGCGGACCAGTCGTGATCGTCCGAAAAATTGAACGCGGTGCAGGCTTTGGCGGCGAACGAACAGGGG
Source organism: Sphingomonas bacterium (assembly GCF_028292965.1). Taxonomy (GTDB): domain Bacteria; phylum Pseudomonadota; class Alphaproteobacteria; order Sphingomonadales; family Sphingomonadaceae; genus Sphingomonas. The sequence continues at coordinate 69,409 of NZ_JAQGLG010000026.1, read as the reverse complement.
CTGGTTGCGCTGGCGACGAGACCCTGGACGCGGGCGGTCTTCCTTTCGACCGAGTAGCGCGCACCAAGCGTCAGCGTCAGCGTCGAGCCCAGGCTGACATCCACATTGCTGAACACCGCATAGGTGGTCGATTTCTGGGTGCCCCCGCCGGTGATGTTGGACGCGGCGAGCTGGCGTGTCTCGATATAGCTCAGGTCGTCTGTGTAGTAGAACACGCCGATGGTCGGCGCGAACGCACCGAAGGTTCCCGAGTAGCGCAGCTCGTCCGACACCTGATGCTGGCCGATCGCGGTGCCGAAATGGAAAAAGGTCTGCGGCGTGGAATCGGCATCGAACAGGCCTGACTCGTCGACCTTGCGCCAGCCGAACACGTTGACGATCTCGCCATGGCCGAAATCGGTGGCGAGGCGCGTATCGACGATCAGCTGATCCCAGCGATTGTGCGAAAAACCCGGCTCGTTGATGCTGAAATCGAAGCTGTCATAGCTGAAGGCGCCGTGATTTTGCGACGCCGGGCCCTGGCCGTCCTGCGCGCCATGCTCATAGCGCAGGATCGCGTGGAGGCGGCCCGCGGGATTGATCGCGAGCGCGGCGCGGGCGATGGTCGAATGCGACTTGCCGAACTGCCGTCCATCGAAGCTGTTGCGGAAATAACCCTCATCGTCGTTGCGATAGATCGCCAGCTTGCCCTGGAGGAAATGATCCTTGGTGAGTGGACCGGTGACGACCACCGATTCGGTGAAATCGGGGCCCGATTCGATCGCGGCCTGGGCTGAGACATGCAGTTCGGGTGTCGGGTTGCCGGTGTTGACGAGGATCGCGCCGGCCGTGACGTTGCGTCCGAACAGCAGGCCCTGCGGCCCGCGCAGCACCTCAATGCTGGCATTGTCGAAGGTATTGAGCGCCGAGGCCGCGCTGGCGCCGATATAGACGCCGTCGACGAAGATGCCGACGGTCGGGGTGTTCGACGGAATCGTGTCGTACACCGCCATGCCGCGGATCGAGAAGTTGTTGACGCCCTGGATCGTGTCGCTGGCATTGAGGAAGACATTGGGAATCGAGCGGGTGAGATCGGCGAGCTGATCGATATGGGTATCGGCGAGATGGGCGTCGTCGAACGCGGTGATCGCAAGCGCCGAATTGTGCACGCTGATGCCACCGACGCGCTTGGTCGCGGTGACGATGATGTCGTCGCTGGTCGCCTCCGCGGCCGCCGGTGGCGGTGCCTCCGGCGCGGCCTGGGCGTGCGCCGTGCCCGCGGCCAGCAGCATCGCCATGGCGATCGGCCTTGCGCCACGCATGATGGAATTGTGCATCGTCTCTCCCCTTTATCGGCCGCGCGTGAAGGGCGGTCATTAATTTGTGATGTCGCGTACCGGCGGCGGCGCTCCCGTCCCGGTAGATGTCAGGTTGTCAGGACGACTTTCCCGTTGCGGCCGGCGGCAGCATCGGCGCCAAGCGCGTCATGGATGCGGTCGAGCGGGAAGCGGGCGGCGACTGGCAGGTGCAGACTGCCGTCACGCAACATCGCGAACAGCTGGGCGACCAGCGCGGCGTGCTGCGCCGTCGGCAGGGCAGCGAGCCAGCGGTCGATGCCGAAGCCGATCCAGGTCAGATTCTGATAAATCAGCGCGGCATTGGTGACCGCCGCGGGCGAAGGATCCATCACGCCATAGGCGATGATCCGGGCGCCGGGCTGGAGCGCCGGCATCAGCGTTGCGACAAGTGGCCCACCAACACTGTCGAGCAAGGCCGCCGGCGCGGCGCCGCGGGTCAGGCCTTGCAGTTTCGCGAGGAGATCCGGATCGTCCGCCGCGAGCGCGGTATCGGTGGTGGCACGCGCGGCGGAGGTCGCGTTACGCGCGATGCCGATGGTCGAAATGCCGCGCACCCGGCAGATTGCCGCGATGATGCCGGCGACCGTCGATGCAGCGGCGGTGATCAGGATCGTGTCGCCCGGTGCGACGCGGGCGCTGTCGAGCAGGCCCAGCGCGGTGAGGGGATTGAGCGAGATCTGGCAAGCGTCGTCGTCGGGAATGTCATCGGGTACGACGATCAGCCGCTCCGGAAGCACCGCCACATGTGCGGCCCAGCTGCCGGCAGCGCGAAACGCCACGCGCGTGCCGACGGGCAGTCCGCTGGCGCCGGGGTCGACGATCGATCCCGCGCCTTCCAGCCCGGCGACCTGCGGGAAGATGGGCTGGAGGCGGTAGCGCCCGCGGATGAACGCCATGTCGGCGGGTTGCAGGGGACGGGCAGTGACGTCCACCAGCGCAGCGCCGTCTTCGGACGCCGGCCCCGGGGCTTCCCCGAACCGCAACACGCTGCCCGGCTCGCCGGCTTGGTCGAAGATGATCGCTTTCAATCTGTTATCCTTCTTGCAGGTGTCGGCGGCCAGGGCGGCGTCACGCGACCGACGCGGCGCCTGGGGCAGGAACGACGCGTCGTTCGACTGCGCCCTGGTCCACGCCCTCCGGCCAGATCGAAGGCACCGCGACGATATCGCCGCGCAGTTCATGGGGTGCGATCAGCGCCGTGGCGCCATCCAACACGCCCTCGTCGCCGATCAGCGGCGGGGTGTGGGTTTCGAGCAGCACGCACGGCCTGTCGCCCTGTACCCATGACCAATGGACCGCCCCGCGCGGAATGCGGAAGATGTCGCCCTTGCTCGCCAGGAAGCCGTGATCGTCGACAAAGACAAAGAGTTCGCCGTCGAGCACGTGGTTGAGCTGCTCGGCGTCGTGGCTGTGGGGCCGCGAATGATAATCGGGCTGGCGCACGGCGATCATCATGCTCGATTCGAGGCCATAGGCGATCTGCGCGCCGATCGAGCCGCCGGCGAGGTATTTCGCCGGAACGAGGTTGGTCTCCGGAATGTCGGCCAGCGATGCCAGCAGTGGCGATGTCGGGGTGTGTGGCGGCATATCCTCAACCTGTTGCTCGTCAGCATGCCGCGTCGCCGTCCGGGTAGGGCGGCAGCGGCACCTGCAGTGATGTTGGGGCCATCATCGGGCGAAACGCGGCGCCGAACAGTCGGCAATCGCGCCTAACAGTTATGCGCGCTGGCATGCTGTTCGGCGCCGTGCCCATGGCCGATCAGGGCAGGGAGGGCGCGGCGAAGGACGCCCGGCAAAGGGACAGGATAGCCGGCATGATGACGTCACAAGCGTTGGGCGGCGGGGTCGAGATCTTCCAGATCGTCGAATTCGACGGCCCGACCCATGATGCGCAGTGGATGCTGCCCGACGCCACGCCGGCGATGATCGCCGCCAACGCGGCATGGCTCGACGGACGCTTCTGGATGGCACGGACCAACCGGCTGATCTTCAGCTATCAGCTATGGGTGGTGAAGACCGGCGAGGCAGTGGTCCTGATCGACACCGGATGCGGCAACCACAAGCCGCGCATCTCGCCCTTTCAGCACATGATCAACACGCCGGCGATCGACTGGCTGGAGTCGATCGGCGCGGGCCCCGAGCAAGTGACGCATGTGCTGCACACGCATCTGCATTCCGACCATGTCGGGTGGAATACGCGACTGCTCGACGGGCGCTGGGTGCCGACCTTTCCCAATGCGACCTATTATATGCCGCGGCGCGATTACGACCTGTTCACACAGCAACTGGCGCAGAAGATGGGGCCGGAAGCCTATGAGGCGGTGATCGCCGATAGCGTATTGCCGGTGATCGATGCCGGGCTGACGCGCTTCATCGAGGATGGCGACGAGGTCGCGGGCTTCGTCGCATCGGCCGCGCCGGGGCATACGCCGGGGCAGATGATCTACACGCTGCGGCACAAAAGCGAGGAGATCATCTTTTCGGGCGACGTGTTCCATTCGCCGATCCAGGTCATCTGCCCGCACGTCAACAGCCGGTGGTGCGAAGACCAGGACGAGGCGCGCGTGACGCGCCGCGCGCTGCTGCAACGCGCGGCCGATGGCGATGCACGGATTCTGGCGGCGCATGTCCAAGGGCTTGACGGCTGGCGCGTCGGGCGGACGGGTGACGGCTTTTCGATCGGGTTCGACCGGTTACCGCGGGCAATGAGGGGAGCGGATGCATGATCTACGAGATGCGGACCTATCAGCTCAAGGTCGGCGTGATGGCACGCTATATCGAGCAATTCGGGCGGATCGGCCTACCGATCGTGCAGCGTTATTGCACGCTGGTCGGCTATTGGACGGTGGAGTCCGGGCCGCTCAATCGCGTGGTGCATGTCTGGGCGTTCGACAGCGTGGCGCAGCGCGAGGAAGCGCGGGCATTGTGGTGGCAGGACCGCGAATGGCTCGACGAATATCTGCCGCTGGCGCTGCCGCTGGTCGAGTCGCAGGAAAGCGTGATCATGAAAGCCGCGCCCTTTTCGCCGATCCGCTGACGCGGCGCCGCCCCGGGGCAACATCGATGTTGCGATCCTCCCCCGACTGGATCATCCGGGTGTCCGGCTGTTATCTAGGGGAAAGGATCGTGAGCGCACCACGCCTGACGGCCTCCTCGCTGGACATCCGGCCGCTTTATTACTTCGTCCATGTCGTCGAAAGCGGCAGCTTCTCGCGCGCCGCGGCGGCGCTGGCGATCAGCCAGCCGGTGCTAAGCCGCTTCGTGCGCCGGCTCGAGGACGGGCTGAAGGTTCAGCTGCTCTATCGCAACGGCCGCGGCGTCGGGGTGACCGAGGCCGGGCAGCGTTTCTTCGAACATGCCCAGACCATGCTCCAGACGCTGTCAGGCGCTGAGATCGAGGTCGCGGCGTTGCGCGGCACGGCGCTGGGACGGGTCTCGATCGCCTTGCCGCCGTTGCTCGGTGGGGTGTTGTCGGCGGAGCTGATCCGCAGCCTGAAGGCGGAATACCCCTTGGTGACGGTCACGCTGCGCGAGGGGTTTTCGGCAGAAGCGCTGGAATGGCTGAGTGCGGGCAGCGTCGATATCGGCATATTGTTCAATCCGCCCAAGGTGGCGACGCTGATCACCCAGCATATCTTCGACGACCGCATTCACCTTGTCGGGGCGCCGGGGAGTCTCGACGAACCGGGCGGCGCCGAAATACCGACGCGGCGCCTAGCCGCCCTCGCGATGATCCTGCCGCCGGCCCCGCACCGGCTGCGCAGCCTGATCGAGGATGCCAGCCACGAGGCGGGGATCACGCTGAACACCGAGGTCGAGGTATCAGGCACCAACACCATGCTGGAGTTGGTGCGCAAGCGGATCGGGTTCACGATATTGCCTTCCGCGCTGCTCAAGGACGAGCTGGCCGAGGGGCGGATCATGAGCTGGCCGATCGGCGAGCCGAAAATCGTGTCGCACCTGTTCACCGCGACCTCGATGCAGCGCCCGCAGACGCTGGCGACGCGCGCGGTGCTCAAGACGATCGGCGAGGTGTTCAAGCGCAACCTTGCCTGATCGGTGCTTGTCGCGAGCTCTTCGGCTAGGCGCCCCAATCGCGCATCGCGGCGATCACCGCCGCGGGGTTCTCCCACGGCACGAAATGCCCGGCATCGACCTTGTCGATGCGCACACCGGGCACGAGCTGCTCGAGGCCTTCGAGCTGGCTCGGCAGCAGCGCCGCGTCGCCCAGACCCCAGATGACGAGCGTCGGCACCGGCATGGGCGGGAAGGGCGCGTCGAGATAGGCCGGGCGGGTCGGTTCCTCATCCATCGCCGGCACCTGAAGTGCGCTGGCGCGGTACCAGTTGAGCATGCCGGTCATCGCGCCGGGCTGGCCCCATTGGTCGAGATAGATCGGTTTCTCGTCGGCGATCTTCGCGAAATCGGTGTGGCGCATGAAGCTGCCGTCGAAGAAGCTCGACAGGCCGATCGAGTCGATATGCTTTTCCAGATCGGGGTTGCGGAAGGCGCGGATATACTGGCTCGCCTCGCGCTGGGCGCGGTCGTCGAACATCGTCTTCTGGAAGATGAAGGGGTGCGGCGCGTTGATGATGACCAGTTTTGCGACGCGGTTGGGGTTCTGCAGCGCGGCCATCCAGGCGACCGCGCCGCCCCAGTCATGGCCGACCAAAGTGAAGCGATCGATGGCGAAATGGTCGGCCAGCGCGAGCATGTCGCCGACGATCTTGTCGGGGGTGTAGTTCTCGACGCCTTCGGGCTTGGACGATCTGGCATAGCCGCGCTGGTCGGGGGCGAGGACGAAATGGTCGCGCGCCAGATCTGGGATGATGTGGCGCCAGGTGCGGTGCGATTCGGGGAAGCCGTGGAGCAGGATGATCGGCGGGTTGGCGGGGTCGCCGGCGATGGCGACGTCGAGGGTGACGCCGGTGGAGAGGGTGATGGGTTGCAGGTTGAAGTGTTCGGTCATTCTTCTCTCCCCTCCCGCTTGCGGAAGGGGTCGGGGGTAGGCTCCCGACCTCCTCACGCTCATCGCTTGTTGTGAGCGGGCGCCCACCCCTAGCCCCTCCCGCAAGCGGGAGGGGGATAAAAAGTTATGGGTAACTCACCGTCAGCGGCACTTCGGGGATCGGGATGAACTCCTTGTCGTCGCCCGGTACCTTCGGAAACTCGCCGGCCTTCCACGCCCGCTTCGCCTCCTGGATACGGTCGCGGCGCGAGGAGACGAAGTTCCACCACACATGGCGCGGGGTGGTGAAGGCGTCGCCGCCGCAGAGCATGGCCCGGCCGCCGTTGCGCGAGGTCAGTGACGTCGCGACCCCGGGCTTGAGCACATAGAGCGTGTGGAGTTCGAGCGGCACGCCGTCGAGCGTCGCCTCGCCGATCGCGAGATATACCGCGCGCTCCTCGGCCGCCGCGTCGATCGGCACGCTGGCCCCGGGGTCGAGCGCGATGTCGGCGTAGATCGTGCCGGCATAGGTGGTTGTCGGCGCGCTCGCACCCCAGAGGCTGCCCATGATGATGCGCGCCCTGGCGCCATGCGCCTCGATCAGCGGCAGGTCGGCGCGCGCGACATGCTCGAACGCCGGGTCCATTTCCTCATTCGCTTCGGGCAAAGCGAGCCAGGTCTGGATGCCTGACAAATCGGGGCCCTGCGCGCGTTCGCTGCGCGGCGAGCGTTCCGAATGGACGATGCCGTGCCCGGCGGTCATCAGGTTGACCGCGCCCGGCTCGATCGTCGCATAGGTGCCGATCGAATCGCGATGGTCGATCGCGCCGGCGAACAGATAGGTCACCGTGGCGAGGTTGATATGCGGATGGGGGCGCACGTCGATGCCGGTGCCAACCTCGAGATGCGCCGGGCCCATCTGGTCGAAGAACAGGAACGGGCCGACCATGGTGCGCGGTTTCGACGGCAAGGTGCGGTGGACCTTGAAGCCGCCAAGATCGTGGGTGGTCGGGGTCAGCGTCTGCAGCACGATGTCGTCAAGCACAGCCTTAGCGGACATTGGCGGTCTCCAGCGTGGCGAGCATCCCGGCGAGATCCTCGGGAAAAATCGTTTCCGGCCAGGCGTCCAGTTCGTCGCGGGCGAACCAGCGGTGCGACTGCATGACGCGCTGTTCGAGTTCGGTATGCGCGGCGGTGTCGATGTCGGTCGCGTCGGTGCGGATCAGGAAATAGCGCTCCTCGGCGACGACCGCGACGTCCTCCAGTGTGACGAACTCGACGACGCGGCGCAGCACCTCCGCACCAGGGTCGGCGTCGAGGCCAGTTTCCTCGCGCAATTCGCGACGTGCCGCCGCTTCGTAGCTCTCACCGGGATCGACCGCACCGCCCGGTGTCGCCCAAAAGGCTGGCCTGTCGGTAGCGGTGAAGCGGAACAGCAGCACACGGTCCGCTGTGTCGAGCAACAGGATGCGCGCCGCCGGGCGCTGGGCACGCATCATGCCGCGTCGAGTTCGGGATAGTGGCGGAAGATGCCGTCGGTGTTGAAGGCGATGCGCCGGTCGCTCTTCAGATAGACAGCGATGCCGGGTATCGTGGCGACCTTGTCGTGCAGCGCGATCAGACCGGGATAGTCGCCCTCGATCGCCTTCATGTGTTTCGGGAACATGTAGCGCAGCCCCTCGATCAGCTGGAACAGCGAGGTATCGGCATAGCTCCAGTCGGCGCCGGTCAGCCAGTCGCCCTTGTTCGCCTTGGTCGCTTCTTCGAAATAGCCGAGGAATTTTGGCATGCGCTGCTCGCGGAACTGCTCGGCGGCGCGTTTCGCTTCGGGTTTCTGCTCGTCATAATAAGCCATCAGCTCGACCGGATGATGCACATTGTGCACCTCGGCGACGATGTCGGCGACGGTCAACTGGAGCTGATGGACCCAATAGCGATCGGCCGGATCGGACGGCGCCAGACCATGCTTGTCGCCAAGATAGAGCAGGATGTCGGCGACCTGCGCGATCGTCCCGCCCTCGGCCTCGATATAGGGCGGGGCGAAGGGCGCCTTTGGTCCGCGCTTCTTCATGTCCGCCATCAGCGCCTTTTCGCCGCCGGCACGGGCGCAATCCTCATAGGGGATGCCGGCGCCTTCCAGTGCCAGCCGTACGAATTCGCCGCGGCCCTGGATCGTCGGCCAATACCATAATCTGTACGTCATCCTGTCTCTCCTGGCGCCCAGGCGCGGATGGAGAGCGCGTGGATGCGCGACGACAACAAATCGGCCAGCGCCTTGTTCACCAGCCGCTGGCGCGCGACGCGGTTGAGCCCGTCAAAAGCCGCGCTTTCGACCGCCACGGCGAAGTGCGATTCGCCGGTGCCGTCGTCGCCGAGATGACCGGCATGAAGGTGGCTTTCGTTGATCACCTCGAGCCGCGACGGATCGAGCGCGGTGGTGAGACGGGCCGCGATGATTTCGGCGAGCGGAGCGGTGGCGATGCTTGTCATCCGCCCTATATAGCGGGCTTTGCCAATTCGGGGAGCCGCGTGGCGCGGGAATACGACAAGAAGGATCGGCCCAACGCGCGCTTTCACGGCCGCATCGAGGGTGCCGGCCAGATGTGCATGGAACCGGGCTGCGACCAGCCCGGCGAATTCCGCGCGCCTCCGGCCGACGGGCCGGTGATCGATGGTGAAGGGCCGCGGCCCTATCGCTGGTTCTGCCTCGACCATGTGCGGGCGTTCAACGCGCGGTATAATTTCTTCACCGGCATGACCGTGGACGAGATCCATGACGCGCAACGCCCGTTCGCCGGCTGGGAGCGCGAGACGCGTGCCTTCGCCGCCAATGCCGGCGACCGCCCGCCGCGCTGGGCCGATTTCAGCGATCCGCTGGACGCGATCGCAGGGCGTTTCGGACAGCGCGTCGCGACCGAGCGCAAGGACGGTCGGCCGTTATCGGGGGAGGACCGCCGGTCGCTCGGGGTGCTGGGGCTGGATGTGGATGCCGATCGCGGAGCGCTCAGGCGGCGGTACAGCGAGTTGGTGCGGCGCTATCATCCGGATCGCAATGGCGGCGACCGCAGCCATGAAGCGATGCTGCAGAAGGTGATCGGTGCGTATCAGCAGTTGAGGAAGGCGCCGGCTTTCGCCTAACTCCTTCGTCACCCCGGACTTGTTCCGGGGTCCACCGGGCAGCGAGCGCTTCGATTGATGCTCTTTCGTGTTGCCTGCGGCGCCGTGGACCCCGGAACAGGTCCGGGGTGACGGGTGTGGTTTTGGCGCGGTGAACCCCTTGCCCCTCCGCGCAAAACCGAGCAACGGGCACCCCATGCCACCGATCGCGCTGTTCTACGAACACCCCGCCTGGTTCACGCCGCTGTTCGCCGCGCTCGACCGGCGCGGTATCCCGCATCTCGACCTGAAGCCGGAAGGCAATTGGGACCCGTCGGTGGTTTCCGCGCCGGCGCCGGTGGTGTTCAACCGCATTGCCATGTCGAGTTTCCTGCGTGCCGACGAGCATCCGATCTTCGATGCGATGGCGATGCTCGACCATTGGCGGCGGGCTGGCGCGCGGGTGATCAACGGTGCCGATGTGATGGCGATCGACGCCTCCAAGGCGCGGCAATTGTCGTTGATATCGAGCCTCGGGCTGGCCATCCCGGCGACGCGCGTGGTCCATCGCATCGCAGATATCGTCGCGGCGGGGGAGGCGATCGGTTTCCCGCTGGTGGTCAAGGCCAATATCGGCGGCGCCGGCGCCGGCATCATGCGCTACGACAGCGCCGAACAGTTGCGCGAGTCGGTCGCCGACAAATTCCTGCCGACCAGTGTCGACGGCGTGCTGCTGGTGCAGGACTATGTGCCTGCACGCGACGGCACGATCACGCGGATCGAGACGCTCGATCGCAAGTACCTCTACGCCATCGACATTGCCGGGGGCGGTGCGTTCGATCTGTGCCCGGCCGACGCCTGCCAGGTGCCCGGAACCGCGATCACCATGACCGTGACGACGCCGGCGTCCCAGCTGATAGACGCCGCCGAGCGGATTGCTCGGGCGATGAACATGGATGTCGGCGGGGTCGAGGTGATGATCGACGACCGTGACGGCACGCCGCGTTTCTACGACATCAACGCGCTGTCCAACTTCGTCGCGAAGCCGCTCGACGTGCTGGGTTGGGAGCCGCATGACCGGCTGGTCGACTATCTCGAAAGCGTGATCGAAGGGGCAAGCCGCTGATGCGTTACGGTTACTGGATGCCGGTATTCGGCGGCTGGCTGCGCAACATCCCCGACGAGCAGATGGATGCGAGCTGGGATTATACCAAGCGCCTGACGCAAAATGCGGAGCGCTGGGGTTACGACCTGACGCTGATCGCCGAACTCAACCTCAACGACATCAAGGGCGTCGAGCAGCCCGCGCTCGACGCCTGGTCGACGGCGGCCGCGCTCGCCGCGGTGACCGAGAAGCTGGAGCTGATGGTCGCGGTGCGGCCCAATTTCCATCATCCGGCGCTGTTCGCCAAGGCGGCGGCGAACATCGATCGCATCTCGGGCGGGCGGCTGGCGCTCAATGTGGTGTCGTCCTGGTGGGCCGACGAGGCGCGGCAATATGGCCTGCAGTTCGACCAGCATGACGATCGTTATGCGCGCACCGAGGAATGGCTGACGGTGGTCGACGGGTTGTGGACCGAGGAGCGTTTCAGCTTCGACGGCCAGTTCTACAAAACCGAGGAAGCGATCTGTTCGCCCAAGCCGGTGAAGCGCCCGACCGTCTATGCCGGGGGCGAGAGCGACAAGGCCAAGGCGATGATCGTCGGCCAGTGCGATGCCTATGTCATGCACGGCGATCCGGTCGACGCGATCGCACCCAAGATCGCCGACATGGCGGCGCGGCGCGAAGCCGCCGGCGGCACGCCGATGCAATATGGCATGGCGGCCTATGCCATTGTGCGCGACAGCGAGGCCGAGGCGCAACGCGAGCTTGAACGCATCACCACGGTGAGCGAGCTTCCGGCGGGCTATGCCAATTTCGACCAATGGTTGTCGGGCACGCAGCTCGAACGCGAGCTCAAGATCCAGGAATATTCGGTGTCGAACCGGGGGCTGCGCCCCAATCTGGTCGGAACGCCGGAGCAATTGCGCCAGCGCATCGCCGATTATGAAGGAGCCGGGCTCGACCTGTTGCTGCTGCAGATGAGCCCGCAGGCCGAGGAAATGGAGCGCTTCGCCGCGCAGGTGATGGGCACGGCCTAGGTCGCTAATTGGACCCCTGCCCTATCGCGATCAGGCCCTGTCCATAGCCGCAGGTTCAGGGCCACACACCCCTGCGGTGTAGTTGTTTTGCGATTTGCGACTAGTCCGCCACGTCGGAAGGTTTCGCGTACCCATGATCCGGTTCAATCGCTGGAAGCTGATGTCTGAGGCGCTCGCCCTGCTCGGTCTGGCCGCGTCGATCGAGGCCGCGCTCGAGGTGTTGCGCGCGCGCAGCCGGGCGATCGGTTGCGCCGACGGCGTGGCAGTCGTGCGCCGGGACGGCGACGAGATGGTTCATGTCGGCGAGGACGCCGTCGCGCCTCTATGGACCGGGCGGCGCTTCCCGATCGACCAGTGCGTTTCCGGCCTGGCGATGACCGAACGCCGCCCGATCTATATCCCCGACGTCCAATGCGATGCGCGCGTTCCGCGCGATGTCGAGGAGGTGGCCTTCGTCGCCAGCATGGCGATGTTTCCGCTAGGCATCGGCGACCCGGTTGCCGCGCTCGGCGTCTATTGGGCGAAGGACAATCCGGCCGAGCCGGATGCGCTGGCCCTGCTCGACACGCTGGCGCGATCGGCCAACAGCACGTTCGAGCGCCTCGCCATCGCGCGCGAGATCGCCGAAAGCCGCCCCGGGGCGTGAAGCCCCGGTATCGCGGGTCCCCGCGATCTGCTTAAAAGAGCGGGTGACTGCCCAGCCTATGCCCTGTGACCAGACAGTCGCGCATGCCGCGCAACCCGGATCGGCGCGGCACGGCAATTGGGTTTTGCTGGCGACGATCCTCGCCTCCAGCCTCGCCTTTATCGATGGTTCCGTCGTCAATGTCGCCCTGCCTGCGATCGGCAAGAGCTACGGCGCCGGCGCGGCCGATCTGCAATGGACGATCAACGCCTATCTGCTGCCGCTGTCGGCGCTGTTGCTGCTCGGTGGTGCGCTGGGCGACCATTTCGGGCGGCGGCGCATGCTGGTCGGGGGGATCGCCCTGTTCGCGCTGGCCTCGGTCGCCTGCGCCTGGGCGCCGAGCCTCGCGGTGCTGCTACCGGCGCGGGCCGTGCAGGGGATCGGCGCGGCGATGCTGATGCCGAACAGCCTGGCGATCCTCGGCAATGCCTTTTCGGGTGAGGCGCGCGGCCGCGCGATCGGCACCTGGGCGGCGGTCGGGGCGATCGCCGGCGCGGTCGGCCCGCCGCTCGGTGGCTGGCTGGTCGGTGTGGTCGGCTGGCGCGCGATCTTCTATCTCAACGTGCCCGTTGCGCTGGGCGCGATCGTCATCGCGCTGCGCTTCGTGGAGGAGAATGCGGAAGGCGAGCAGGCGCTCGACTGGCCCGGAGCGGCGCTGGCGACGATCGCGCTCGGCGCATTGACCTGGGCGTTGACCCTATGGTCGGCGAGTTACCGCATGACCGGGGTGGCATGGATCGGCCTTGTGGCGGGTCTCGTCGCGCTGGCCGCTTTTCTACTGGTCGAGCACCGCCGGCGCGACGCCGCGATGATGCCGTTCGCGATGTTCGCTTCCGCGCCATTCGTTGGGCTGACGTTGCTGACCTTCCTGCTCTACGGCGCGCTTGGCGGGTTGCTCGTGCTGCTGCCGTTCCTGCTGATCGTCGCCGGCGGTTACACCGCGCTCGCCGCCGGCATGGCGTTGCTGCCCTTCCCGGTGGTGATCGGCGCGGCGTCGCGCGCGGCGGGGCGGTTGAGCGAGCGCATCGGGCCGCACTGGCCGCTGTCGATCGGGCCGATCGTTGCGGGCTGCGGCTTCGCGTTGCTGGCGCGCGCCGACCCGCAGGCCGGTTACTGGTGGGGCGTGTTCCCCGGCATGCTGGTCATCGCGCTCGGCATGGCCGGCGCGGTGGCGCCGCTGACCACAGCGGTGTTGTCGTCGGTCGAGGCGACGCATACCGGCACCGCCTCGGGCTTCAACAGTGCGATCGCACGGACCGGCGGGTTGATCGCAACGGCTTTGGTCGGCGCGGTGATCGGCAAGACCGGGGCGGCGCTGGTCGGCGCGTTCCACATCGCGGCGCTGATCGGCGCGTCGATGGCGGTGGCGGCGGGGTTATCGGCGATGGTTACGCTGGGTGTGCGTCCGCGAGATTGACGACCGGGCGGGTTTGCCGCAGGCGCTGCGCCAAACAAGGTCAAGGCAGGAACGGCGATGGCGGGTTTGTATTTCGAGCAATTCACGGTCGGGCAGCGCTTCGTGCACGAGATCCGGCGCACCGTGACCGACATGGACAATATGCTGTTCTCGTCGCTGACCTTCAATCCGGCGGCGCTGCATATCGACCATGCCTATGCCGCGACGACCGAGTTCGGCAGGCCGTTGATGAACTCGCTGTTCACGCTGGGGCTGATCGTCGGGCTGAGCGTGCAGGACACCACCTTCGGCACGACCGTCGCCAATCTCGGCATGACCGAGACGCTTTTCCCCAAGCCCGTCTTCGCCGGCGACACGATCCATGTCGAGACCGAGGTCAAGGCGCTGCGCCCGTCGGCGTCGCGGCCTGGGCAGGGCATCGTCACCTTCGAACATCTCGGTTTCAACCAGCGCGACGAGATCGTCTGCCGGACCACACGGCAGGCGCTGATGCTGGCCAAGCCTGCCTAGCTGACCACCGCGCGGTTGATCAGGCCGCCATCGACCAGCAGCGCCTCGCCGTTGATGTAACTCGCCGCGTCGCTGGCGAGGAAGCAGATGGCTTGCGCGACCTCTTCGGCGCGACCGAAGCGGTGGGCGGGGATCTGCGCCTCCCAGGCGCGGCGATAGTCGTCGCTCATCGCCGCCGTCATCGGCGTTTCGGCCATGCCCGGCTGGACCGCGTTGCAGCGGATCGCCAGCCCCTGCGCGGCACAGGCGGCGGCGATACTGCGCGTCATCTGCGCTACCGCCGCTTTGGAGGCGCCATAGGCGCCGAGTGTCGCGCTGGGCGCGATGCCGGCGGTCGAGGCGATGTTGACGATCGCTCCGCCCTCCCGGGCCATCAGGCGCATCGCGGTCTGGCAGCCGAGCAAGGTGCCTTCGACATTGACGGCGAAGATCGCACGCCAGTCGTCCAGCGCGACCTCGGCGATGTCGGCGGGGTTGGTCGTGCGGCTGATACCGGCGGCGTTGACCAGCACGTCGAGCTTGCCGATGCGCGCTTCGGCCGCGTGCCAGGCAGCAGGATCGCGTACGTCCAGCGACAGTGACTCGCTGGCGGGGATGGCGTTCCGCGCCGTGTCGCAGCCATCGGTGTGAAGGTCGGCGAACCACACGAACGCACCGCGTTCGGCGAGCAGCGTAGCCGTCGCCGCGCCGATCCCCGAGGCGGCACCGGTGACCAGCGCGACCTTGCCGGCCATGTCAGGCATGCGCGGCAACCTTGCGGGGATCGGGCAGGGTAAGCAGGATCAGCGCGCCGGCGATGGTGCCGAAGGTCGAGACGATCAGCGCGAGCGGATAACCGCCGAGCCGCGCCAGCCACGCGATCAGCACCGGGCTGGTGCCGCCGGCAATGATCAGGCAGCCATAGGCCAGGCCATAAAGCCGGCCGAAACCGGCAAGGCCGAAATAACGCGAGACGAAATAGGCGAGGATGTCGAGCTCGGCACCGATCGTCAGGCCGATCGCCAGCGCGGCAACACTCATCAACGCGAGGTTGGATTGCAGCAGCAAGGCGCAGCCCAGCGCCGAGACGGTGAAAGCAGCGGCGGCGACGCGCGGGGCGGGGAAGCGATCAAGCGCCCAGCCCGAACCAAGCCGGCCGCACAGCACGGCGACTCCGATCAGCGACTGGACCCGCGCCGCCGTCGCGGGGGCGATGCCGCGCTCGGTGAGCAGGCTGATGAGGTGGAGGAGATAACCGCCGCCGAACAGGGCGGGCGCGACGAAGCCGACGAGCATCACCCAGAAGAGCGGGCGGCGCAGCGCCGAAGGGCCGCTCGCTGCATCCAGCGCCGCGCGCGCCGGTATTGCCGGATGCGCGGCGCGATCGCCATGCACCAGCGCCAGCCCGCCACCGCCGAGCAGCAGGACCAGCCCGGCGATCACGCCATAGCCGGCACGCCAGCCGCCCTGCTGGATCACCCAGGTCGCCCAGATCGGCCCGCTGATCGCCATGATGCCGAGCCCACTGATCATGCACCCCAGCGCCAGCCCACGCCCGGCATCGAAACGCGCGGTGATGATCCGCGCGAAGCCGGGCGGGGTGGTGCCGACGCCGAGGAGGGCGAGCAGCACGATCAGCGCGGCGTAGAGTGGGAAGCCTGTAGGCGCGATGGCGAGCAGGGCGAACGCCGCCGCCTCGCCAGCCACCGCGAAGGCAATGATCCGCACCGCACCGTAACGATCCATCAGCGTGCCCGCGATCGGCGCGCAGATCGCGACGACTGCGGAAAGCAGCAAGGTCGCGAGCGACAGTTGCTCCCTTGTGTAACCGACATCACGCCCGAGCGCGGGCACGAACGCACCGCTGGTATAGGCCTGCAACCCGATCGTGCCGATCGACGCCGCGATGGTGCAGCCGAGCAGCGCCCGCCAATGCGTACGAAACTCGTTCGCCGCCGATCCTACACCACGCGTCACACGCTTACCCCTATCAGAACTTGAACTCGGCCGAAGCTCCGATCGTGCGCGGCTTGTTGAGGCCGACCTGGGGATAGCTGAAGGTCACCGCCGCGGTGTTGATGATCCGCGAATTGGTCAGGTTGGTGCCGTAGATCGAGAATTTCCAGCGGTCGCCGACCGGGCGGATCGAGATCCGAGCGCCCAGTTCGTCGCCCGGGCCGTCCTGCCAGGGTTGCGCGGTCTGGTCGGTGAAGAAGAAGTAGATCCGGCCGCGCCAGCGATAATTGAGCTCGCCGGTCAGCATCAGCGAATCCGACAGCGGCACATCCTGCTCGGCGCCCACGAAGAACTGCCATTTCGGGGTGCGCGGCAGGACATTGCCCGAGGCGTCGACCGGCTGGTCGAGCGTGTTGCGCGCGGTCGGGAAGCTGGTGAAGCGCGCATCGGTATAGGCGATGTTGCCGGTCAGGCGGGTGTGATCGGTCGGTCGCGCGGTCAACTCCAGCTCGACGCCCTTGATCAGCGCCTCGGCGGCATTGGTGATGATCGCGCCGCCGGTCGGCACGCCGGCGCGGAGCTGGAGGTTGGCGTAGTTGTTGCGATAGGCCGCCAGCGCGAAGCTCAGGCGCCGGTCGAACAGATCGCCCTTGGCGCCGATCTCCCAGGATTTGTTGGTCTCCGGCGCATAGGGCACCTGCACCGCGAACGGGTTGTAGCCGCCGGCGCGGAAGCCCTTGCCGTAACCGAGGAAGAACATCAGATCGCGGTTGGGCTTGTAGACCAGCTTGCCGCGATACGACCAGTCGGTCCATTTCGCCTCGGCCGGCGAATAGGGCGTCGTCGTCGACACATTGGTGTCGAGGTTGGTGGCGATGATGTTCGAGTTGAGGAGCTTGTGGTCCTCAGTGTAGCGGACGCCGCCGATCACCGAGAACTGGTCGGTGATGCGGTAGGTCGCGTCGGCGAAACCGGCATAGGAGCGTGTGCGCTGGGTGCCGGTGTAACGGGTCACGCCATTGGTCGGCAGCGAGAATTTGAGGTTGTAGATGTCGTCGGTGTAGGCCTGGTTCTCCTGGAAATAATAGGCGCCGAGGATCCAGGAAAAGGCGCTGTGACCGGATGATTGCAGCCGCATTTCCTGGCTGAACTGGTTGCTGTGGTCGTCATTGTGGTTGTAGCCCATCTTGGCCACGTCGAGACCGTCGGAATCGTTGATGCCGCGCACCCATGAACGGCGATAGCCGGTGACCGAGACCAGATCCACGCCGCCGAAATCATAGCTGAACTTGGCCGACACGCCGCCGGTGCTGACAATCGTGTCGGTGCCCGGATTGAGCGAGATGCGATTCTGGTTGAAGATCTGATCGCGCGTCACCGGATCGAGGGGCGTGTTGGGTGTCGCCGTGCCGGCCGGGACCAGCGCGCCGGCCCCGGCGGCATAGGTCGTCGCGGCATAGCGGAAGATCGCCGGCTGGTTTTCGGTCCACGAATAATCGCCGACGATGCGCATCGAGAAAGGGCCGGAGTCGTTGGTCAGCACGCCGCGCATCTGGTAGCTTTCCGAGCCGCCGATATGCTTGCCGGTGAAGGGGTTGTAGGCCCAGCCGCGCTCGGTGACATAGCCGCCCGCAAGCCGTGCGCCGAAGCCGCCGCCGAGTGGGCCCGAGATCGCCGCCTGGGCGCGGAACTCGCTGGGTGAGGCGATACTGGCCGAGACCCGGCCGGAGAAATCATGCGTCGGATCGGCGCTGCGGATCAGGATCGCGCCGGCGGTGGCGTTGCGTCCCTGCAGGGTGCCCTGCGGGCCGCGCACGATTTCGATCCCGCCCAGATCGAGCAGGTCTGACATGCCGATCGTCACGCCGCGCGCGAGATAGACGTCGTCCATATAGATAGCGACCGGCTCGTCGCCGGTGTTGAGCGCCAGGCCGGTGGCGCCGCGCAGCGTGATATAGGTGCGCCCGCCGCCCGAATTGCCGGCGAAATAGACGCCGGGGACGACGCCCTGCAGCTCGGCGAAGTTGCGCGCATTCGTGCTCTGCAGCACTTGCGGCGAGACGACACTGATCGCGATCGGCACATCCTGCAGGCGTTCGGCGCGCTTCTGCGCGGTGACGATGATGTCGGCCTGGTCGCCATTGTCGGCGGGCGCCGCGGCGGGCGGTGCGGCCGGTGCCTGCTGCGCCTCGGCCTGCCCCATCGCCAGGGCTAGCGCGCCCGCGCCGACGGTGCAGCGCAGGGCGAGCGCGGTGAGTTTGCGGGTGCCGTAGCGAGCCATATTCCCCTCCATATCGGTTTCTTCTCGTTGCTCGCTCTTTGGCCGGGGCTTGGCAGGGGTGAAATTGAAACTTGGGCGCGAAGCAATTCCATCTGGTTATCGCGGATTGCGGAATCACGCACCGCCTCTCATTATTAACGGGCGGCGTAACGATGCGGCGCGAACAGGAGCGGGTGCGATGGACCTCCGGCTGATGCGCTATTTCGTGGCCTGCGTCGAAAACAAGACGATGCACGCCGCGGCCGAGGCGGTGCATGTTTCGCAGCCCGCGCTGAGCAAGGCGATCAACAATCTCGAGGCGCAACTGGGCGTCAAGCTGCTCGACCGCCGGCCGCGCGGCGTGGTGCCGACGCCGTTCGGCGACACGCTGTTCCGCTATGCCAAGATGATCGACAGCGAGGTGCGTCGCGCCGTCGCCGAGATCGACGCGATGCGCGGCATGACGCGCGGGCTGATCGTGATCGGCGTGATCCCGACGATGAGCGGGGTGATGGCAGAGGTCGCGCGCGAGGTGATGGAGACCTTGCCCGGATTGAAGCTCAAACTGCGCATCGCCTTCTCGGCAGAGTTGACCGCGGCGCTGTTCGATGGCGAACTGGATTTCGCGCTGCTGCTGCTGCCCGACGAGACGCCGCCGATGGGACTGACCTTCGAGCCGCTGGTGCGCACCGGCCCGCGCGTCGCGGTGCGCGCGGGGCATCCGCTTGACGGGCAAAAGGCGCTGACGCTGGCCGATCTGTCGCGTTATCCGTGGCTGATCCCCGATTATCCGCCGTCGCACCGTGCGATCATCAACCGCGCCTTTCTCGACGCCGGCATGCCACCGCCGACTGGCGCAATCGAGGTCAGTACGGTGATCTTCTTCGACGCGGTGGTGCGCGCCACCGATCTCGTCACCGTCGTGCCCTCGACCCTGTTCAGCGTGCGCGACACCGGGCTGGTGCCGCTCGATGTCGATTTCCCTTTTCCGCACGAACATGTCGGGCTGGCCTTTCGCGAGGGCAGTACCCTTCTTCCCGGCGCGCGCGCGACGATGGCGATCATCCGGGAGGAATGCCTCAAGCTGCCGGGGCAGGAGCCCGTGGCGGACTGATAATCAACGGTTATCGGAAATGGCTCCAATGCTCTTTGTCACTCAAGTCAGCGGCGGTTAGCGACCGGACAAGCGAGCAACAGGGCACGCGACCAAGGAGGGGTGAGCAGGGACGATGGGGCGCGACGCGAGGCGATACGACCTGATTGTCGCGGGGCTCGGCCCGGTCGGCGCGGTCGCCGCGAATCTCGCCGGCGCGGCGGGCCTGCGCACGCTGGTCGTCGAGAAGGGCGAGCAGCCGTATGACAAACCCCGCGCGATCGTGTTCGATGCCGAGATCATGCGTGTCTTCGCCTCGATCGGTCTCGCCGACGAGATCGCCGCGGTGACCAAGCCGCTTGGCGGTTCGGTTTACCTCGGTGCCGACCATGCGCCGATCCGCACTTTCCGCGCCCACCCGCGTGCGCATGACAAAGCGTGGTTTCCCAGCAACCTGTTCTATCAGCCGCAGCTTGAGGCGATCCTGCGCAGCGGGTTGACGCGGTTCCCCAATGTTACCGCGGTAACGGGCGCGTCGGTTGAGGCTGTCGCGCAGGACGATCAGGGCGTGGCGCTGACGATCGCCGGGTGCGACGGACCCTGGCGCGCCGAGGCCGATCACCTGTTCGCCTGCGACGGCGCGAGCAGCAGCGTGCGCAAGGCGCTCGGCATCGCGCTCGACGATATCGGTTTCGAGGAACGCTGGCTGGTGGTCGATACCGACGTCAGCGGCGCGATGCGCTGGCCGGCCGATCACGCCATTCCCGATGAGGTGCGCGACGGGCGCTTCTCACTGATGGTGTGCGATCCCGAACGGCCGGCGACACTGATCCCCGGGCGCGGCACGCACCGCCGCTGGGAATATATGCTGCTCCCCGGCGAGCATGACGAGGAGGTGGTGACCGATGCCTGGCTCCAGCCGCAGCTCGCCAAATGGGTCGATCCTGCCGATGTGACGGTCATCCGCACCGCGGTCTATCGCTTCCGCGCGTTGGTGGCCGAGCAGTGGCGGCAGGGCAGGGTGTTCCTGCTCGGTGACGCAGCGCACCAGACACCGCCCTTTTTCGGCCAGGGCATGTGCCATGGCATCCGCGATGCAGCCCAGCTGATGTGGAAGCTGATGCTGGTGCGCAGCGAGGTGGCCGATCCGGCGATCCTCGACAGCTATCAGGCCGAGCGCGAGCCGCATGTTCGATCGATCATCGCCGCCTCGGTCGCCGCCGGTGGCGAGGTGTGCAAGCTCGACCGCGCCGAGGCGCTGGCGCGCGATGCCCGCTTCCGCGCCGCCGAGCGTGAACGCACCGGCAGCGTCGCGATGACCGATGTCGTGCCGCCGATCCGCACCGGGCTGATCGACCCGGGGAGCGGCGGCGAGCGGCTGCCCGAATTCGTGGTAAGAGGGGGAGAGGCCGGTGAGCGGCACATCGACAAGCTGCTCGCCGGCCGCTTTACGCTGATCACGCGTGATGCGATCGCCTCGCCTCGCGACATCTGGAACCTGCTCGATGGCCAGATCGTCCGCCTCGGCCCGAGCGCGTGCGAGGATGCCGATGGCCGCCTCGACGCGTGGCTGGCGACACGCGACGCGCGCTGGGCGATCGTCCGGCCCGACCGTTATATCTTTGCCACGGGTGCCGATGATGGTGCGCTCGACGCCGCGCTCGCGCTGCTGGAAGGCTATCTCGCCCCGCGCATCGTCTCGCGAACCCACCCGATCAGCCTGGAGGCCAGCACGTCATGAGCCGCGTCAACTATTCGCTCAACCATGTCGGCATCCACGTCATCGATATCGATGTGATGACCGATTTCTACACCTCCTTCTTCGGCTTCGTCGTCACCGACGAGCGTATGGATGAAAAGCCGATCCGCTTCATGACCATGTCGCCCGACGAGCATCACCAGTTGCTGCTCGCCTGGGGTCGCGCGCCCGACAGCCCCTCGACCGTGGCGCAGATTTCCTTCCTGCTCGACGATTTCGCCCAGCTGCGCCAGGTTTACGAAAAGGCGACGAGCGATCCGCGCGTGTCCAAGGTGTGGACGCTCGATCATGGCAATAGCTGGACGGTCTATTTCAAGGATCCCGAGGACAATACGATCGAGACCTATGTCCACACGCCATGGCACGTCAGCCAGCCCTATGGCACGCCGATCGACTTCACGCTGAGCGACGCGGAGATCTACGCCAGCACCGAGCGCGCGTCGCTGGCCAACCCGACCTACCGTACCGCTGAGGCGTTCCGCGCCGAACTGGTCGAGAAGCTCGCGCGATGAAGCTGGCGAGCTTCGAGATTGGCGGGCGCCGCTCGATCGGCGTGGTGCTCGACGACGAGATCGCCGACATCGCGGCCGGGAGCGCATTGCCCGCGACGATGGAGACGTTCCTGGCGCTCGGCGCAGAGGGCATGGCGCGGGCGCGAGCCTTGGCGACCAATGCGCCGCGGTACTCGCTGGCCGACGTGCATCTGCTGTCGCCGGTCACCCGCCCCCAGAAATATCTCGCCATCGCGGCCAATTACCAGAGCCATATCAACGAGGTGCTGGCGGCCAATCCCGATTATGTCCCGCCGGTTCACCAGCGTTGGTTCACCAAGCTGCCGACCGCGACCAACGGACCCTATGACCCCATCCCGATGCCACCCGAATCCACCGAGCTGGATTATGAGGCAGAGCTGGCGATCGTCATCGGCACGCGCTGCCGCCGGGTCAGTGTCGCCGATGCACACTCGGTCGTCGCGGGCTATACCGTGTGCAACGATATCAGCGTGCGCGACTGGCAGAAGCGCAGCCCGACGATCATGCTCGGCAAGGCGTGGGACGGGCATGGCCCGCTCGGCCCGTGGATCGTCACGCCTGACGAGATCGGCGATCCCCATGCCCTGCGCATCACCTGCACCGTCAATGGCGAGGTCCGGCAGGACGGGTCGACCAGCGAGATGATCAACAATATCTGGGAGCAGATCGCCTATCTCTCGACCGTGTTCACGCTCGAGCCCGGCGACGTGATCGCGACGGGCACGCCGTTCGGGACCGGCGGCTCCGCCAAACCGCCGTGTTACCTGAAGATCGGCGATGTGGTGCGCTGCGAGGTCGAGAAGATCGGTGCGATCGAGGGTGTGGTCGCGGCGGAGGCGGTGTGAGCGCCATCTCGAATCACGCGACCAAGCAGGAAATTCTCGACCTGCTCTACGCCCGTGCACGCGGCGCCGACCGGTTCGACCCGGCGCTGATGCGCGCCTGCCATCCGGTCGACGGCACCGACAATCACGGCACCTATCAGGGCCTGATGCATGGCTTCATCGACAGCCTCGAAAAGGCGATGGCGGCCGGTCCGATATGCCTCGCCAAGGAGCATATCATCGCCAATGCGCTGTTCGATTTCCTGCCCAATGGCGACGTGTTCGTCGAAAGCTATCACGTCGCACACGAAACCTTCGTGCAGGGCGACGGCACGGTCTTCTTCCATATCGGCGGGCGATATCTCGACACCTTCCGTGAAGTGGACGGGCGCTGGCTGATCCAGCACCGCGACATCGTCTATGACTGGTCGCGCGTCAGTTCCGGTCCGCTCGCTTTCCCCGGCACCGTTGCCCCGGCCGACCTGCGCGGCACCCGCACCGCCGACGACCCACTTTATCGCCACACCTCACGCGGGCGCTTGCCCGCCGCGCCCGACCGCACAGGAGATATCATGACCGACCCCGTCCAGCGCCTGCTCGACAAGCAGGACATTGCCGAGATCCTCTATCGCCGCGCCCGTGCCGGTGATCGTTCGGACGCCGAGTTGGCGCACACCTGCTATCATGAAGGCGCGACCGAACGGCACGGCATGTTCGACGGCACCGCGGCGGAGTTCATCGATGTGGTGTCGTTCACCAAGCCCAAGCCGGGATCGCCGATAAAGGGCATGATGCATTTCATCACCAACATCCTTTCGGACTTCGCCGACGACACCCACGCCTTTGTCGAAAGCTATCATGTCGCCTGGTGCCAGATGACCGATGGCACCGACGCCACCATCGGCGGCCGCTATCTCGACAGGTTCGAGAAGCGCGACGGGCGCTGGGGCATCGTCCACCGAGACGTGATCTTCGACTGGAGTCGGGTCGAGCCCGAGACCGAGAAATTCTGGGACAAGCACCCGGCCAAGCCGTTCCTGTTCGGCAAGCGCGGGGCGGACGATCCGCTTTACGAATATACCGTGCGGGGAGTGTGACGATGGGCCGGCGTTTCGTCGATATTTCGGTACCGCTCGAAACCGGCGTGGCGAGCGACCCGCCGGTGTCGCTGCCGAAGATCGAATATATCGACCACAAGCAGTCGGTCGCCGATCTCGCGGCGTTCTTCCCCGGGCTGAAGGCCGAGGACCTGCCCGATGGCGAGGCCTGGGCGATCGAGAAGATCGAGTTGATCACGCATAACGGCACGCATCTCGACGCCCCCTACCACTTCGCCTCGACGATGAGCGGCGGCGAGCGTGCGCTGACCATCGACGAGGTGCCGCTCGAATGGTGCTTCGCGCGCGGCGTGAAGCTCGACTTCCGCCATCTCGCCGATGGCTATGTCGCCACCGCCGCCGATGTCGAGGCCGAGCTGGCGCGCATCGGCCATGAGCTGGCGCCGCTCGACATCGTCATCGTCAACACCCGTGCCGGCCTGCGCTATGGCCATGACGACTACCTCGCCGCCGGCTGCGGCATGGGTCGTGAGGCGACCCTGTACCTCACCTCGCGCGGTGTGCGTGTGACGGGTACCGACGCGTGGAGCTGGGACGCACCGTTCAGCTTCACCGCGCGGCGCTATGCCGAGACCGGCGACGCCTCGATCATCTGGGAAGGCCACAAGGCCGGGCGCGAGATCGGTTACTGCCATATCGAGAAGCTGCACAATCTCGAAAGCCTGCCGCCCAGCGGCTTCACCGTCAGCTGCTTCCCGGTCAAGATCCGCGCTGCCTCGGCCGGCTGGACGCGTGCCGTTGCGATCTTCGAGGATGCCGCATGAAGTTCGCGACGCTCGATACCGGTGCCGACGGCACGCTGCTGATCGTCTCGCGCGACCTGACCCGCGCCGCGCGCGCCGTGGCCGCGCCGACCTTGCAGGCGGCGCTGGAAGCTTGGGAGAAGGTCGAACCGGCGTTGCGCCGCGAGGCGGAAGCAGTCGAGACCGGCGCTGCCGAAACCATCACGGTCGACCCGCTGGCACTCGCCGCGGTGCTGCCGCGCGGTTATCAGTTCCTCGACGCCTCCGCGTTCCTCGCGCACAATCATATCCTCGCCCGTGCCTGGGGGTTCGAGCCGCGTGGCGAGGCCGAGCCGCCGCTGATGTATCAGGGCCTGTCCGACCGTTTCTACGCACCGCATGTGCCGGTGCCGTTCCGCGGCTTCGACGACGAGGTCGATTTCGAGGCGGAATTTGGCGTCATCACCGACAAGGTGCCGCTGGGCGTGAGCGCCGCCGAGGCCCTCCAGTACGCCCGCCTGCTGATCATCATCAACGACTGGAGTCTGCGCGCTTTCGGTCCGGGGGAGATGCGTGGCGGGTTCGGTTTCCTCCACGCCAAGCCGCCGAGCACCTTGTCGGCCTTTGCCGTGACGCCCGACGAACTCGGCGCGGACTGGCACGATGAACGTATCCAGCTGCCGCTGGGGGTCAGCCTCAACGGTGCGTTGTTCGGCCAGCCGCTCGGTGGTGCGATGCATTTCGGTTTTGGCGAGCTCATCGCTCATGCCGCCAGGACCCGGTCGCTGTGCGCGGGAACCGTGATCGGCTCGGGTACCGTGTCGAACCACGACGCGGACAAGGTCGGATCGGCCTGCATCGCCGAGCGCCGCGCTCTCGATGCGATCGCCGGCCGGGATCTCACCCCGTATCTGAAGGTCGACGATCTGGTCGAGCTGACCTGTCGCAATGCCGAGGGGCAGGCGATCTTCGGTGAGCTTCGTCAATCGGTGGTGCGCCACCCGTAAGGCCTGTCGCTGCGGCCCGGTCCGTGGATTTCCTCGTATTCACAATGGCTTTCCCGTCATCGATGCCGCGCGCGCCAGCGCTGCCGCCAAACACTCTTTTGGCCCAAGGACCCCTGACAAAATTATCCGTCTCCTCGTTCGTTCACTCTGTGGAGAATTAGTATTGAAACCAGCGCGCATTTGCGCCATTCTCCGTCCAACGGCGCCAGAGAGCGCGTTACCGACGTAGCATGGGGAGGATTTATGAAGGCTTGTGCATATCTGCTTGGCGCATCGGCGCTGGCATTCGCATGGTGCGGTACCGCCGCGGCGCAGACGACACCGCCCCCGGCGGCCAGCAGCGCGCCCACCGACAGCCAGGCGACGGACACCGGCACCGAGGTCGTCGTGACGGCCCAGCGCCGTACCGAGAACCTGATGCGTACGGCGATTTCGGCTTCGGTGCTCAGCGGCACCGATCTCGCCAACAAGGGCGTCGTCAATGTCGACGCGCTGCAGTTCGCCATGCCCAGCGTCGTGGTCAACAATTTTGGCCAGGGTCTCGAATTCAACGTGCGTGGTATCGGCAAGGCGGAACACAACAGCCAGACCACTACCGGCGTTGTCACCTATCGCGATGGCGTGCCGACATTCCCGGGTTATTTCCAGGAAGAACCCTATTTCGACATCGCCAACGTCCAGGTGCTACGCGGGCCGCAGGGCACGATCGTCGGCCAGAATGCGACCGGCGGCGCGGTGTTCGTCAACACCAACGATCCGGTCATCAACGGCGGCACCCACGGCTATTTCAACGCCAATTACGGCAACTACAACGATGCCGGCGCGCAGGGCGCGATCAACATTCCGGTTAGCGACACCTTCGCGGCGCGCGTGGCCTTTTATGGCGAGCGGCGCGACAGCTTCTATCACATCACAGGCCCAGGTGGCGCGGCCTATACCGGCAACAAGGGCAAGGTCGGCATGGTCGCCGGGCGCATCAGCTTCCTGTGGAAGCCGAGCAGCCAGCTCTCGATCCTGTCCAAGACCGATTTCGACTATCTCGACCTCGGCGCCTATCCGGCCGATCCCTATAGCGATCGCTTCCCGTTCCTGCCTGTCGGCAGCACCACGCCCAACCCCAATTATCGCGACTTGTTCAACCTCACCGCCAATTCACCCCAAGCGGCGCGCGACAAGTTTGTCCGCACGGTTCTCAAGATCGACTACGAGCTGGATAGCGGAATCAAGCTGCGCTCGATCACCGGTTTCCAGAACGGCAACACCACCTACACCGCCGATCTGGACGGCAATGCGACGGGCGCATCCACCTTCTTCGACAGCGTTACCGAAACCCAGCTGTCGCAGGAGTTCAACATCATCTCGCCCGACAACCAGCGCTTCACCTGGCTGCTCGGCGGCTTCGGGCTGTGGGATACCTATTATTTCCTCAACCCTTATCAGTTCGTCATCGGCACGCCGCCGGGTACGCCCGCGGGCGAGTACAAGCTGCAGGGACGCAACCCGACGCGGTCGCTCGCTCTGTTCGGCCAGCTCGGCTTCAAGATCACCCCGAGCCTCAAGCTCGATGTCGGTGGCCGCTACACCACCAGCCGCACCAAGAACGTCGTCGATATCCTCCAGTACGGCACCTACATCCCCGCCGTGCAGAACGACACGTCGCATGATTTTTCGTACAAGGTGTCGCTCGGCTGGGCGGTCAATCCCAACCAATATCTCTACGGCTTCGTGGCGACGGGCTTCCGACCCGGCGGCCTCAACGTGCCGGTCGGCCTCGGCCTTCCCGCGCCCTTCGGCCCGGAAAAGGTCCGTTCCTATGAACTGGGCTGGAAGGCGAATTTCGCCGGCGGCCATATACGCACGACGATCGACGGCTTCTACAATGATTACCGCAATTTCCAGGTGATCATCGGCTATCCGGCGGTCCCGGTGTTCGGGATCGAGGTCAACGTCCCCAACACGACCAAGATCTATGGTTTCGAGGCCGATGCCGAGTTCAAGTTCGGCGGCTTCTCGTTCGACGCCGGCATCAACGTGCTGCATAGCCAGCTCGGCCAGTTCTACGCCACCGATCCGCGTATTGCGGCCTTGGCGGCGTGCGACCCGGCCACCGGTCCGGCCAGTGCGTCATGCCTCAACCTGAAGGGGCGAGAGCAGACCTACGCGCCGAACTTCACCTTCAATGCTTCGGTTCAGTATGAATTCGCGGTCGGTGCCTCCGACAAGGTCACGCCGCGGGTGAGTTACGGCCATATCGCCCCGCAATGGGCGACATTGTTCGAGAACCCGCTGCTCGGTGATCGGTTGGGTGATCGCAACATCGTCTCGGCGCAGTTGGCCTGGTCGCACGGCAGCTGGACGGCAACGGCCTACGCAACCAATCTGACCAACCAGCATTATGTCGCCGCGATGCAGAGCAGCCTCGATTTCGCGGGCCCGCCGCGTCAATATGGCATCAAGGTGCTGAAGACCTTCTGAGTTCCTCCCCCATGCCGGTCGCCATATCCCTTCGGGGTCGGCGGCCGGCTTTTTTCTTCACGCCAGCCTCGAAAGCATCATGCAACCCTACGGCCTGACCATAGACAAGTTCCTCGATCACGCCGCCAAGTGGTTCCAGAATCGCCAGATCGTCGAGGCGGATGCCGGGCGGGTGTGCGGGCGGATCGACTATGCCGTCCTGCGCGACCGCAGCAATCGCATGTCGGGGGCGCTGGCGGCGCTGGGGCTGAGCGTCGGCGAGCGGGTCGGCACGCTGGCCTGGAATACGCAGCACCATCTCGAAATCTATTATGCCGCGATGGGCATGGGGCTGGTCTGCCACACGCTCAACCCGCGCCTGACGCCGGCGCATCTCGCGGCGATGATCAACGAGGCCGAGGATCGCGTGCTGGCGGTGGCGGTCGATCTCATGCCGCTGTTGCACGAGGTCGCGCCGCTGTGCCCGAACATCGCGCATGTCATCGTCCTCGACGCGCCGGCGGAGGAGGCCGATTTCGGCGAGCATCCGGCGCGCATCTGGCGGTTCGAGGCGTTGCTCGAGGCGCATGGTGCGTCGGCGGCCTGGGGTGACTTCGACGAAAATGCGCCCGCCGGGCTGTGCTACACGTCGGGCACCACCGGCAGCCCCAAGGGCGTGGTCTATACCCATCGCTCCAACTACCTCCACACGCTGCGCGCGCTGCAAGCGGATTCGATCGCGCTGACCGCCGACGACGTGCTGCTCCTCGGCGTGCCGATGTTTCATGCCAATGGCTGGGGCCTGCCCTTCGCCGCGCCTGCGGCAGGGGCGAAGCTCGTCCTGCCGGGCCGCGCGCTCGATGGCGCCAGCCTTGCGCGGATCATGCGCGACGAGGGTGTGACCGTGGCGGTCGGCGTGCAGACCTTATGGCTCGGGCTGGTCGATCACCTCGAAGCGACAGGCGAGGATCTGCCGGCGCTGCGGCGCGTGTTGATCGGTGGTTCGAGTTGCCCCGATGCGCTGATCCGCAAGATGGAGCAGCGCCTTGGCGCGCGGGTGCAGACCAGCTGGGGCATGACCGAATTGTCGCCGATGGGCACCATCGCGCCGCCGGGGGCGACGGCACAGCCGCTCGGTTCCTCGGGGCGGGCGCCGATGGGGGTCGATCTCAAGCTGACCGATGCCGCGGGCAACACGCTCGACCCGCAGCGCGACATCCTCGGCCACCTGAAGGTCAAGGGACCGAGCGTGATCGAACGTTATTTCAAGGCCGAGACCAGCGCGCTCGATGATGAGGGGTATTTCGACACCGGCGATCTTGCGATGATCGACGGCGACGGCAATCTCACCATTTGCGGGCGCGCCAAGGACCTGATCAAGTCGGGCGGCGAATGGATCAACCCGACCGAGATCGAGGCGATCATCGGCCGTCATCCCAGCGTCCGCCACGTGGCGGTGATCGCGCGGCCCGACGTCAAATGGGGCGAGCGCCCGGTGCTGATCGTGGAGACGCAGGGCGATGCGGAGGATCCCGGCGTGCTGCTCCGCCTGCTGCGCGGCAAGGTCGCCGACTGGTGGATTCCGGATCAGGTGGCCGAGGTGGCGGCGATGCCGTTGGCTGCGACCGGCAAGATCGACAAGATCCGGCTGAGCGCGGATTATGCCGAGGGGCGGATCGCGGCGAACAAGGTGGCACGGTAGGCCGACACATATTGATATCTGCGTTCCCCGGCGAAGGCCGGGGCCCAGTTCGAAAGCAGATTTTATCGAGCGTGACCTTACATAACGATCGCCGTGCAACTGGGCCTCGGCCTTCGCCGGGGAACAGCGTCACTCGCATCCCGCCACTTTGGCCGGCAGCTTGGGCGCGGCTAGCCCCACATTCCAGTTCCAGCCGATCTTGCCTGTCGCCCGGCGGCGGCACACCACCGCTTCGTTGAGCGCGTACATGCCCGGCATCAGTTTCGTCTCGGGGTAGGGCGTGTCGGTGAAGTGCATGAACGCCCCGGCAGTGCCATAAGCCGGCCAGGCCGGCGCATTGCTCGCCCCGGGGTGGCCGGTCTTCACGAAGCTGGCCCAGTAATCGGCCATCGCGTCGGACAGCGCATGCTCACCGGCGGTGTCGGGGATACGCGGCCAATGTGGTGGCGTACGGTCGAGATTGCCGAACGCGAAGGGCAATTCGCTGGCGTGGAAGGCGTGCAGGCCCACATCGTCCGCCGCAGGATAACCGTGGTCCCACATGTATAGATAGGCGGGCTGGCCGGTCGCGGTCTGGTTGCGCGCCATGCGCTCGGCAGTCCAGCCATAGAGCATGTCGCGGGTCGTCGCGAGGATGCTCTCCTTGTAGGTGGCTGCGGGGTAGAGCTTGAGAAAATTGTCGGCCAGCTCGCCATAGCGGTCGCGGATCGTCGCTTCATATTCTGCCGCGCTGGCCGGCGGCTTGGGTGCGAGTATCATCAGCGAGCGGATCTCGCCCTGATTGAAACCGACCAGCAGCGGCACATGCGCCTGCTTGCCCGCCTCGAAGGATGAGACCATCTGTTCGGGCAGCACGCCGCCATCGACCAGACCGAATGGGGCGAAGCCAAGCCTGGCCGCACTGTCGGTCAGGGTCTGCGCATCGATACCGCGTAGATCGGCGATGTCGGGCGCTTGCAGACCTGCGGAGAGCATCTGCCCCACCGCCTCGCCCGACGGCGCGCCATAGACGCTGTGCTTCAGTTCCTGCATCGAGATCATGTAGCCGCTCTCGCTGATCGCCTTGGCGAACAGCCCGCGCGCCGGGGGCGAACCGAGCAGGTACATGACGCTCAGCCCGCCGGCGGATTCGCCGGCGATGGTGACATTGGCGGCGTCGCCGCCGAACGCCGCGATGTTGGCGCGGATCCATTTGAGCGCGGCGATCTGGTCGAGCAGGCCGTAATTGCCCGACACGTGCTGCGGCGATTCCGCGCTGAGGCCCGGGTGCGCCAGCCAGCCGAGCACCCCGAGCCGGTAATTGATCGACACGACGATCACGCCGCGCGAAGCGAGCTTGCGCCCGTCATACAGCGCTTCTCGGCTTGATCCGCCGCTGAGCGCGCCGCCATGGATCCAGAAGAACACCGGCGCCTTGGTCGCATTTTTCGGCGCCCAGATGTTGAGCGTCAGGCAGTCCTCGCTGGTCGGGAATTGCTCGCCCGAATAGACCGACACCGCCTTGCTCTGGGGCTGGATGCAGGCCGGGCCGAATGCCGCGGCGTCGCGCGCGCCTTGCCAGCGCGGCATCGCCACGGGTGGCTGCCAACGCAGCCGCTGGACCGGCGGCAGGGCATAGGGGATGCCCTTGAACACGCGGATATCGTCCTCCGCCTGGCCGCGCACCGCGCCCGAGGGCGCATCGACGACGGGCGCCGTATCCTGTGCCGCGACCGGAGGCGCCAGCGCGAGACAGCCAAGGGTGATCAGGCGACGGACCGGGATCATGCGGCGACCTTTCCTTCAGTGCTGAGGATGCGCGCCAGCCACAGGAACAACAGGATGGCGACGAGATAGAAGGGGGTGAGCGTGTAGAGCGCGATCTGCAGCGAATGAGCATGGCCGTGCGCGGCGAACCAGTCGCTTGCCCAGCCGACATAGGTCGGGCCGAGGCCGAGGCCGATGAAGTTCATCACCAGCAGCAGGAGCGCGCCGGCCAGCACGCGCTGGTCGGGGCGGACTTCTTCCTGGGTCAGCGCGACCGAGGCGGAGAGGTAGAAATAGTTGAGGATCATCGTCACGGTCAGCAGGACCAGCGCCAGCGGCCAGCCTGGCGCCCAGACGAACGCGACATAGAAGGGAAGGGCAACCGCCAACGACAGCGCCGGCCCCATCGCATAGACGACGCGCGAACGCCGCGACAGGCGGTCGATGATCCGGCCGGAAATGACCATGCCCGACCCCATGCCGATCAGCACCGCCAGCGCGTACCACAGTGCGATCTCACTGAAGACCATGCCCTTTTCACGCATCAGGAAAAGCAC
Source organism: Sphingomonas bacterium (assembly GCF_028292965.1). Taxonomy (GTDB): domain Bacteria; phylum Pseudomonadota; class Alphaproteobacteria; order Sphingomonadales; family Sphingomonadaceae; genus Sphingomonas. Next base: position 37,564 of record NZ_JAQGLG010000026.1, on the reverse strand, counting down.
CGCGAAATTGCCCAGCCCATAGGTGACGAATTGCGTCGCGCCACCGCCGAGCGCGACGAGCATCAGCACCTTGTGGGTGAAGAACATCCCCACCGTATCCCAGAAGTCGACCTTGTCTACCGGTTGCGCGGCGACGGGATCGAACGCCCCGCGCACCGGCTCGCGCACCAGCAATTTGACCAGGATCGCGGTGACCACGCCGACCGCGCCGATCGCGATGAAGGCATAGCGCCAGTCGAAATGCTCGGCGATCGAGGCGCCGAACGCGATCCCCAAAGCCGCACCGATCGGCGGGCCGAGATTATAGGTGCCATAGGCCACGCCGCGTTTTCCGGGTGGAAAGCTGTCGGCGATGATCGCATAGGAAGGCGGCACGCCGCCGGCCTCGCCGAAGCCGACCGTCATGCGCGCCACCACCATCTGCGGGAAGCTCGCGGCGAGCCCGCAGGCGATCGTCGCCGCGCTCCAGATCGCGCAGGCCAGCGAGAGTACGCCGACGCGGTTGGTGCGGTCGGCGAACCAGCCGACGGGGATGGCGATGAAGCAATAGAACATCGCGAAATAGAGCCCGCCGATCAGCCCGAGCTGCCCGTCCTTGAGGTGCAGACTGTCCTGGATCGGCTTGGCGAGAATGCTCAGCAGCTGGCGATCGAGGAAGTTGATCACATAGACGAAGGTCAGCACGAACAGCAGGATTCCCGGTGCCGTGCCCGGCGCGCGCTGTGGCGCGGCTTCGCTGCTGGCCTGCATGTCCACGCATCCCCTCATGTTTCTGTCGTTGGCGCGTATCATGTGAGTCTGCCTTCGCGCTGTCAAATCCACATTCTCATGTGGGTGAATATTCGGGCAGAGGCTTGACGCTGGCCCGTTCGGGCTGGAAGGACGGTATCGTGACGCAGCCAGTGAAACGACCCCGCAAGGCCGAGCAGCGCGCCGAGACGATGGAACTGATCCTCGACACGGCGGAGGAACTGTTTGCGCGGCACGGGCTGCACGGCGTGACGCTGAAGGAAGTCGCCAAGCGCGTCGGCGTGCATCACACCCTGCTCAATTATTATTTCGCCGATAAGAAGGCGCTGTTCGACGCGGTGTTCGCGCGCCGCGCGGTCGTCACCAGCGAGCGCCGGATGAAGGTGCTCGACGATTATGATGCCGCGACCGGCGGCAAGCCGACCATCGAAGGGGCGTTGCGCGCCTTTCTCGACACCGATCTCGACCTCTATATCGACGGCGACGAGGGCTGGAAGAACTACGCCCAGCTCACCGCCCAGGTCGCCAACACCCCGCAATGGGGCGCGGAGTTGATGGACACGCATTTCGATCCGGTCGTGCTGCGTCTGATCGAACTGCTCAAAAAGGCGCTGCCCGATTGCCCCGAAGAACGCATCTTCTGGGGCTATCAGTTCGTGACCGGTGCGCTGATGCTCACGCTGGCGCGCACCGGGCGGATCGACAAGCTCTCCGGTGGCCTGTGCAAGTCCGAGGACTTCACGACCGCGAAAGAGCATATGGCGCCGTTCATGGCGGCGGGCCTGCTGGCGATCTGCAAGGGCCACGCCGACTGAGATTCACCGCCGCGGCTTGACGAACCTCAGCGCATATTGGTCGGTCTGGCCCTGGACCTTCTTGTCGAAGATCGGCAGCGTATGATCGTCGCTGTCCCGGTGGAGGAAGGTTCCCTCCGCCTGTAGTTTGAAGCCGGCTGCGGTTACCTCGCGGATCACCTGTGCCTTCTCGATGCGGTGCAGCTTCGTGATCGCCGCGACGTCCGTCCCTGCCGGGGCTTCGTGATCGAGCACCATGAACACGCCGCCCGGCTTGAGCGCGTTGAACACACCGCGGTTGAACGCGGCCGTGTCGACCACGCCATATTGGGCGATCTTGAGGTCGTGGTAGTTCTGCGTCACCCAGGCGATGTCGAGCGGCTGCGCAAAGCGCACCGTGCCGAACGCCGCCGCCTCGACCGAGACATTGCTCATCTTTCCGTCGGCGAGCAGCGCCTGGTCGGCCACGAACGAGCTGTGCCACCGCGAATTCTCGATCGCATAGACATGGCCCTTGGGGCCCACCACATCGCTCAGCATGCGGGTGAAATAACCGCCGCCGGGATAGAATTCGCCCACCACCATGCCCGGCTTCACCCCGGCAAAGGCGAGCGTCTCACCCGGCTTGCGATTGGCGTCTGTGCTGGAGTCGCTGGCGGGTCGGCTCGGATCGGCGACCGCCGCGGCGATATTTTGCGGCAATCCTGCCGACTGCGCGACCGCCATACCGAGCGGCACCGCCACCACCGACAACGCCATCGCGACAAAAGCCTTGCGCATGCGACTCTCCCCTGTTCCGTCAATTCCGCTGGATGAGAATAGACGTGTCGTAGCGACCTGTCACACCACAATCCGACAGGCCGCCGGCACATGCGATCAACACGCCAGGTGGTCCCGGTTTGAACGTCAGTTTATTTCACTATGTTGATAGTGAAAATATGTTCGGCTATGCGAAGCCGGTCGAACGTAAGGAAGGATTTCCGGATGTCACTCAACGGACGCGTCGCCATCGTCACCGGTGCCGGCGGCGGATTGGGCCGCGCGCACGCACTGTTCCTGGCGAGGCAGGGCGCGCAGGTCGTGGTCAATGATCTGGGGATCGATGCCGCCGGGCGCGTCGCCGCCGAGATCGTCGCGGCGGGCGGCGAAGCCGTTGCCTTTGCCGCCTCGGTCAGCGACGAAGCCGCGGTCGCCGCGATGGTCGAGCAGATCATGGATCGCTGGGGCCGCGTCGACGTGCTGGTCAACAATGCCGGCATCCTGCGCGACAAGAGCTTCGCCAAGATGACGCTCGACGATTTCAGGCTGGTGGTCGATGTCCATCTGATGGGCGCGGTGGTGTGCAGCAAGGCGGTATGGGAGATCATGCGCGCGCAACGCCACGGCCGCATCGTCATGACGACCTCGTCGTCCGGCCTGTACGGCAATTTCGGCCAGGCCAATTACGGCGCCGCAAAGATGGCGCTGGTCGGCCTGATGCAGACGCTGGCGATCGAAGGCGAGAAGCACGACATCCGCGTCAATTGCCTCGCCCCCACCGCAGCGACGCAGATGACCGAGGGCGTGCTGTCCGCCGAAGGGTTGAGCCTGCTCGATCCGGCGCTGGTCAGCCCGGGCCTGCTCGCGCTGGTCGGCGAGGACGCCCCAACGCGCGCGATCCTCTGCGCCGGTGCCGGCCATTTCGCGACCGCCAACGTCACCCTGTCGCAAGGCCGCTATATCGGCGTGGGCCGCGACGCCGGCGAGCAACTGGTCAGCCATTGGAGCGACGTCGCCGACCGGACCGGCGAGATCGTCCCCGCTTACGGCTTCACCCAGGCCGAACATGAACTCGCCAGCGCCGGCATTGGCGCGGGTGTCGCGGCGGTGGCGCGCTGAAGCGTCAGGCCGTGGCCGGCTCGCCCGGCTCGGCCACGTCGCCGCGCCTGCGCACCCGGCCGAACACCAGCACGAGAGTCGGCAGCATCGTCAGCACCAGCGGCGCGCCGATCGCCAGGCCGAAGATGATCGCGGTGGCAAGTGGCTTTTGCAGCCCGGCGCCGCGGCTCATCCCCAGCGCGAGCGGCGCCAGCGTCAGGATCGCGATCAGGGCCGACATCACGATCGGCCTGATCCGCGCCTTGCCGGCATGGAGCAACGACGCAGCGTCGATCCGCTCGCCGGGTACCAGTTCGGCGAGGTAGAAGATCGCCAGTTCGGTCAGCATGCCAACTACCATGGTCAGCCCCATCAGTGCGGAGATGTCGAGTTCCGTGCCCGTGATCCACAGGCCGAAAAACACCGCCGTGGTCGAAAGCAGCACGGTCGCGATCACCGCCGTGGTGAAAGCCCAGTTCTCGAACATCAGCGTCAGCAGCAGCGCGGAGAGCAACAGCGCGGCGATGAACACCGTGGTCAGATCGCTGAAGGATTGCTTCTGCTGGGCGTAGAGGCCGCCATAATCGACCCGCACGCCGGCCGGCAGATGCAGCCCGGCAACCGTCGCCTGGACGTCCTTCATGCCGGTGCCGAGATCCTTGCCTTCGAGCCGCGCGGTCACCGGGATGAACGGCGCAAGATCCTCACGCGTGATCTGGCGCTGGCCCGCGGCGATGCTGATCGAGGCGATGCTGCGTAGCGCGACCGCCCGGCCATCGGCCGCGCGGATGGTCAGCGCGCCGAGCGCGTCGGTGCGCTGGCGCAGATCCTGCGGCAGGCGCACGCGCACATCGATGACCTGCTCCCCGGCGAGGATCTGCGTCGCGACAGTGCCGCCGATCTGCGTTTCGACCTGCTTGGCGACGATATCGGGGTCCAGCCCGGCCATCGTCGCGGCGGCGCGATCGACCTTGATGATGATACCGTCGCCGGCGACGCGCAGGCCGCTGGCGACTTCGACCACGCCGTCGATCTTGCCCATCGCCTCGACCACCTTGCCGGCCGAATCCTCGAGTTGTTTCGGGTCGTCGCCGAACAGCTTGACCTCGATCGGCTGGGGTACGGCGGTGAGATCGCCGATCAGATCCTCCATCAGCTGCGCGGTCTCGATTTCGAGGCCCGGCACTTCGCTCTGCACCTTGCCGCGGACATCGGCCATCACCTCCTCGATGCCGCGCCGCGAACCGCCCTTGAGGCGGATGAAGAAATCGCCTTCATCGGCCTCGGTCAGGCCACCGCCGAGCTGGACGCCGGTGCGGCGCGAATAGCTCGACACCTCGGGCGTCTCCTGAACGATCTTCTCGACCTGGCGCAGCAGGCGATCGGTGTCGGTCAGCGAGGCGCCGGGCTTGGCCTTGTAGTCGAGGATGAAGCCGCCCTCGTCCATCACCGGCATGAAGCCCGACTGGAGATGCGTCCAGGCGAAGCCGCCCGCGACGACCATCAGCACCGCGACCACCGCCGCGACCAGCCCCGGCCGGGCAAAGGCGCGCGCTGCGACGCGGCCATAGCCGTTCGCCATCGGCCCGGTGAACTTCTCCGCCTTGTCGGCCGCCTGGGCGTCCTTCACCGTCAGCCAGTTCTCGGCCACGATCGGCAATACGAAGCGGGCGTAGATCAGCGACACCGCGAGCGCCGCGACCATCGTCACCGCCAGCGCCTTGAAGAAGCCGCCGGTCACGCCGGAGATGAACGCTAGCGGCACGAACACCACGATCGTCGCCATGGTCGAACCGAACAGCGGGCGCGCCATTTCGCGCGCCGCCGCCAGCATCGACGGACGTTCCTGCTTGTCGTGATCGGCCTCCTGTAGCCGCCGCATGAGATGTTCGAGCATCACCACCGCGTCGTCGACCACCAGGCCGACCGCCGCGGCCATGCCGCCGAGCGTCATCATGTTGAAGCTCATATGCAATGCGAGCAGCGCCAGACAGGTCGCGGCGAGCACCGCCGGCAGCAGGGCGGCGGTGATCACCATCAGGCGCCAGCTCCTGAGGAACAGGAACAGCACCAGCCCCGCCAGCACGGCGCCGAGCAGGATGGCGTCGCGCACCGCATTGGCGGCACCCGTCACCAGCTCGGACTGGTCGTAGAAGAAGCTGACCTTCACATCGCCGGGCAGCGCGACGTCCTTCAGCCGCGCCTCGACCTCCTTGACCAGCGCCACCGCGTCGGCGGTCGGCGTCTGGCGGATGTTGACCAGCACCGCATTGGCACCGTTGGAGGTGACCTTGGTCCACACCGGCGCGGGCGCGCGGCGCACGGTGGCGATCTGGCCCAGCGTCGCGACGCCGGCACCGGCCGCCGTCCCGGCCTTGAGCGGGATCGCGGCGATATCCGCCTCGCTCGTCAGCCGATTCTCGACCAACGCGAGATACAGCCGGTGGCGGTCCTCGATCTTGCCCACCGCGGCGACGCTGTTGGCCGCGCCGAGCGCGGTCGTCACGTCGGTCATGGTCATGCCGAGCGACTGCAGCCGCGCCGGATCGACCTCGACTTCCACCTCCTGGTTGGCGCCGCCGAGCACATCGACGCCGGCCACGCCGCTCACGGTCGACAGCACCGGCCGTAGCTTCAGCTGCGCCATCTGCGCCAGCGCGACGCCATCGCGCTTGTCGGAGGTCAGCGAGATGCCGAGCACCGGGAAGATCGTCGGGTCCGACCGGCGCACGCTGAAGCGCGTGCCGGCGGGCAGATCGGGCAGGATCGTCGCCAGCGCGCCCTGTGTCGCGTTGGTTGCGGCGACCATGTCGTCACCCCAGTCGAAGCTCAGCGCGACCTCGGCCGAGCCGCGGCTGGTGGTCGAGCGGATCTGCTTCACGCCGGGGATCTCGCGCAGCGAGATTTCGGCCGGGCGGGTGAGGTCCGCCGCCATCTGCTCGGCATCGCGCTCGCCGGCGTCAATCGAGACGACGACGCGCGGATAATCGATATGCGGGAACAGGGTGACCGGCAGCCGCGTCGCGGCGACCAGACCGGCCAGCGTGACGAGGAAGACGCTCAGCCAGATCGAGCGCGCATGGCGCTGCATCAGCTCCTTCATTTCGCCGCTCCCGGCGCGGTCTCGCTGACCTTCATGCCGTCCTCGAGCGCAGTGCCGCCCTCGGTGACTACCTTGTCGCCCGGGTTGAGCCCCTTGAGGATCTGGATGCGATCGCCCGAGCTATTGCCCGGCGAGACGTCGACGCTCTTGGCGACGCCGTTCTTCACCACGAACACATAAGAGCGCCCGCCGTCGTCGAGCAGCGCCGAATAAGGAATGCTGACGCCGGTCGCGGTTGCACCGACCGCCAGCGAGGCGCGCAGCGGCTCGCCCGCGCCCAGGCCGGTGCCCGGCACCCGGGCATAGACCGAGGCGAGCCGCGTCGTCGGGTCGATCTGCGGATCGACGCCGACCACGCTGACGTCCATCGCATGGCTGCCGTCGATCATCTCGATATGGATCGCCTGGCCGGGGTGAATGCGCTGTGCCACCGCCGGATCGACGCCGAAGCGCGCGCGGACGTCGCCTTGCGCGCCCACCGTGGCAATCGTCGTGCCGGCGGCGAGCTGGTCGCCGGTCTTGGCGGTCAGGCCCTGCACCGTGCCCGCGCCGGGCGCGCGCAGCACGGCGAAGCCGCCGCGGATGCCGAGATTGTTGCGCGTCGCGGTGGCGGTAGCCAGCGCGCCACGTGCGGTTTCAACATCGGCATCGCTGACCAGGCCGTCGCTGCGCATGCGCAGGGCACGCCGATAGGCAGCGGCGGCGGTCGCCGCGTCGCTCGCCGACTTGGCGATCTCGGTGCGCGTCGTCGGGCTCGGCCGCAGCGTGACGATCACCTGGCCGGCGCCGACCGCGGTGCCGGTCGGCGCGTTGATCGTCGCGACGATCGCTTCGGCCGGCACGACGACGGCGCGCGCGCCGCCGGGGCCGGCTTCGGTCGCGCCATAGATCGTCAGGCTGTCGTTCGACGAGCCGAGCACGGCCTGGGCGGTGCGCACCTGGGCGGTCGCTTCGGGTGCCTTTTCGTCGGGTGCAGCACCACCGCAGCCGGCGAGCAGCAGCAGGGACAGGAGCGGGAGGTGGGTCTTCATTTGGTCCATCCTTCAGCGGGGCCGCCCGACAGCAATTCGAGCGCGATGGTCTGCTCGGCGATCTGCTGGCCGAGCTGGAGGAGAGCAAGCTTGCGATCACGCAACGCCTGCAGGGCGGTATCGGCGGTCGCGCGCGACAGGTCGCCGCGCGTCGCCGCGCGTTCGGTCGCGGCGGCGTATTTCTCGATCGCCGGCAGTTGGCCGGCCAGTTGCTGCTGCTGCCGACGCAGGGTCATCAGCCCGGCGACCGCAGCATCGATCTCGGCGCGGGTCTGGAACAGCCGCGCGTCATATTCGGCGCGTAGCTGCTCGCGCGTCGCACGGGCGATGGCGATGCCGCCGCGGTTGCGGTTCCACAGCGGCAGGTTGAAGCCGATCTGCGGGCCGAGCGTACGATTGTCCGCCGTATCGCGGGCATAGGCCATGGTAAGCGAGAGGTTGGGAAACTGGTCGAGCACCGCCTTGTGCAGATCCGCCTCGGCCACGCCGTATCCGGCGCGCAGGGCCTGCAGGTCGAGCCGGCGTTCGAGCGCCTGGGCGGTCAGCACTTCGGCCGATGGCGGCACCGGCGACGTGTCGGGAGCGGCGAGCCGCAGCACCGTCTCCGGCGGCAGGCCGAGCTGCTTGTTGAGATCGCCCCGCGCCGTGGCCAGGTCATTCTCCGCGGTGCGCGCCTTGGTCGAGGCGTCGAGCAAAGCCTGACGTCGCGTATCGAGTTCGCCCGCCGCGATGTCGCCGCGACCGGCGGCGCGCTGGGCCGCGTCGAACAGCTTCAGAGCCGAGGCAGCACTGGTCTGCGCGACCTTTAGCTGTTGCTCCAAAGCCAGCACACGCACGCCCTGCAAGCGCGCCTGCCCGGCCGTCTGCCATTCCGCCCAAGCGAGATCGAGCCGCACCTGGCGCTTTGCCGCCTCGCCCGACTGCCGTGTCACGCGCGCCGTGCGCAGCGCGTTGAGATCGAAACCGATCTGCCCGCCGAAGCCGTTGAATTCGTCCGGCCCGCTGAGCAATTTGTCGAAGCTGCCCTGGAAGCTCGGATCGGGCAAAAGCCGGGCCGAAAAGGCTTGCGCATCGGTCACCCCTGCCTTGGCGCGCTGCGCCTTGAGGTCGGGATTCTCAAGCACCGCGATCACCGCCAGCGCATTGGGCGTCAGCGGTGCCGACAGGTCGATCGGCTGCGGCGTCAGATAAGGCCGGTCGATCTTCGACGCGTCGACCGACAGGATCGCAGGGTTCGGTGCGGCCAGCACATCGGACGGCGCCGCCAGCGGCTTTGGCGTGTAGCTGGCGCAGCCGGCCAGCAGGCTCGCCGTCAACAGGGGAAGGAGCGACCGCCTCATCGCGGACTCCTGGGTATCGTGACCATCGCTATCGCTCCGGGATGATTGTCGTCGAGGGTGGCGGTGCCGCCATGCGCATGGGCGATGGCGGAGACGAGGCTGAGCCCGAGGCCGTGCCCCGGGGTCGACCGGCTGCTCTCCAGCCGGGTGAAGCGCGTGAACATGCGCGCGCGGTCGTCGGCCGGAATGCCGGGGCCGTGATCGCTGACTGCGAGAATGATGTCGTCGCCCTGTTCGGTCAGGCTGATGCCGATCGCGGTACCCGTCGGGGTATGACGCAGCGCATTGTCGAGCAGGTTCACGCCGGCCTGGGCGAGCAATTCGCGATTGCCCTCGATCACCACGCCGCCCGCGATGTCACGAGTCAGCGTACGGCCGCCATCCTCGGCCGAGGGCTGGTAGCTGTCGGCCAGGTCGGTCACCAGCGCGCTCAGATCGACGCGCGTCATGCGCACCCCGGCGCCACCCGCCTCGATCTCGGAAATGCCGAGAATGGCCGCGAACAGCGCGAGCATGTCGTCGGTCTGTTCGATTGCCTGGTGCACCGCACCCTTCAGCGCCTCGGGCTCGTCGGGGCCAGCCTCAGCCAGTTCGAGCTTCTGGCGCAGCCGGGTGAGCGGCGTGCGCAGGTCATGCGCGATGTCGCCCGACACCTGGCGCAGATTGCCGAGCAGCCCGGCGATGCGCTCGAGCATCTGGTTGAGCGTCGCGGCGAGGCGGTCGAACTCGTCGCCCTTGCCGCTCAGTGGCACGCGCCGTGCCAGGTCGCCGCCGATGATCGCCTCGGCGGTGCGGTTGATCGCGTCGAGCCGGCGCTGCAACAGCCGCCCGAACAGGAAGGCACCGGTCGCGCCGATCGCCGCGATCAGCCCGAAGGCGGCGACGAACAGCGGCACCATGCGCTCGTCCAGCTCCTCGATCGCCTCCGGGTCGGAACCGACGATCAGCAGCCCGCCGTCAGCGGTGCGCGCGGCGAACACGCGCGCACCATCGGTGGGATTGTCAGGCATGCGGAATTCGCTTTCCGACCAGCCGAGCACCGGCGGCCGGTCGATCGGCAGACCGGCGACCAGCCGGCCATTGGCATCGAGCAGTGCATAGCGCAGATTGCCCCGCTCATGCGCGACGCGGTAGTCGATCGCGCGGCGCAGCCCGATACTGTCGTCCTCGGCTTCGCGCAGCAACGCCTCGCGCGCCGCGACGACGCGCTGGTCGAGTTCGTAGCGCAGTTCGTTGCGGATCGCCCAGTAAACCGAGGCGCCCATCACGACGATCACCAGCGTGAACGCCATGCTGAAGAACATCGCGAAGCGGAACGCGGTCGAGGAGGGCAGGCGCGGCCTAGCCATCGATCATATACCCCGCGCCGCGCACGGTGTGGATCACGTCGCCCCCACCCCCAGCACCAAACCCGGCATTCAGCTTGGACCGCAACCGGCTGACATGTGTCTCGACGATGTTGGTCTTGGGGTCGAAATGGAAATCCCACACGCGCTCGAGCAGCATGGTGCGTGTGACGATGCGCCCGGCATTGCGCATCAGTTCCTCGAGCAGCGCGAATTCGCGCGGCTGCAGGTCGATTCGCTGGCCGGCGCGGCGTACTTCGCGCTTGAGCAGGTTCATCTCGACCGGCCCGGCGCGCAGCGTTGTCTCGGCGCTGACCCCGACGGGGCGGCGGGCAAGCGCGTTGAGGCGCGCGGTCAGTTCGGTGAAGGCGAAGGGCTTGACCAGATAATCGTCGGCGCCGGCCTCCAGCCCCTCGACCCGGTCCTCGACCCGGGCCAGCGCGGTAAGCATCAGCACGGGCGTGGCGATGCCGGCGGCGCGCAGTGATTTGAGGACGGTCATCCCGTCGACCACCGGCAGCATGCGATCGAGCACGATCGCGTCGAACGACTCGCCGGTGGCGAGGAACAGCGCGTCGCGCCCATCGGCGGCACCGGTCACGACATGGCCAAGTTCGCGCAAGCCGCGCTCGACATAAGCGCGGGTATCGGCATCGTCCTCTGCTACCAGTACCTTCAGCACTTTCGCTTCTCCCATGTCGCACCTGCACGCAACGGGATTGGACGCGGGTTTCGCCAACTATACAATTCGCCAATGTCGTCGGGAGCGTTTTATCCTGCCCGCCGCGGGGTTCAAGGCGCTGAGGATGGCAACGCCGACGGGCGCCGCCCCGGCCGGCGCGCCAGGCGGCGATGATGCCGGCGATCAGCTTATGTCATATTGTCGCAGCGCGAGCGTCCTGCCGGGCATCGGCCATCGCCGCTTCGCTCTCGGCCAGCAACAGATTGACCAGCCGGGTGTGTACGGTGGCACGCGACCAGACGATGCCGATGCGTCGCCCGACCACCGGTGTCGGCAGCGATATTCGCGCCAGCGCCAACCCCGCCGGCCAAGGCGGCGCCCAGTCTGGGACCAGCGCCACACCGAGCCCGCGATCGACCATCACCGCGATCGCGTTGAGCGCATTGAGCTCGAACCGCTCATGCGGCGTGATGCCGACCTTGCGCAGATAATCCTCCGCGCTCCGCCCGCCCCATTGGTGGCGGTCATAACGGATCAGCGGCTCGCTGCGCAGCAGGTCGTGCGGGTCGTGCCGCGCCAGCTGGGCGGGGGCCAGCACGATCAGCGCTTCCTCGCGCAGGGTGCGCCACTCGCACGTCTTGGGGATCGGGTAAGGCGCCTCGAGCACGAACGCGGCGTCGAGCTCATTGGCCTCGACAGCGGCGTAGAGCTGCGCCGAATTGGACGCCTGGATATGCACGTTGATCGCCGGCGACTTGCCGATCAGACGGGCAAGGATATCGGGCAGCATGCCGCTGAGCGGCGTGGTGCACGCGCCGAGCCGCAGGTTGCCGCTGATCGCATCGTCATTGGCGGTGTTGCGCAGTTCGGCGGCATCGCGCAGCAATTGCCGCGCCTGGCCGAGGATGCGTCCGCCGCGCTCGGTCATCCGCACCGTACGCCCGACGCGCACGATCAATGGTGCGCCCAGCTCGCGTTCCAGCGCGTGGAGTTGTTGCGCCACCGCGGACGGGCTGACGTTGAGCGCCCGCGCCGCGGCGGCCATCGATCCGCGATCGACCACCGTGACGAAGGTCTTTAGGAAGTGGAGATCGATGGTGCGTCCTCCTGTGTGCGCCGCCCGAACCGGCCGATCGGGACGATCAGCCCTTCGAGCGAGCGCGTCGGTGCCGGAAAGAACAGGCTCGCGACATAACCCACTGCGATCGACACGAAGATCGCGATCGCCAGATAGAAATAGGGATGGACGAGCTGGAAGATGCTCGCCGCCAGCGTCACCACCGACGCCGCGACGATGCCGATCCCCACGCCGGCGGCGTTGGCGCGGCGGGTGAACATGCCGAGCGTATAGGCGCCTGCGCAGCTGCCGCCGAGCACGCCGAACAGCTCAATCGACAGGTCGAGCAGCGAGTGGATGTCGAGCTGCGACAACAGCACGGCGAGCCCAATGCCGACCACACCGACAAGCACCGTCATCCATTCCGCGAAGCGCACCGTCTTCTTCTGCGTCGGATCCTTGCTGAACTTCTCGTAGAAATCGACCGACAGCAAGGTCGCCACGCTGTTGATCGTGCCCGACAGCGTGCCCATTGCGGCGGCGAACAGGCCGGCGATGATCAGCCCCGTCACGCCGTGCGGCAACTCCATGCCGATGAACGAGGGGAACACCGCATCGATCGGCAACAGCGGGTCGAGCCGCCCGGGATGCGCCTGGTAATAAGCGAACAGCACGGTGCCGATGATGTAGAAGACGAAGCCACCGGGCAGCAGCACTGCGGCGAATAGCCAGATCGAGCGCCCGGCATTCTTGTCCGACGATGTCGCCAGCGCGCGCTGCATCAGGATCTGGTCCTTGGGGAAGGTCAGCACGGTGTCGAACAGGATGAGGATGAGGAAACCCCACAGGGTCGGCTGGGTGAAGTCGAAGCTGGTATTGACCAGATGGGTCTTGTCGGACGCCATCGCGGCATGCTCGATCGCCGGAAAACCGAGCGACCAGACGATGAAGCCGATCGCGAACAGCGCGCCGCCCATCAGCACGATGACCTGGATGAAATCGGTCCACACCACCGCGCGCATCCCGCCCAGCGCGGTGTAGATGATCGTGCACACGCCCAGGATGCAGATGCAGCCGATCACGTTGAAGCCGGTGATCGTGCCGATCGCCAGCGCGGGCAGGAACAGCACCACGCCCATCCGCCCGCCCACATGCATCGCAATGCACAAAGCGCTGGCCAGCATGCGGATGGCGGGATGAAAGCGCTGCTCTAGGTAGTTGAACACCGACACGAGATTGAGCCGGCGCAATGCTGGCACCACCCAGATCGCGACGAACATCAGCCCGACCACGGTGACGATCTTCGAGGTCATATATTCCCAGTTGGTCTCGAACGCCTTGGCCGGAATGGCGAGATAGCTGATCGAACTGGTATTGCCGGCGAACATGCTGACGCCCGCGGCCCAGAACGGAATCGAACGGCTGCCGAGGAAGAAGTCGCTGGTCGAATTGAGCTTGGCGCGGCGATACATATAGCCACCGACCCCTAGCATCGCCGCCATGTAGATGACGATGATCGTCCAATCGAGCAGGTCGAGCGCGCGGCGCTGGCGTTCGAGCTCGGCGACGGCGAAGGTCATCCGCCCGCCATCGATATGCCCGACCGCCAGCCCGTTACCCGACGGCACCGCCGCATCGACCCCGCCGCTGGCGCGCCACGGGAGGGGCGACCATGAACCGGTGATGGTATGGAAGGCGTAGAGTCGTGCGCTGCCGCCTTCCTCGCGGACCAGATACAGGACATGCGCCTGGCCAATCGCGCGCGCCACGCCGCGAATCAGCGCGCCCGGCGTCGCGCCCAGTGCTTTCCACCCGCTCTTGGCGCCAAGCGTCCAGAGGCGCTCGCCCTCGCCGCCGAGCACGGTAAGGTAGATCGCGCCATTTTGGCGGGCGATGGTGCCCGGCGTGCCGCCGCCGGGCCATGGCGACCGCGCGCGCCATCCTTGGCCATCCTCCGCCAGCTCGAGCAGCTGCGCCCGTCCGTCCATCCCAAGCGCGGCGATCGTGACTACGTCACCCTCCACCACCACAGCCGCGCTCCGCAGCGGTTGCGGCAGCGCGGGCAGGGGGCGCAACGACAAGCTGTCGCCATCGAGCTGCAGCATCGCCGCGCGCGTGATTCCGGACGTATCGCCGATCAGCGCGACCGCGTGCTGCCCATCACCCGCGACACTGCGCAGCTGTAAATCGGCGGGGAGACGTGCGCGGTCGAGCGGCTGCCAGCTGCTGCGATCCGCCGCGAGCGCCCAGGCGCCGGTACGGCCGATGACGACGGTACGACCGCCGATCGCCGTCAGCTTCGCATCCTCGCCAGGGGCAAGGGGCGGCAGGTGGGAAGCGTTGACCAGCGAGACGCTGTCCTCGGCTGCTGCGGGCAGCGCGGTGCAGGTGAGCGATAGAGCAAACAAGGCCAGGAACAGGCGGGCGAGGCGGGCCAACATCATCACTGCTTCTCCGCCAAGGCAAGTTGCGCCCGCGCGCGCTCGATCGCCGGGCGATCGATCATGCGCCCGTCGAGCTGGAAGGCGCCGTGCCCGTCCCGCGCGGCGGTGTCGGCGGCCGCGACGATCCGGCGCGCCTCGTCGAGCGCGTCGGCCCTGGTGCCGAACACGGCATTGGCGATGGCGACCTGGCGCGGATGGATGCAGCTCTTGCCGAGATAGCCGAGCGCCAGCGCCTGCTCGGCCTCGCGACGGAAGCCCTGCTCGTCGTCGATCGCGGCGTAGGCGCCGTCATAGGCGAAGGCTCCGCCCTCGGCGCTCGCCAGACGCATGGCGAGCATCACGGCATGGGCGTTGCCCGGTGCGGTACGGTCGATTCCGAGCGGCTCGAACAGGTCGTTGAGCCCGAGCTGAAGGCCGGCAACGCGCGGATGCGCCGTCGCGATCTCCGCTGCCCGGCGCAGCGCGCGCGGCGTTTCGACGGTGACCAACAACCCGATCGCACGGGGGACGCCGGCTGCCTGCTCGGCGCGATCCAGCGCTGCTGCGACCGTGGCGACATCGGCAGGATCGTCGAGCTTGGGCAGGTTGATCAGCACGACGTCGGGCAACGCCATTGCCGCGACGTCGGCCGCGAAGTGCGGCGAGCCGAGCGCGTTGATGCGGACGATGATGCGCTTGCCATTCGCGGCCAGCGCGTTGCGCGTCGTATCGGCAGAAAGGAAATCCGCGATCGCCGTTCGCGCCGCCCGCTTGCCGCCTTCCGCCACCGCGTCTTCGAGATCGAACGAGATGGCGTCGGCATCCCCGGCCAAAGCCTTGGCGAAGAATTCGGGCCGCGCGCCTGGTACGAACAATTTGCTGCGCATCGTTGTCGCATCTCCCCTATGGCACGCATGATAGCCGGAGCCGTGCGGGGCGCGCCAGAGCGAAGGGTGTGAAAGCGCCCGTTGAACCACAGTATTTGTGCTGTTTTCTCGTCAGCGCCAAGCATTCCTCTTGGTGGCAACACACAAAACGTCGTGTCTGAACGCAGCCCCGGACCTGTTTAACCCGCCGCGTGGGGGGTCTAGAGAGGGGCCAACTACAAAAGTGGGAGGGGATTATCATGAACATGCTTGCTCGCCTGGCGCTCGGCACGGCACTCACCGGGGCAATGTGCTCCGCGGCCTATGCGGACCCGCTGGCACCAGATGCCGCTGCCGCGCCGGCCACTGTCGCCGCCGTCCAGTCCGCCGACCAGACCGCCGCCACCCCTGACGATAGCGCGCCGACGGTCATCGTCACCGGTACGCGTTCGCCCAAGGCGATCGACAAGATTGCCGGCGCCATCACCGTCATCACCCCGGCCGAGGTGCAGCGCTCGCTGACCATCACCGAAGATGCCACCGCCGTTCTTGCCCGCACCGTGCCCGGCTATTCGGAATCGAACCAGACGCTCAACACGCTGGGCGAGACGATGCGTGGCCGTACCGCGCTCTATCTGTTCGACGGTATTCCCCAGTCGACGCCGCTGCGCGACGGCAGCCGCAACGCGACGTTCACCGACATGGCGACCATTCAGCGCATCGAGGTGATCGGCGGCGCATCGGCCTCCGAGGGCATCGGCGCGGCCGGCGGCGTCATCAACTATATTTCCCGGCGTGCGACGCAGGACGGCACGCATTTCGGCGTGACCGGCCGCTTCGGCACGCAGTTCCGCGACGACAATTCGCAGTATAAGGCTGGCGTCACGATCGCCCACAAGTCGGACGGCATCGATATCTTCGCTGCCGCCGCCTACCTGTCGCGTGGCATCACCTATGACGCCCATGGCCGCCGTATTGGGTTGAGCGCGTCGAGCTCGCTGGCGGATTCGAAGCAATACAGCCTGTTCTT
This sequence comes from Sphingomonas bacterium, assembly GCF_028292965.1. Taxonomy (GTDB): domain Bacteria; phylum Pseudomonadota; class Alphaproteobacteria; order Sphingomonadales; family Sphingomonadaceae; genus Sphingomonas. The sequence goes on along the minus strand of NZ_JAQGLG010000026.1, from coordinate 21,285 downwards.
CAAGGCTGGCCACGATTTCGGCGACAATGGGTCGCAGCGGCTCGAGGCCAGCGCCAGCTTCTTCTACCTCAAGGCCAACGGCAATTATCACTACGTCGCCGGCGTCCGCCCCTTGCTCGGCACCGACCAGACCACAGGCATTCCTGATACCGCGGTGCCCGGCGCGCCGACCAATCCGGCGACCGGACTGTTGCTGTTCAAGCCGGACTTCAATCGCTTCCAGCAATATGCGCTGAACTACAGCAATACCGACCTGCTGGGCGGCAGCCTCGTCATGACGGGCTATTATGCCAAGCAGGAAATGCGTTTCCCCGGCGACGATAGCGACGACAAACAGGATATCCGTATCTCGCCCACCCGGTTCTTCGACCAGTCGGAGATTCTGTCGAAGAAGTACGGCCTGCGCACGTCCTACGCGCACCAGAACCTGTTCGTGACGGGGTTGGAACTGCGCTTCGGGATTGACGTGGTGCACGACCAGACCCAGCAATATCTTGCCCAGACCAATCGTGTGTGGGTGCCGCCGATGAACTACACCAGCTTCGGCCCCTATGCGCAGCTGTCCTACGATGTCGGTCCGGTCACGCTGAGCGGCGGCTGGCGGCACGAAGACGGCACGGTCAAGATCGACGATTATACGACGACCGCTTTCCGCAACAGCGTGTTGGTCAAGGGCGGCAAGCTCAAATACAAGAACGACCTGCTCAACGCCGGCATCATCGGTCGCTTCGGCAGCGGCTTTTCGGCCTATGCCACCTATAGCGAAGGCTTCACTCTCCCGAACGTCGGCATTCCGCTGCGTAACGTCAACGTTCCGGGCAAGACGGTCGAAGGCCTGCTTGATCTGGAAGCGGTGATCTTCAAGAACAAGGAAATCGGCTTCAACTGGCGCGGCTCGATGGGCAGCTTCGGCGTGTCCTATTACCAGTCGAGGTCCAAGAACGGCTCGACCTACGCGGTCGATCCGGTGACCAAGGATCTTATCCTCAACCGCCGGCCGATCAACATCTACGGCTTCGACGTGACCGGCGAACTTCGCCCGACGAGCGACCTGCGCTTCAACCTGGTCTACAGCCACGTCATCGGCAAGACCTCTGCCGCCAACAACGTCACCACTCCGATCAACACGCCCCTCGGTGTGCTCAATATCGCGCCGGACAAGCTCACCGCTACGGCGACGTACCAGGTCATTCCCGCGGCGTCGTTGTCGCTCGGCTCGACCAGCTATTTCAGCCGCAGCCTCCCGGCGATCAACGAGCAGACCAAGGGTTACACGCTGTTCGACCTGACGGCGAACGTGAAGGCGGGACAGATCGGCACCTTCTCGCTGGGCGTCGAGAATCTGTTCAACAAATTCTACTTCCTGTCGTCGTCGCAGATCGACATCTTCCAGAACTATTTCGCGGGGCGCGGGCGTACGGTATCGCTGACGTTCCACCGCGACTTCTGATCCGGGAGTAGGGGCCCGCCATGACCATGCGCCACGGCACCGTGCTGGTGGCGGGATCCGCCAATGCCGACTTCGTCGTCCGGGCGCCGCGAATACCGGCGCCCGGCGAGACGGTGCTCGGCGAGGATCTCGCGATCATCCCCGGCGGCAAGGGCGCCAACCAGGCGGTGGCCTGTGCCCGGGCCGGGGGCGGCACGACGCGCATGCTCGTCGCGCTGGGTGACGATACGCTGGCGCCGATGATCGAGGCATCGTTGCGCGGCGCCGGCGTGGCGCTGGATGTAGTGCGCTCCGACCGACCGACCGGGGCGGCACTGATCACCGTGTCGCATGACGGCGAAAACGCCATCACCGTCGCGCCGGGGGCCAATGCCTCGCTGCGGCCGGGTGACCTGCCGGCGCTGGATGGGGTCAGCCATCTCCTGATGCAGCTGGAAACCCCACTCGACACCGTCATGGCCTTTGCCGGCACCGGGCGCGCGGCCGGGGTGAAGGTGATGCTCAATGCCGCGCCCGCCCGGCCACTGCCGGCGGAATTGCTGGCGACGCTCGACATGCTCGTCGTCAACGAAGAAGAACTCGCGCGCATCGTTGGCGATGGCGGATCGGTCGCCGATCGCCTCACCGCGACCGGCGTGCCTTGCGCGATCGTGACCTTGGGTGGGCGCGGCTGCTGTGCGCTGGCCAAGGGCACGTTCTTCGTCCAGCCCGCCTTTGCCGTTTCGCCGATCGATACCACGGCGGCGGGCGATACTTTCTGCGGTGTGCTCGCGGCGGCGCTCGCCGCGGGGCACGACCTTGCACAGGCGCTACGCTCCGCGAGCGCTGCCGGCGCGCTGGCGACGACGAGGGTTGGCGCGCAGACCAGCATTCCCACCGCCGCCGAGGTTGCCGCGCTGCTCGACACGCCCGACGATCCCGGCCGCGCCGCCGCGCTGGCAGACTATTGCGGCGTGACACACTATGCCGGGGGCACCGATCCCCGCCCGCAAGGCACATCATGACGCGCTCCCCCCACCACACCAGCAGCGACATCAAATTCTCCCATGCGCTGACCGGCCCGTTCCTGCCGCAGCCGGGCAAGGTGCCGGGCTGGCCCTTCGCCGAGATGGGGCGGTGGAAGATCGACGTCGACTGCGCGATCGACAACTGGCTACAGGGCCTGCGCGAATGGCGCACCGAACATCTCATCCGCATCGGCTTCGACGACGCGGTCTATCGCCGGCCCGAACTGGCCTGGGCGCAGCGTAACTTCGTCCATGTCCAGATGATGGCCGAGGACCGCTACCTCTACGATCCCGACACCGGCCGCTACACCGTCGACCGCTATCTCGACGATCTCGAGGCCCGTTTCGGCGGGGTCGACAGCGTGCTGCTGTGGTACATCTACCCCAATATCGGGATCGACGACCGCAACCAGTTCGACCTGCTCGAGGCGCTGCCCGGCGGCATCGCGGGCGTGCGCGGCATGGTCGACGATTTCCATGCCCGCGGCGTCAAGGTGCTGCTGCCGACCATGCCGTGGGACAATGGCACGCGCCAGGCGGGCAAGCCCGATTGGGAACGCATGGCCGACCTGGTCGTCGCGACCGGTGCCGACGGCATCAACGGCGACACCTATAGCGGCGTGCCGCGCGCCTTTCTCGAGGCGTGCGACGCGCGTGGCCGCTCGGTCGTGCTGCAGCCCGAGACGACCGCCCAGGCCGGCGATCATATCCTGTCGTGGAACGTGCAGAGCTGGGCCAAGCGCATTCCGACCGACACCATCCCGACGGTGCTCAAGCTGAAATGGCTCGAGCCACGGCATATCATCAACATCGAGAATCGCTGGGGTCGCGAGCGCAACAACGACCTGCAACAGGCCTTCTTCAACGGCATCGGCTATAATGCCTGGGAGAATGTCTTCGGCTTCATGAACCAGCTGACGCCGCGCGACGGTGAGACGCTGCGCCGTGTCGCGACGGTGCAGCGTCGTTTCGCCCCGCTGCTGGTCAGCGCCGACTGGACGCCTTTCGTGCACACGCTCCAGGCCGGAGTTTTCGCCAGCCGCTTCCCCGACGGACCCCTGACATTATTCACCATCGTCAATCGCAACGAATATGCGGTCGACGGTGAGCAGATCGCGCTGCCGCACGTCGAAGGCGCGCGCTATTATGACATCTGGAACGGCACCCCGCTCTCGCCGCGTATGGCGGACGGGCAGGCGGTGTTCGCCCTGCCGCTCGAAGGCCGCGGTTTCGGCGGCATCTTCGCCGTGACGGGCACCGCCCCCGAATGGCTGCCCGACTTCCTCGATACGATGTGCGCGCACGCGGCGACGCCGCTTGCTGCATATTCGGCGCAGTGGCGCTCGCTGCAGCAGGAACTGGTCGTGATCGCTCCAACGGCACGGGCCGAGGCGCTGCCCGAGAACATGGTCGACATCCCCGCCGCGACCTTCGACTTCGCAGTGCACAGCGTGGTGATCGAGGGTTACGCGGCCGAAGGCGTCGACGTGCAATATCCGTGGGAGCCGAACGCGCGGCGTCATCACCGCCACCGCCTCGACATCGCGGCCTTCGCGATCGACCGCTTCCCCGTCACCAATGCCGCGTTCAAGCTGTTCCTCGACGCGACCGCCTATCGCCCCGCCGACGCGCACAACTTCCTGCGGCACTGGCACGACGGCGCGCCGCCCAGCGGATGGGGCAACAAGCCTGTCACATGGGTGTCGATCGAGGACGCCCGGGCCTATGCCGCCTGGGCGGGCAAGCGCCTGCCGCGTGAATGGGAATGGCACTATGCCGCGCAAGGGACGGACGGTCGCCGCTACCCCTGGGGCAATGACTGGAACGGCGCAGCAGCGCCCGAGCCGAGCCTTGCGCGCGATATGCCCGTGCCTGCCGATGTCGATGCCTATCCCGCCGGCGCAAGCCCGTTCGGCGTGATGGATCTGGTCGGCAATGTCTGGCAGTGGACCGACGAATATCGCGACGAGCATGTCCGCGGCGCCGTGCTGCGCGGCGGCAGCGCCTATCAACCGCAGACCTCGCACTGGTATTTCCCGCAAGCCTATGCGCTCGACCAGCACGGCAAGCTTCTACTGATGTCGCCGGGCAAGGATCGCTCGGCGGGGATTGGATTCCGTTGTGTCGTCGACCGCTGACCTCGCCACCACACCGGCCGTAGCCGCGACGCTGACGGGTGCGATGAGCTTCGCGGCGCCCGGCAAGGTCGCGTTGGGCGGCGTGCTGGGCGATGCGCTTGCCGCCAATCATCGCGGCCGGCTGTCGCATTTCATCGTCGATGAGACGAGCCCGGCGATCGCGCTGTTCGAGCCCGGCGAAACCTGCTGCAACACCGAAGGCGACTGGTATGGCGAGCATGCCGGCAAGTGGCTGCAAGCCGCGACCCGCGCCGCGGTGCGCACCGGAGACCATGATCTGCTGCGTCACGTCCTCCACGTCGCCGATCATCTGATCGCGTTGCAGGACAGCGACGGCTATCTCGGCAACTACGCCCCCGAACGCCGCTTCACCCAGCCCCAGCCGCCCCGGCCGGAAAGCTGGGACGGTGCCCCCGCGCTGCGCACCTGGGACATCTGGACCCACAGCTACCTGATGCTCGGCCTGCTAGAGCTTGCCCGTCACACAAGCGAGACACGCTACCGTGACGCCGCCGCGCGTATCGCCGATCTGGTGTGGCGCACGCTCGACGAAGGGCGGAACGCGATCACCGATCTGGGCAATCATTTCGGCCTGTCGGCGAGCGTGGTGATCGATCCCGCGGTCGAACTCTATGTCGCGACCGGCGAGCAGCATCACCTCGATCTCGCGCGGCTGGTGCTCGACCAGATCGATCGGGAGCCCCGCAACGCCTTGCTGTCGCGTGCGCTGGCCGGCGCGGACGCATCGGAAATCGCCACCGGCAAGGCCTATCAGCTGCTGTGGAACCTGGTCGGCATCGCAAAGTTGCACCGCGCCACCGGTGACGCCGACTATCTGCGCGCGGTCGAGCATCTGTGGCGCAACATCCGCGACCATCATCTGACGCTGGGCGGCGGCCCATGGGGCGGCACCGCGCACCGCTCGCGCGAGGTGTTCAATCCCGCCGGCGTGTTCAGCCCGTACGGCTATGTCGAGACCTGCTCGACCATGGCGTGGATCCAGCTCAACCGCGAACTGCTCGCGATCACCGGCGCGGCGCAATATGCGCAGGAGATCGAGCGCACCGCCTATAACGACCTGCTCGGTGCCCAGGCCCCGAATGGCGAGGACTGGTGCTATTACAGCTTCCCCAATGGACGCCGCGTCCACACCACTTACTGGCGCTGCTGCAAGTCGAGCGGGGCGATTGCGCTCGAGGAATTGGCGCCGGTCGCTTATGGTGTAACGGCGGATGGGGCGATCGCGGTCAATCTGCTGGGGCCGTCGGTCGCGACGCTGGCGACGGCGGCGGGCAAGGTGACGATCGAGCAACGTACCAGCTATCCCTTCGATGGCGCCATCGACCTGCTGGTGACGCCTGAGCGTGCTGCGACCTTCGCCATCGACATCCGCATCCCCGATTGGGCCGAGGGTGCGACGCTGAGCGTCAACGGTGCGCCGGTCGCGGGTGTTGTGCAGGGTACCTACGTCCGTATCGAACGAAGCTGGCAGGCCGGCGACATCATCGCCTTGCGCCTGCCGCTGGTGCCACGGCTACACCAGGCCACCGCGCGCAACGTGCAGGAATCGCTGGCACCTGGCGGCGAGCCGGTGCGGCAGGAAGTGCTGCACTTCGACTATGCCGCGATCACGCTTGGCCCGCTGGTCTATGCCACCGGGCTGATCGACGGCTTCAAGATCGAGGAGACGATCCGCTTGCCCGATGCACCGGCCGAGGACTGGCTGACGGTCATGCCCGCCACCGGCGAAGTGCAGGGCGATACGGTGCGGCTCTCCCCCCAAGGACGCGAGGCGATTGACTATGTGCCCTATTACCGTGCCGGTGGTGTGGCAGACGGAACGTGGCGGCTGACCTGGCTGATGCTGGTGCCGGAGAGCTCGTCATGACCGGCCCGTCTCTCTTCCGCAGCGACAGGCGTACCGGGCCGGCCGGCCCGCTTAGCGGCGTAAAGGTGCTCGACCTTAGCGCCTATATCGCGGGTCCCTATGGTTGCACCCTGCTCGCTGACCAGGGCGCCGACGTGATCAAGGTCGAGGCCCCCGGGGGTGACAATCTGCGCCAATATCCCTCCACCCTGCAGGGCGAGAACCGCGCCTTTCTCGGGGTCAATCGCAGCAAGCAGGGCGCCGTCCTCGATCTCAAAAGCGCGGAGGATCGTGCCGCGCTGCTCGCGCTCGCCGATGAGGCCGATGTGCTGGTCCATAACTTCCGGCCCGGCGTGCCCGAACGGCTCGGCATCGACTACGACCAGCTAAGCGCGCGCAACCCGCGTCTGATCTATTGCGCGGTCACCGGCTATGGCGAGGAAGGGCCGCTGCGCGATCGCGCTGGCTACGATCAGGTGCTGCAGGCGATGAGCGGGATGACCGTGCTGCAGGGCAAGCCGGGGGGAGAGCCGGAGCTGACCTATGGCTCGCCGGTGGACTATTATGCCGCCGCTCTGGTTGCCGCCGGGGTCGCCTCGGCGCTGTTCGAGCGCGAGCGCAGCGGGCGCGGGCAATTCGTCGGCGTGTCGTTGTTGCGCAGCGCGCTGACCATGCAGTCCGCGCGGCTGATCTGCGCCGAGGGCGAGACGCTCGACATCTGGCGCGACATGCGCTCGGGCGGGATCACTGGCCTCTACCCCACCGCAGAAGGGCACATTTACCTGTCGGCCAATACGGCGCGCTTCTGGCAGGCATTATGCCGACTGACCGGCCTGGCCGAACTGGGCGACGATCCTCGCTACGACAGCGTGAAGAAGCGCGCCGAGCATGCCGGGGAGATCGTGCCGCAGTTGAAGGAGGTGCTCATGACGCGCACCGCGCGCGACTGGGAACATCTGCTCGCCGACCAGGTGCCCTGCTCGGTCGCACGGCCGGTCGAGGACATGTTCGATCATCCGCAGGTGCTTGCGGAAGGGCTGATCGAGTCGATCGCGCATGACACGCTCGGCAGCTATCGCGGCGTGACGCGGCCGATCAAATATGGCCGCACGCCCGGCCCCGATCCGTTCGCCGCGCCGGTGCTGGGGCAGGACAATGCCCGGATGGGCAAGGGGTAGCTATCAGGCCGGCAGCACGTACCGGCGCTGTCGACTGTCAGGCGGCTTCGCTTTCCTCGGGCTGATCACGTTCGCCATGAAGGTTGATGAGCGACGACATCAAATCGTCCTCCGCGCTCGACATCACCGCCAGCGCGATCGCCTCGTCACAGTCCTCGCCGGCGAGATAGGCGTGGCCCATGGCGGAATCGATGTAGATCGACTCGCCTGGGTTCAGCACCACCGGATCGTAGAATTCGGTGTGAACGACCAGCTGCCCTGCGACGACATAGATGAATTCCTCGCCATGGTGCCGCACCAGGTCGCCGAAGTCGGTCAGCGATTTGTTGCGGATCTTGGTCAAATTGGGGATCATGCGCTTCTGGCGCAGTTCGGTGCAGAGATAATAATAGTCGTAGTTGGCGGTATTCACGCGCACCGCGCGATCGAGCGTGCCGATGCTGCGCCGGCCCATCACCGGGGCGGCGCTGGCGGTCGCTTCCCCTTCCGCAAACAGCTCCGACATATGGATGTTGAGCCGCTCGCTGAGCAGTTGCAGCTTGTCATAGGTCAGCGTCAGCCGATCATGCTCGACCTTGGACAGCGTCGAAATCGGAATGCCGCTCTTCTGGCTCATCTCCTTGAGCGTCCAGCCATTGCGGCTGCGCAGGCCGCGCATCACGGCACCGAGAGTCAGCTGCGCCAAAAAATCATCTCCTGTTCGCCTCGCTTGACGTTCTCCGATTAGGACAATAGCGTCCCGATCAGGAAAATCATCGCACAAAACTGCCCCTTCGTCACCCCGACTACCATCGCTTGCCGCAGCAGCGCAACAACATCGCGCCTCATGTCGCCAAGCAAAGCCGAAAGTACGACCAGCCGCGAAAGAACGACGAACGTCGCCCGTGCCCGATGCCGCGGATCACGCCGTTCGAACCATAGACCAGGAGATATCGATGCCCCGCGCCAGGATAGTCATTCCCCTTGCTTGTCTGGCGATGTCGCTGACTGCCGCTGCCCCGGCGCCGGTCGATTACCTCGCCCGGGTCGAACGCATCCTGAAGACCACGCCGCTGATCGATGGCCATAACGACTGGCCCGAGACGCTGCGCAGCCGCGAGGGCGAAAAGCGCTGGACGATCGACCTGACGCATCTGGACAAAAGTCCGGCGCATTACGACACCGACATCACGCTATTGCGGCGCGGGCGTGTAGGCGGGCAGTTCTGGTCGGTCTGGGTATCGCCCGACCTGCCCGGCCAGGAGCAGGTCGAGCAGACGCTGGAACAGATCGACCTGGTGCGCGATATCGTCGCGCGTTACCCGAACGACTTCGCGATGGCGCGCACCGCCGCGGATGTGCGCCGCATCCATAAATCGGGTCGCATGGCGGCGCTGATCGGTGTCGAGGGCGGCGGGCAGATCGATCACCGACTGTCCGTGCTGCGCGCCTATGCCGCGCTCGGCGCGGGCTATCTCACGCTGACGCATACCAGGACGATCGAATGGGCGGACTCGGCCACCGACAATCCGCAGCATCACGGGCTGACGCCGTTCGGCGAGAGCGTGGTGCGCGAGCTCAACCGGCTCGGCATGCTCGTCGACCTCGCCCATGTCAGCGAGGACACGATGCGCGACGCGCTGCGTGTATCGAAAGCCCCGGTGATCTTCTCGCACTCCAGTGCGCGGGCGCTCGACGACCATCCGCGCGACGTGTCGGACGAGGTGCTGAAGCTGGTCGCGGCCAATGGCGGCGTGGTGATGGTCAATTACGCCACGCCCTATATCTCCGACGCGTACCGGCGCTGGCAGGCCGATGAGGCGGCGGAGAAGATGCGGCTCAACGCGCCGCCTTATGGTGGGCTGTATATCGGCCAGCCCGACAAGGCGGCCGCAGCGTTTGCCGACTGGCACAAGGCGCACCCAACCCCGCGCGTCGCCATGTCCGAGGTTGTCGACCATATCGTGCATATCGCCAGGGTGGCGGGCGTCGACCATGTCGGGCTGGGCTCCGATTATGACGGTGTCGGCGAGCAACTCCCCGAGGGGATGGCGGATGTCAGCACCTATCCCGCCTTGCTCGCCGAACTGATGCAGCGCGGCTGGAGCGACGAGGATATCCGCAAGGTCGCCGGGGAGAATGTGCTGCGCGTGATGGCGCGGGCCGAAGCGGTGGCGGCATCGATGACCGGGCAATTGCCCGAGACCAAGGCAATGTAAGCGAACGGGGGTCCGTTTGCGGTTGACCTATTTTCTATTCAGGCCATAATGTCTTGATTGAGACATAAGCGGGACAGCCCGCAAAGGAGGGCGCGATGAATCGTCTGTTGATGGGCATGGTTTCGTTGGGCGCTCTTGCCACCGCCGGTTTCGCCCATGCCGCGCCGGCCGATCCGGCGCCGTTCACCATCGAGCAGGTGCTCGATGCACCTTATCCCACCAGCCTCGCTGCCGCGCCCAAGGGCGGCGCGGCGGCCTGGGTATTCAGCATCAAGGGCGTACGCAACGTCTGGATCGGCGAGGCCGGCACCACCACGAAATCGCGCCAGATCACCAGCTTCACCAAGGACGACGGCAACGATATCGGCGACGTCGCCTGGTCGCCCGATGGCAGCATGATAGCCTTCACGCGCGGCCAGACACTCGAGGACGACGCGCCGGCCAATGTCGCCAGTTCGCCCGATGGGCCGACCTCGCGCGAGATCTGGGTGGTGCCCGCCGCTGGCGGTGAGGCGCGCAAGGTCGGCAACGGCCATGAGCCGAGCTTCTCGCCCGATGGCAAGCAGGTGGTCTATCTCGACAAGCGCCAGGTGCTGGCGGTCGACCTGACTGCGTCCGGCGCCAAGCCGCATCCGTTGCTGACCGATTTCGGCGCGGTGCGCGCATTGACATGGTCGCCCGACGGACATCGCTTCGCGTTCGTCAGCCAGCGCCGCCTGCATGCGCTGATCGGCGTGTTCGACACCAGCGCGCGCACCCTGACCTGGGCGGCGCCGAGCTTCGACATCGACTCTTCGCCGACCTTCTCGCCCGACGGCAAGCAGCTTGCCTTCATCCGCGTGCTGGTGGCGAAGGCTTCGCCCTTCATCAGCCGTCGTTCGGGCCTGCCCTGGCAGATCTGGACCGCCGATGCCGCGACCGGCCTCGGCAAGCGCGTATGGACCGCCGATGCCGGCCCGGGCAGCGTCTATCGCCCCACACTCGCCGCGGAAAATCTACTCTGGGCCGCCGATGGGCAGCTCGTTTTCCCTTGGGAGAAGAGCGGCTGGATGCAGCCCTGGGCCGTGTCCGCCACCGGCGGCAGCGCGCGTGCGCTCGCCTCGGGCGCGTTCGAGGTGCCGTATATGACGCTCGATCCGTCGCGGCGGAAACTGGTCTTTGCCAGCAACCAGAACGACATCGATCGACTGCATTTCTGGTCGAGCGATCTCTCGTCGAAACCGCCCGTGCCGGTCGCCGCGCCGGGCACCACGATCGAGGCCTTCCCACAGATCAGCGCCGACGGCAGCATCTTCGCGTTGCAGAGCAGCGGCGTCCAGCAACTGAGCCCCGCCGTGCTGCGCGGCGGCAAATGGCAGCGCCTCGCCGCCGAGACGACTGCGCCATCCTTCCCGACCGCGCACCTCGCCGCGCCACAATCGGTGACGTTCAAGGCCAAGGATGGGCTCGATGTGCATGGCCAGTTGTTCCTGCCGCCCGCCGGCATGAAGGGGCCGCACCCGACGGTGCTGTTCTTCCACGGCGGCCCGCCGCGCCAGATGCTCGCCGGCTTTCATTATATGGGGTTCTATGCCGGGGCGTACGGCTTCAACGAATATCTCGCGTCCAAGGGTTATGTCGTGCTGTCGGTCAATTATCGCGGCGGCATCGGCTATGGCATGGAATATCGCGAGGCCAAGGATTTCGGCTTGGGCGGTGGCAGCGAGACCAACGATCTTCTCGGTGCGGTGACATATCTTCAGGGCCGCGCCGATGTCGATCGCAAGCGCATCGGCGTGTGGGGCGGCAGCTATGGCGGCCTGATGACGGCGCTGGCGCTGGCCCGTGCCTCGGATTCGATCGCGGTCGGGGTCGATTATGCCGGCGTCTATAACTGGGCGTCGATGCTGGCGACGATGGGCGCCCCGATCGACGATCCGGAGGACAACAAGCGCGCGATCGCGTCGTCGCCGGTGGCGACGATCGGCGACTGGCATTCGCCGGTGCTGGTGATCCAGGCCGATGACGACCGCAACGTGCCGGCGACGCAATCGACCGAGTTGATCCAGGACCTGCGCGCCCACGGCGTCGAGCATGAGACGCTGATCATCCCCAACGAGGTGCATGACCTGACGCGCTATGCCTCGTGGTTGATCCTGTTCCACGCCACCGACGAATATCTCGGCCGCTACCTCCAGCCTGTTCCCCATGCGACGAAATGATCGTTCGCAAAGGCGCAGCGTCGGCGATTTTTCGTCGAATCGTGTTGACGTTCTCTGATTGGGCCAACATAGTCCCATTTAGAAAAGACGGGGGTTATCGTCGTGGCTTTAGTAGAATGCGCCGTCAAAACTGTTGACGGCACGCCGATCGATCGGGCCGCGTGTCATCGTCCTTCCATGGCGGTGCGTTCTGCGCAGGGCCGCGGTACCGGCGGTCCACGGTGAACTTTCCGTTCTCCCAGGCCGGCGCGACCGTGCTGCCGCAGCCCTATCTGCTGTTCCTCGGCGACACGACCGAGCCCGGTTATGCCAAGACGGCCTTCGGCCTGCGTGACTGGGCCGGCGACAAATGCGTTGGCGAGAATGTCTGCCCGGGCGCAACTGTCACCACCGGGCTGGAGCGCATGACTCCGGCCGAGGCGGTCGCGCGCGGTGCGCGTTCGATGGTGATAGCGGTGGCCAATGGCGGGGGGTTCATCCCGGACAACTGGCGCCCGTCGTTGATCGATGCACTTGAGGCGGGGCTCGACATCGTCAGCGGCATGCATGCCCGCCTTGCCGAGATCCCCGGACTGGCCGAAACCGCCACTCGTCTCGGCCGCCGACTGATCGACGTGCGCACGCCGCCCGCCGACATTCCCGTCGCCAACGGGCGCAAGCGCAGCGGCAAGCGCATGCTCACCGTCGGCACCGATTGCGCGCTGGGCAAGAAATATACCGCGCTCGCGCTCGCCAGCGCGCTGGCCGAGCGGGGGCTCGATTGCGATTTCCGCGCCACCGGCCAGACCGGCATCATGATCGCCGGCGGCGGCATGCCGATGGATGCGATCATCTCCGACTTCGAGGCTGGTGCGGCGGAGCTGCTCTCGCCCGATGCCGCGCCCGATCATTGGGACGTCATCGAAGGGCAGGGGTCGTTGATGCACCCGGCCTATGCCGCGGTGTCGCTGGGGCTGCTGCATGGCAGTCAGCCCGATGTCTTCGTGGTTTGCCACGAACCGGGTCGTACCGAGGTGCTCGGCGCCCCCGGCTACAAATTGCCGAGCGCCGAAGAGGTGATCGAGATGACCCTGTTGCTCGGCCGGCGCACCAACCCGGCGATCCGTTGTGGTGGCCTGTCCTACAATACCAGCGCGCTGGGAGAGGCCGAGGCGGCGGCGCTGATGGCGGCGGAAAGCAAGCGGCTCGGATTGCCGGTCGCTGACCCGATCCGCGGCGGGCCGGCGTTCGACGAGCTCATCGACAGCTGTCTGGCCTGACCCGCGTGACCGACAGCACCACGCCGACGGGCTCGACCTGGTTCCAGCGTTTCCTGCTGCCGGGTTTTGCCTTCAAGGCGGTGGTGATCGGCGGCGGTTACGCCACCGGCCGCGAGCTGGCCGAATTCTTTCTGCCCAGCGGCCCATGGGGCGGCCTTGCCGGCATGGTGCTGGCGATGCTGATCTGGAGCGCAGTGTGCGCCGTGACCTTCGCCTTCTCGCATCGTTTCGGCACCTATGAATATCGCAGCTTCTTCGCGCGGCTGCTCGGGCCCTTCTGGATCGTGTTCGAAGTCGCCTATCTGCTGTTCGTCGTCCTGATCCTGTCGGTGTTCGGCGCCGCGGCCGGTGCGATCGGCGCGGCGACGCTGGGCCTGCCGCCGATCGTTGGCACGCTGACGCTGGCGGTGGCGATCGCGCTGTTCGTCACCTTCGGCAATGCCTCGGTCGAGCGGCTGTTCAAATATGTCTCGTTCCTGCTCTACGGGGTCTACATCCTGTTCGTGCTGCTGTCGGTGAACAGCTTCGGCGGGCGCATCGCCGGCAGCTTCTCGTTGCCCGCACCCAGCGACGGATGGGCGCTCGGCGGGCTGACCTATGCCAGCTACAATATCGCCGGCGCGGTGGTGATCCTGCCGGTGATGCGGCATCTGACCAGCCGCCGCGATGCGGTGATCGCCGGGGTGGTCGCCGGCCCGCTGGCGATGTTGCCGGCCTTGCTGTTCTTCATCTGCATGATCGCCTTCTACCCCGGTATCGCATCGCAGACTTTGCCGTCGGACTTCATCCTGCAACAGCTGCATTTCCCGCTGTTTCACCTGCTGTTCCAGGTGATGATCTTCGCCGCGCTGCTCGAAAGCGGCACCGGCTCGGTCCACGCGATCAACGAGCGTGTCGCCACCGTCTGGCGCCGCCGCAAGGGTGAGGAATTGTCGCACCGCGCGCGCGCCACCGTTGCCGCGGTGTTGCTGATCGGCTGCATCTTCGTCGCCGATCGTGTGGGCCTCGTCGCGCTGATCGGCAGCGGCTACCGCGTGCTCGCCTACACCCTGCTCGCGGTCTACGTCGTGCCCCTGCTGACCATCGGTCTTTACCGCCTGCTCCGCACCTCCCCGGGAGAAATTTCATGATCATCGGTCGTACCCTGACCGCGATGGCGCTGGCGCTCGCCGTCATGCCCGTCGCGGCGTCCGCGCGTCCGGCGCATCCCGCGCGTCCGGCCGCCAAGGCCGTTGTGCCGCATGTCGCTGGCCTGGCCGAATTCGTCGACGGCGTGGTGGCGCAGCAGATCGCCACGCGCGAAGTCGCCGGCGCGATCGTGACGGTGGTCTATCAGGGCCATGTGCTGTTCACCCGCGGCTATGGCCGGTCGGATGTCGCGCGCGGCGTGCCGGTCGATGCACAGCGCGCTTTGTTCCACCCCGGTTCGGTCTCCAAGCTGTTCACCTGGACCGCACTGATGCAGCAGGTCGAAGCCGGCAAGGTCGATCTCGACGCCGATGTGAACACCTACATCGATTTCAAGATTCCCCCGTTCGAGGGCAAACCGGTCCGCGTCCGCGACCTGATGTCGCACAGCCCGGGGTTCAGCGATGTCGGCGGCCTCATCTATGAGAGCTTCGACAAGACCCAGCCTTACCAGCAATGGCTCAAGACGCGCATTCCCGCCCGCCTGTGGCCTGCGGGCACCGAGATCGCCTATTCCAATTACGGCGCGGCGCTCGCCGGTTATATCGTCGAGCGTGTTTCGGGCGAAGCCTTCCCCGATTATGTCGACCATCACATCTTCGGCCCGCTCGGTATGAGTTCGAGCACCTTCCGCGAGCCGCTGACCGGGGCGATGGCCGCCAATATGGCAACCGGCTACAAATTCGTCGATGGACGGTTCGTCGCCAAACCGGGGGAATATCTCTCCTCGGTGATGCCGGCCGGATCGGTCTCGGCGACCGCGCCCGACATGGCGCGCTTCATGCTGGCGATGCTGAACAACGGCCAGCTCGATGGCCATGTCATCCTGCGCCCGGCCACGGTCAAGCTGCTCGAAAGCGACTCGTTCGGCAATGCGCCCGACCTTCAGCCCATGGCGCATGGGTATCTCGTCTACCGCCAGGCGGGCCCGCGGCTGGTCGGCCATGCCGGCAACACGGTCGATTTCCATTCCGACCTGATCATGTCACCCGAGACCGGCTTCGGTTTCTTCGTCTCGACCAGCGGCGGGCAGGGCAGCTATCTCGCCCGCACCGAACTGAGCCAGGCAATCGTCGGCCGCGTCTTCCCGCAGACACCCGCGCCGCGCTGGACCGGGGCGTCGGGCGTCACCGAATCCGGGCATTATCGCGCCAACCGCCGCGATTATAGCCGTCCGGCCGACCCCAAGCATGACATGATCGTCACCGCGACCGGCCCCAACAGCATTACCACCGAAGTGGAAGGCGTGAAGACCGCCTGGGACCAGATCGGGCCGCATCTTTACGAACAGGTCACCGGCGCGCGCGCCGGCGGCCCGTTCAACCGTCTGGAATTCTACGGCACGCCGCAGGATCCGCGCCTGTCGCTCGGCTCGGAGCCGTACGAAACCTATCACTATGTGAAGCCCGAATGAGGAGCCTGAAGATGGCAGCTTTCCTTCGATCTCGCCTCACGCGCCTGGCGCTGGGCGTCGCGCTGGTCACGATCCCCTCGCTGGCCCTCGCCGACGTGCCGGCCAGTTTCGATGCACAGGTCGAGGCGCTGCGGCAGTCGGTCGGCGCGCCCGGACTCGCCATCACCGTGGTCGAGGGCGGCAAGGTAACGCTGGCCAAAGGCTATGGCTTCCGCAAGCTCGGCTCGGACGAGCGCGTCGATGCCGATACGCTCTTCCCCAATGGCTCGACGGGCAAGGCCTTCACCTCCGCCGCGCTCGCGCTGCTGGTCGACCAGGGCAAGATCAAATGGGACGACAAGGTCGTCGACCATATGCCTTGGTTCGCCATGTACGACAGCTGGGTCACGCGCGAGATGACCATCCGCGACCTGCTGGTCCATCGCAGCGGCCTTGGGCTGGGCGAGGGCGACCTGCTGTTCGTGCCGCGCACCAACCTCAACCGGCGCGAGAGTGTGCGCAAGCTGCGCTATCTCAAGCCCGCGACCAGTTTCCGCAGCGGCTATGCCTATGACAATGTCCTCTACATGGTCGCCGGCCAGTTGATCGAGGAAGTCACCGGCCAGACCTGGGAGAAGTTCGTCCACGACAATGTGCTGAAGCCCGCCGGCATGCTGCACTCGACCACCGAAGACACCGAGCGCTTCACCATTCCCGATCGCGCCTGGCCTCATGCCCGGCTTGACGGCCCGTTCCGCGGCCTCGGCACGCAGGTCGTGCTCGACGAGCGCGACGCGCTCGGGCGCACCGCGGCGCCGGCCGGCGGCATGGCGGTCAGCGCCAACGACATGGCGCGCTGGATCCAGATCCAACTCAACCATGGTAAGCTGCCCGAGGGAAGCGGCCGCTTGTTCAGCGAGGCCGCCTCGACCGAGATGTGGCGGCCGACCGTGATCCTGCCGAGCGGGCGCCTGCCCGGAGCCGACGCGCCCGAGCCGGGGTTCAACACCTATGCGCTGGGCTGGGACGTCACCGAATATCGCGGCACGCGCATCGTCATGCATGACGGCGCGGTGTTCGGCTTCGGCGCCACTGTGGTGATGATCCCGAGCAAGAACATCGGTTTCTTCATCACCGTCAATTCCGAGGATGGTGAGGTGATCAAGGGCCTGACCTACCAGTTGCTCGACCATTATCTCGGCGTGCAGGGGACCGATTGGCCCAAGATATGGCGCGATTTCAAGAAGGATCGCCAGGCCAAGGCCGTCGCGATGATGACGGCGACCAACGGCGCACCGGCACAGGTTGGCCCGTCGCTGGCGCCGGCGCGCTATGCCGGCGACTTCGCCGATCCCTGGTACGGCCCGATCAGCATCCGCGACGAAGGCGGCAAGCTGCGCATCGACTTCAAGCAGACGCCGCGCATGACCGGCACGCTGGAGCATTTCCAGTATGACAGCTTCCGCGTCCGCTGGGACGACAAGCAGATCGAGCCGGCCTACGCCACCTTCGCTCTGACGCCCGAAGGGGGGATCGAGCGCATGACGATGCGCGCTGTCTCACCGGTCGCCGACTTCAGCTGGGATTATCAGGACCTGCTGTTCACGCCGGTGCCGGCACGAAAATGATGCGGGGATGCGGTCCCGGGTCGGAGTTGACTTTTCTCCGATCAGGATTGATCATGCCTGAATAGAAACATTGAGGGACCCGCAGACATAAAGCGGGCGAAAAGGGGCTGCGATGCGTTTGTTCAACAAGATTGCCGCAGGGTTACTGGTGCTGACGGCGGGTACCGCCATTGCGCAACAGGCGAGCCAACTGGTGCCGCCGACCAAACCCGTGGCCGCCACTGCCGCTGCGACGACCGCGCCGCCGGTCACGCCGGCCGCGCAGCCGACCCTTACCAAGACCGATGTCGATGCCTGGCTCGACGGTTATATGCCCTATGCGCTGCGCGCGGGCGATGTGGCCGGCGCCGTTGTCGTTGTGGTCAAGGACGGCCAGGTCGTGACCAAGCGGGGCTTCGGTTATGCTGACATCGCCTCGCACAAGCCGGTCGATCCCGACAAGACTTTGTTCCGCCCCGGCTCGGTCTCGAAGCTCGTCACCTGGACCGCGGTGATGCAACAGGTCGAGCAGGGCAAGATCAACCTCGACGCCGACATCAACACCTATCTCGATTTCAACATCCCGCCTTATGACGGCAAGCCGGTGACGATGCGTCAGATACTGACACACACCGCCGGGTTCGAGGATGTCGCCAAGAACCTGATGTTCTACGACACGAAGCATCTCCAGAGCATCGGCGATTACCTCAAGATGTTCGTGCCGAAGCGCATCTTCGCGCCGGGCACCACGCCGGCCTATTCCAACTATGGCGCGACGCTCGCCGGCTATGTCGTAGAGCGCGTGTCAAAGATGCCGTTCGACGATTATGTCGAGAAGAATGTGTTCGCGCCGATCGGCATGAACAACTCGACCTTCCGCCAGCCGCTGCCCGCGCGCCTCGTGCCGGACATGGCGACCGGCTATCCGCGCGCCTCGGCCAAGCCGAACAAGTTCGAGATCGTCGATCCGGCCCCGGCCGGCAGCATGTCGTCGACCGGTGCCGACATGGCGCAGTTCATGCTCGCCCATCTCGACGGCGGCGCGACCGGCAGCGGGCGCATCCTCAAGCCGGAGACGGCCGAGATGATGCACAACACGCCGACCACCGTCCTGCCGCCGCTCAACCGCATGGAGCTGGGCTTCTTCGAGACCAACATCAACGGCCGTGAGGTCATCGCCCATCTCGGCGACACGCAGGTTTTCCACACCTCGCTGCACCTGTTTCTCGCCGATCATGTCGGCTTGTACGTCTCGTTCAACAGCGCCGGCGGGGCGGCGGGCGCACACACGATCCGCGGTTCGCTGTTCGCCGATTTCGCCGATCGTTATTTCCCCTCGACCGAACATGACGGCCGCGTCGATGCCAAGACCTCGGCACAGCACGTCAAGATGATGGCCGGCAGCTGGCAGGCCAGCCGCCGCATGGAAACCGGCTTCGTCCGCGCGCTGCAATTGATCGGCCAGACCGAGGTGACCGCCAACGCCAAGGGTGAACTGCTCATCCCGGCGCTCAAGGGCGCCGGCGGCGCGCCGACCGAATGGGTCGAGATCGCCCCGTTCGTGTGGCGCGATGCGCACGGTCACGATCGCCTCGCCGCCAAGCTGGTCGACGGCAAGGTGGTGCGCTGGAGCATGGACATGGAGTCGCCGTTCACCGTGTTCGACCGCACGCCGGCCAGCATCTCGCCGGGCTGGGTCCTGCCTTTCACCTATGCCAGCCTCGCCATCCTGTTGCTGGCCTTCCTGCACTGGCCCGTCTCGGCGCTGGTCCGCCGTTCCTACAAGGCGCCCCTCCCGGTGGAGGGCCGCGCCCGCCAGGCCTACCGTCTCGTCCGCCTGTTCTCCGGCCTGGTGCTGGTGGTGCTGATCGGCTGGATGCTGGTGGTGAACAGCATGTTCGCCGACCTCTCCAACCTGACCAGCGATTCCGATGGCAAGCTGTGGTTCATGCAGATCGTAGGGCTGATCGTGTTCCTCGGCACGGTCGGGCTGGCGGCATGGAATGTGCTGCTCGCCTGGAAGGGCGGTCGCCGCTGGCCGAGTAAGCTGGGATCGGTGTTGATCCTGCTGGCCGCCCTGATGGTGCTGTACGTCGCCTTCACCTTCGGCCTGCTCGACATGACGGTGAACTACTGATGCCCAGGCTTTCGCTTCACGTCGCGGTGGAGACGCTGACCCTCTCAGCGCCGTTCCGCATCTCGGGTTATGTGTTCGAGACCTCGGACGTTGTGGTCGTCACGCTGAGCGATGGTGAGCATCGCGGGCGCGGCGAAGGCTCGGGCGTGTTCTACCTGCACGACGATGTGCCGCATATGCTCGCCGCGATCGAGGGCGTCCGCGCCGCGATCGAGGCCGGCCCGTCGCGCGAGGAGCTGCGTACGATCCTGCCACCGGGCGGCGCACGCAATGCGATCGATGCCGCTTTGTGGGAACTCGAGGCGCAGCGTGCCGGCAAGCCGGTCTGGGCGCTGGCTGGCCTGGATCAGCCGCGCCCGCTGGTCACCACCTTCACCCTCGGCGCCGACACGCCCGAGGTGATGGCCGCCGGCGCACGTCGTTATGCCGATGCGCGCTCGATCAAGATCAAGCTTACCGGTGAGCTCGATCTCGACATCGCCCGCGTCGACGCGATTCGCGCCGCGCGGCCCGATGTGTGGCTCGGCGTCGATGGCAATCAGGGCTTCGGCATCGCCGATCTCGATGCGCTGGTCGCCGCGATGCAGGCGGCCAACGTCTCGCTGATCGAGCAGCCCCTCGCGCGTGGTCGCGAGGCAGATCTCGATGGCTACAAATCGCCCATCCCGCTCGCCGCCGACGAGAGCGCGCTCTCGCTCGCCGATGTCGGCACCGTCGCCGCGCGGTTCGACGTGTTCAACATCAAGCTCGACAAATGCGGCGGCCTGACCGAGGCTTTGATGATCGCCACCGCCGCGCGCGCCGCCGGGCTCGGCGTGATGGTCGGCAACATGGTCGGCACCAGCCTCGCCATGGCGCCGGGCTATGTGCTCGGCCAGCTGTGCGACATCGTCGATCTCGATGGGCCGACCTTCCTCAAACAGGATCGCGTGCCCGGCGTCGAATATCGCGATGGCATGGTGTTCTGCGACGACAAGATCTGGGGCGCGGACGCGATGATCGCCGCGTGACGACCGACGTGGTGGCGCCGCCGGAAGAGACCTGGTTCGGTCAACCGCGCGGCCTCACCATCCTGTTCCTGACCAATATGTGGGAGCAATTCTCCTACTTCGGCATGCGGGCCCTGCTCATGTATTACATGACCAAGGAGCTGCTGATCGGGCAGGGTCATGCCTCGGTCGTCTATGGCGCCTATACCGCCTGCGCCTATTTCACGCCGATTATCGGTGGCGTGGTGGCCGACCGGCTGCTCGGCAAGAAGCGCGCGGTGATCCTCGGCGCTTCGATCATGGCCGCCGGCCATTTCATGATGACGTTCGAGTCGCTGCTTTATGTCGCACTCGCCACGATCGCGCTGGGCAACGGCCTGTTCCTGCCCAGCCTGCCGAGCCAGATCAACGACCTTTACGGCCCCGGCGACCCGCGCCGCGCCTGGGCGTACAATGTCTATTATGTCGGCATCAACATCGGCGGTTTCCTCGCTCCGTTGCTGTGCGGCACGATCGGCGAGGCCTATGGCTGGCATTACGGTTTCGGTCTTGCCGGCATCGGCATGGTCGCCGGTCTGGTGATCTACCTTGCCGGGCAGCGCTATCTGCCCACGCCCGCCGCACCGGTCGCTACCACCGACGACCGGTCTACCAAGGCTATCGACGGCCGGGC